>CAZWDD010000383.1:0-5173 GCA_964632345.1 uncultured Solibacteraceae bacterium | reverse complement strand
CGGGGCGGACGGAGAGATCGAGGCCGTCGATGAGCAGGGCGTGACCGGCGGCGCCGAGGCAGTTGGCGAGGGGGTCCATGATGCCGCACTGCGTGGGGGTGAACTCGTTTTCGGCGCGCTGGCAAAGGCGGGCGATGGCGGGGCGGGGAAGGGAGCCGGCGCCGAGGGCGAAGGCGGTGGCGACGGAGAGGGCGGCGGAGGAGCTGAGGCCGGCGCCGAGGGGGACTTCGGTACCGATGAGGAGGTCGAAGCCTTGTTGGATTTCGAGGAGGGCGGCGACGCCGGTGATGAAGTCGGTCCAGTTAGCGGCGGTGTGGCGGGAGCCGACGGGCGCGTCGAGAGTTTCGGGAAGAGAGAGCGAGGCGGCGCGGAGGCGGCCGGCGTTGTTGGGGGCTACGGCGACGAAGGTGGCCAGATCGAGGGCGGCGGGGAAGACGAAGCCGGCGTTGTAGTCAGTGTGCTCGCCGATGAGGTTGACGCGGCCTGGGGCGCGGAAGAGACGGGGCTGGTGGCCGTAGCGGGCGGCGAACTCCGCGGCGAGGCGGGCGGGCAGAGCGCTCAAGCCTTTTTCCCCAGGCGGACGAGAAGGTGGAACGCGGCGCCGGCAGCGGCGATGATGCCGCCCCACTGGATGTTCATGGAAGCAGCGCGGCCATCGCTGAAGAGGCCGTAGCCGGCGAGTTGGAGGCCGATGGCGAGCAGGAGCCAGCCGATGGCGGTGCGGAGATCGAGAGCCATTGCTAATTACCAGAAAACCACGTTGAGGACGGCGACGGCGGCGAGGATGACGGCGGCGACGAACTCGGGGCGTGCGCCGCGGTGATCGGAGGGGGGCTTGGGGGTCATGGAGTAGACGAGGCCGCGGAGTTCCTCCTCCGGGCGGGGGCGCGTGAAGAGGCTGATGAGGACGGTGGCGCCGAAGCAGATGGAGAAGGCCCAGATGGCGGTCCAGAAGTTCTGGGCCATTTCGCTGGGGTAGCGGGTGGTGACGGCTAGCCAGCCGCCCTTGAGGCCGGGGACGGAGTGGGCGGGCAGGGAGAGGCCATGATGGACGGCGGCGCTGACGGTGCCAAGGAGGAGGCCCCAGAAGGCGCCGTGGCCGGTGGCGCGTTTCCAGAACATGCCGAGCAGGAAGGTGGCGAAGAGCGGGGCGTTGACGAAGGCGAAGACGAGCTGGAGCAGGTCCATGATGTTGTTGAAGCGGACGGCGGCGTAAGCGGCGAGGACGGAGGCGGCGATGCCGGCGACGGTGGTGAGGCGGCCGACGAGGAGATAATGCGCGCCGGAGGCGTTGGGGCGGATGTAGGCGCCGTAGATGTCGTAGGTGAAGACGGTGTTGAAGGCGGTAACGTTGCCGGCCATGCCGCTCATGAAGGAGGCCATGAGGGCGGTGAGGCCGAGGCCGAGCAGGCCGGGGGGGAAGTAGTGGGCGAGCATGAGGGGGATGGTCATGTCGTAGTTGAGGGTGCCGTCGGGCTTGGCGGGAAGTTTGAAGGCCGCGTCGCCGCCGAGGGTGAGGGCGATGGCGATGAGGCCGGGGACAATGACGAGGAAGGGGAAGACCATCTTGGGGACGGCGGCGATGAGTGGGGTGCGGCGGGCGGCGTCCATGGACTCGGCGGCCATGGCGCGTTGGACGACGAGGAAGTCCGTACACCAGTAGCCGAAGCTGAGGACGAAGCCGAGGCCCATGGCGAGGCCAAACCACTCGATGCCCATGGGGTTGGCGGCGGGGTCGGCGGTGTGGCGCCAGAGTTGGGTGTAGGTGCCTTCGGCGTAGCCCTGCTTGACGGAGACGGCGTTGAGGCGGGAGACGAGGCCGGACCAGCCGCCGACGTCGTTGAGGGCGGATAGGACGAGGGGGAGGAAGCCGGCGATGATGAGGAAGAACTGGAGGACCTCGTTATAGATGGCCGAGGTGAGACCGCCGAAGAAGATATAGGCGAGGACGATGACGGCGGCGGTAAGGATGGAGGCATCGAAATCCCAACCGAGGAGGGCGCTGAGGAGGAGGCCGAGGGCGTAGAGGGAGACTCCGGAGCTGAAGATGGTCATGCCGGCGAAGGAGAGGGCGTTGAAGCCGCGGGTCTTTTCGTCGAAGCGGAGGCGGAGGTATTCGGGGACGCTGCGGGCCTTGGATCCGTAGTAGAAGGGCATCATGAAGATGCCGACGAAGAGCATGGCGGGGACGGCGCCGACCCAGTAGAAATGACTGGTCATGATGCCGTACTTGGCGCCGCTGGCGGCCATGCCCATGACCTCCTGGGCGCCGAGGTTGGCGGAGAGGAAAGCGAGGCCGGCGATCCAGGCGGGGATGCCGCGGCCGGAGTGGAAGAAGTCCTCACTGGTGCGGGTGTGTTCCTTCAGAAACCAGCCGATGCCGAGAACGAAGAGGGTGTAGGTGAGGAGGATGGAGTAGTCGATTGGCGCGAGAACGAGGCGGTCCATGTGTGTAACCGAGGGTAATCGCTTACGCTAGCACATCGCGGTCGCTGATTCGGATGAGTTCGACGGTGGCATCGTAGACGGCTTCGTGGTTGGGGGCGAGCATGACGATGCCGGTGTCGCGATCTTTCCAGATGGCTTTGTTGAAGGGGTCGCCGATGTTGAACTGGGGTTCGAGAACGATGAAGGGTTTGTCGGGCGGGGCGTAGCACTGGTAGGCGGTGATGGCGGGGGAGAAGGAGGTGACCTTGATGGCGAGGCGGGAGGCGGGGTCGTGGATTTCGGCGGAGACGGTGTCTTTGGGGCCGCGGATGAGATCGAAGAAGCAGTCGTCGAGGAACTGATCGAGCATGGGACGGGGCTGGCGGAAGTCGAAGGGGGAGCCTTCGGTGGGTTCGGTGGCGCCGGTGGGGAAGACGTTGTCGTAGTTGTCGACGAGGGCGCGGGTGGCGGCGGGGATCTGGAGTTTGGCCTGGCGGCGGTTACCGGAGGGGATGTTGAAATAAGGGTGCCAGCCGATGCCGATGGGAAGGGGAACGGAGCCGGTGTTGATGGCGGTGACCTTGAGGGTGAAGGCGGAGGCGGTGAGGGAGGCGTGGAACTGGAGTTTGGCCGAGCCGGGCCATTCGGCGCCGAAGGGCTTTTCCCAGGAGGCTTCGAGCGTGGCGCCGGAGGCGGTGGCGGCGCGGCGGGTGACGGTGGCGGGCTGGTCGAGAATGAGGCCGTGCATGGCGTGTGGCTCGGCGCCGGGATTCTTGCCGATCCAGTTGGCGGGGAGCTTGACGGGTTGGCCGGCGATGGAGGTGGCGATGGTGCGGGAGGGAGCGTCGAAGCGGCCGCGGATGCGATTGGCGTAGGGGACGAGAATGGCGCCGCCGTTTTTGAAGGATTCGTTGCCGCGGAAGTCGTTGTCGGCGCCGTTCATGAGTTTGGCGGCTTCGGGGAGAGGCGGAGCGGTGATGAGATCGACGACGCCTTTGCCGGGGAGGTAGGCGCGGAGTTGCCAGGTGTTGAAGCCACGGCCGGGGAGGATGTCGGCTTCGAGGAGGAGGGGGAGATCGCCGGCGGGGGGGACATCGCGGCGGAGGGTGATGGCCGGTTGGCCGCCGAGTTGGATTGGCGCGTCGACGAGGGAGAACTCGTCAGGCTTGGGGGTGGAGGAGCAGGCGGCGAGGCCGGCGGAGGCAGCGGTGAGCCATTCGCGTCGGGTGGGCATGGTAAGGGTGTATCTTATCTCGATGGCGACAGAGACGGCAGCCGAGAAGCTGGATGCGCTTTATGAGTTCGACCGGGAACCGGTGAGCGAAGACCGGTTGCTGGGCGCGGGGTACTTTTGGGGCGCGTTTGCGGGCGAGCATGTGGCGGCGACGGAGTTCGTGATCGGGGCGCTGTTTGTGAGCTGGGGCGCGACGGTGACGGACATCTTCGCGGGGCTGGCGATCGGGAACCTGCTGGCGGTGCTGACGTGGACGCTGCTGTGCGCGCCGGTGGCGGTGGAGACGCGGTTGACGCTGTATTGGTATCTGCGGCGGATTGGCGGGCCGGTGATGACGCTGATCTACAACCTGATCAACGCGGCGTTGTTCTGCGTGCTGGCGGGGTGCATGATCACGGTGTCAGCGTCGGCGGTGCGGATCCCGTTCGGGATACCGGCGCAGGTGAACTGGTATCCGGAGGACTGGCGGTTTGTACTGGTGGTGCTGGGCGTGGGGGCGGTGGTGGTTGCGCTGGCGACGCTGGGGTTCAAGAGCGTGGCTTCGTTTTCCTCGGTGTGCGCACCGTGGATGTTTCTGATGTTCATCGGCGGGGCCGTGGCGATGACGCCGGTGCTGATGCAGGCGGCGGGGACGGATTCGTTTCTGGAGATGTGCGGACGGATGGTGTGGACAGGGCGGACGCCTGACGGTAGCGAGCCGATGGGGTTTTGGAAGGTGGCGGCGTTTGCGTGGATCTGCAACCTGGCGATGCATGGGGGGCTATCGGACATGGCGCTGTTCCGGTTTGCGAAGAAGAAGTCGTACGGGTTGGCGTCGGTGGCGGGGATGTTCCTGGGGCACTATCTGGCGTGGATCTGCGCGGGTTTGATGGGAGCCGGGGCGGCTTTGCTGCTGGGTTCGCCGCTGGGGGAGTTGGACCCTGGCGCGGTGGCCTACCGGGCGTTGGGGTGGGCGGGGGTGCTGGCGGTGATCGTGGCGGGGTGGACGACGTCGAACCCGACGCTGTACCGTGCGGGGCTGGCGCTGCAGGCGGTGACGCCGGACTGGCCGCGGACGAAGGTGACGATTGTGGCGGGGATGGTGACGACGGTGATCGCCTGTTTCCCGTTCGTGTTCACGCGGCTGTTGGATTTTGTGGGGCTGTACGGGTTGCTGCTGTGCCCGGCGGGGGCGATCGTGATTACGGAGCATTGGATCTTTCCGCGGATCGGCTACACCCGATACTGGGCGGCACGGAAGGGGCTGCAGTTGAACTGGCCCGCGCTGGCCGCCTGGGGGGCGGCGGTGGTGCTGGCGCTGGCGCTGGAGCGTTCGGGAACGCTGCATCTGTTCTATCTGTTTGTGCCGGTGTATTTGACGACGATGGGGATTTACATCGTGCTGGCCGGGATGGCTGGAGCGCGGGAAGCGGGCGGCGGGGAGTGGGCGGGAGACGTGGTGCGGAGCGGGCGGGCGGCGGTTGCGCCGGTGGCGGGGAGCGCTTCGCTGGCGGCGAAGGGGCTGGCGGGGTT
>CAZWDD010000382.1:0-5174 GCA_964632345.1 uncultured Solibacteraceae bacterium | reverse complement strand
GTGCGAGGCTGGCGGCCACCGGAGGCAGCGGCGTGTTGCTGGACCGTGTCTTTCTTGCCGGAGGGTTTACGGACATGGCCTGGCGGTATGCGCTGAGCGTGTTGGGGGCGTACGGGGTGTTCTTCCTGCTGGTGCGGTTGTGGGTCTGGTATGCGGCGGGTATTCCAATTGACGTGGGGATGGAGGCGGACTCGACGCGGGCGGAGGTGGCCGGAGATGTGGCGGACGTGGGGGTAGAGGCGGCGCTGGATGGGGGCGTGCGGTTGGCGGGCGGGGGGGTGGACCTGGATGTCGAACTGGAAGAGGGGTGGTGGGTGTTGGTGGTGCTGGCGGTGGTGGTGGTCCTGATCTGCGGGGCGGGAGCGTATCTAATCTGGATGGCGCCGGAGATTCTGCCGGAGGTGGCATTGGAGTGCGCCATTGGGGCGGGGTTGGTGCGGCAATTGCGGGAGCCGTCGGCCGGTTGGGCGGTGCGGTTGCTGGCGCGGACGTGGATTCCGCTGCTGCTTGTGGCGGGGGCCGCATTCGGCGCGGGGGCCTATCTGCAGGGCACCTGTCCCGGCGCGACGAACGTGCGCGCGGTGATACATTGCGCGGCGACGCAGTAGCGCTTAACCGATTCATTACAAACCTCACGGCGGCCGGCTGCGTCTGAAAGAGCAGAAAGGCACCGATGCTACGACTGACAGTGTTGACGTTTGCCGTGATGATGCCGTTGCTGGGTTCGACGGTGGGCCGAGAGTTCGGGCGTTCGCTGCACGACGCGAGCGCGGCGCTGGAACTGCTGGCGGATGCGGTATCTCCGTCGGTGGTGGAGATTGCCGCATCGGGTTACGGACCGCTGCAGGAGGGCGGGCCGACGCGGGTGAGCGTGGTGGGACGGCGGCGCAGCACGGGATCGGGCGTGGTGGTGGACGCGGAGGGATACATTCTGACGAACGCGCATGTGGTTGCCAATACGCAGCGGGTGCGGGTATCGATCAACGAGCGGGGTAAGCGTGGGGTGCAGTGGCTGGAGGCGAAGATCATCGGCCAGGACGCGGAGACGGATCTGGCGCTGCTGAAGGTGGAGTCCGGGCGGTTGCCGGCGCTGGCGTTCGGGGACTCGGACGCGCTGCGGCAGGGGCAGATGGTGGTGGCGATGGGGAGTCCGCTGGGGCTGAAGAATTCGATGTCGATGGGCGTGTTGAGTTCGACGGAGCGGCAGTTGCGCGAGGACGCGCCGATGACGTATCTGCAGACGGATGCGCCGATTAACCCTGGGAACAGCGGCGGGCCGCTGGTGGATCTGGAAGGGCGGCTGATCGGGATCAACACGATGATCCTGTCGCAATCGGGCGGCAGTGAGGGACTGGGATTTGCGATCCCGAGCAATATGGCACGGCAGGTGTACCGGCAGTTGCGGGAGCACGGGCGGGTGCAGCGCGGCGAGATTGGGGTAACGACGCAGAACATGACGCCGGGGCTGGCAGCGGCGTTGGAGTTGGGGCAGGGTTGGGGCGCGATTGTGACGGATGTGAACGAAAAGGGTGCGGCGGCCGCGGCGGGAGTGCGGGTGAAGGATGTGATTGTGTCGATTGACGGGCGGACGGTGGAGAACGCCGCGCAGTTCGCGATGGGGATCTTCCGCCATGCGGCCGGGGAGACGGTGGAGCTTGGTGTGGTTCGCGGGGGGCAGGAGGTGGCGATTCGCACGGCGGTGCTGGCGCGGGAGGATGGGCCGGAGCAACTGGCGAAGAAGGTGAGTGCGGAGACGAATCTGGTGCCGCAGATCGGTCTGCTTTGTGTGGACATTGACGAGACAACCAGCCGGATGATGCCGGGGCTGCGACGGCCGTACGGGGTGATTGTAGCGGCGCAGGCGCCGTCGGTTTCCAGCCAGTTGACACCGCTGCAGCCGGGCGACGCGGTCTACGCGATTAACGGGAAGCTGATCCCGGATCTGGCTTCCTTCCGGGCGGCGATCAAGAGTTTTGTCCCAGGCGACGCGGTGGCGTTTGAGGTGGAGCGCGCCGGGCGAATGGCCCTACTGGAGTTGGAATGGGAGTGATGGGAGTGATAGATTATTGCGCGGTAAGCCGTGCGAATCCTTCCTCTCTTCCTGTTGCTGGGCTGCCTGCCGGGTGCGCCGGCGCCCTCGCTGCCCTCGGGCGGTGCCGTCCGTGTGGAGCTGTTTGAAAACGTTCCACCAGCCGAATTCTTCACGCTGACGGGCGCCGAGCCAACGGACCGCTACACCGAGCCGGCGTTTGCGTTCGTGCATACGCCGACGAAGTTCTCGCCGAGTGCGATTCCCCTGGACCGTTCGACGCCGTACATCCTGCGGGCCACGTACCGGCGGCACCTGGCCGGTGGGGAGTACCGGTTTCGGCTGCGCGCGCGGGGCGCGGCGCAGTTCCGCGTGAACGGGCAAACGGTTGCCTCCACGAAGCCGCAGAAGCCCAATACTTCGAGCGACGATCCGGTGCCGCCGCCGATTGTGCGCGACAACACCCCGCTGCGCCCGGCGGCATATCCGCACCAGGATTCGCTGGCGCGCGTGACGTTGCCCACGGGCGAGCATTCGTTTGAGCTGATTGCCGTGGTGGGCGGGAAGGGGTTATATCCTTCGACGGGGGAACTGGCCGTGGGCGTATCGCGGAACGGCGAAGTGGACCATTTGCTGGGCCCCGACGGGACACCGCAGTTGACGGATGCGGCCTGGGAGGAATACGCCGCGGCCTCCCACGCGCGGCATTACGAGAGCGATACCGCGCGGCGGCGGGCGGTCAGCGAAGAGGTGAAGGCGGCGTGGGCCGCGCGGCACAAGGAGATTCGGGAGCGGATGGGTCCGTTGCCCGCGGGCTTAAGCGTGGATGGATTTATTGACGCGAAACTGGGGCAGGCCGGGCTGAAGCCGACGGGAGCGATCTCCGATTTGGAGTTTCTGCGCCGCGTGACGCTTGATACGACCGGACTGATTCCGACGGCTGACCAGGTTCGCGCGTTCCTGAAGGAAGACCCTGCCAAGCGGCGGCGCCGCGCGATTGACAGGCTGGTCGACGACCCTTCGTGGGCGGACCATTGGGTGAGCTACTGGCAGGACGTGCTGGCGGAAAACCCGGGCATTCTGAAGCCGGACCTGAACAATACCGGCCCATTCCGCTGGTGGATGTATCAGTCGTTTACCGACAACATTCCTTTTGACCGTTTCGTTGCCGAACTCGTGCAGTTGGAGGGAAGCGCGACGAGGGGCGGTCCTGCGTCGTTCGCGATGGCGACGCTGAACGATTCACCGATGGCGGCGAAGGCGGACATCATCGGACAGGCGTTTCTGGGCCAGAAGATGAGCTGCGCGCGTTGCCACGATGCGCCGTTTCATCCGTTCAAGCAGAAGGATCTTTTCTCTCTGGCGGCGATGCTGGAAGGCAAGCCGCTGGTGCTGCCGGCGGCGAGCACGGTGCCGCAGGGCGAGGGTGGCCGGAAGCCGGCGGTGACGTCGGCGTTGAAGCCGGGCGAGCGGATTGACCCGGAGTGGCCGTTTGCCAAACTGGCCGCGCACGCCGATAGCGCCTCACTGCCCGCGGCGTCCAAGATCGACACGAGGCGGGCGCTGGCGGGGTATCTGATTTCGCCGGAGAACGAACGGTTTGCGCAGGTGGTGGCCAATCGGGTCTGGCGGCGTTACATGGGCGTTGGAATCTTCGAGCCGGTAGATGATTGGGCGCGCGGCCGCGCCTCGCATCCGGAGTTGCTGCAGTATCTGGGGCGCGAATTCATCGCCTCCGGCTATGACCTGAAGCATCTGGCGAAATTGATCCTCAACTCCCGGGCGTATCAGCGGCGGGCGGCGGGACTGCCGGCCGATCAGATGAGTTCCTCGAAACGCTACTTTGCCGGGCCCGCGCATCGGAATCTGACGGCGGAGCAGTTGGTGGACTCGCTGCACCTGGCTGCGGGCAAGACGTTTGACTGTGAGCCGATGAACCTGAACCCGGCTGGCGACCGGACGGCGCAGCAGTTTCTGGACCTTGGCAGCCCGGCGCGGGGATGGCAGATGACGGCACTTTCGAACGAACGGGACCGTCCGGCGCTGGCGCTTCCGATTGCGCAGTCGATCGTCGATGTGATGACGACATATGGATGGCGGCAGTCCCGGCAGAGCCCGGCGACGGATCGGGATGACGCGCCTTCGCCGATTCAGAATCTGATCCTGGCGAACGGTGTGATGGGGACGCGGATGGCGCGTCTGTCCGATGACTCGGCATTCACGGCCATGGCCATGGACGGGATGCCGTTATCGGAACTGCTGGATACGACGTTCCTGCGCATCCTCTCCCGGCTGCCGGAGGCGAAGGAGAAGGCGGCGTTTGCGAAGCTTCTGGAGCCGGTATATGCGGGCCGCGTAGTGAAGGGGGCGCAGGCGAGGGCGACGCGGCGTGAGAGCGACGGCCGTGTGTCGTGGTCCAACCATCTGAGCGCCGAGGCGAGCCTGATTCGAATGGAGGAGGAGCGCAAACTGCGCTTCGGCGATCAGCCGACGGCGCGGCTGTCCAAGGATTTCCGGGAACGTTACGAGGACATGCTGTGGGCGTTGATGAATTCGCCCGAGTTTGCGATGGTGCCATGACGCTGAGCCGGCGAGGATTTCTGCAATCGAGCGCGGCAGCGATGGCCGCCACGGCGCTGCCGAAGGGCAAGGCGGATGCCTGCATTTTCCTGTGGCTGGGCGGCGGCGCGGCGCAGATCGATACGTTCGACCCCAAGATGCGGGGGGACGGGAAGAAGAAGCCGGGGTCGTACTACGACTCGATCGACACTGCTATTCGGGGCGTGCAGGTGTGCGAGCATCTGTCGCGAACGGCGCCACTGGTGGACCGTTGCGTGGTGATGCGCTCGATTACGCATTCGATTGTCAGCGAACATGCGGCGGCGGCGAATCTGGTCCACACCGGACGCATGCCGAGTGGAACGCTGCAGTACCCATCGATCGGTTCGGTGATCTCCCAACAGCTGGGCCCGAAGACCGATGAGGTGCCGATGTACGTGGTGATGGGGTACCCGAACATCACGCGGGACCCCGGGTTTCTGGGGGCGAAGTACGGCTACATCTACCTGACGCAGGTGGACATCGGGCCGAACGGGCTGGTGCGGCCGCCGGATGTGGACGCCGCGCGGCAGGACCGGCGGGAGAC
>CAZWDD010000381.1:0-5191 GCA_964632345.1 uncultured Solibacteraceae bacterium | reverse complement strand
CGCATCCGGCGCAACCCGAAGCCGAACACCATCACTGGCAGCAGCCAGGAGGCGAAGCCGGCCAGGCTGAGCACAATGTCGGAGAACCAGGCGCCGGGGTAGCCGACCCAGTTTCGGGGCCGGAGGGCCTCGGCGGCGGTGTTCCAGGCCGGATCCTCCGGCGAATGTGAGATGAGGCTGGCCGCAAGGGCGCATGCGCCGATCAGGAACAGGAGTCCTGTCAGCAGATTGAGCCGCCGGTCGGCTGATGGCCTGAGAATGTGCATTGATGGCGCGGTCAGGAGCGCGCAATAGCCAGAGCGTCTACAATTATGCCAGAAAATGTTCCGGAAGTGGTTGAGCTGCTATGGGTTTCGCCGCGGGGCCGGAGGGAACGGGCGCGGGGGCTTGTAGTTGGCCACATCTTCGGCCGCTTTGGTTGCGATGCCAGGTTTCTGCAGGAAGCCGAGATCACGGAACCAGTCGATGAACCGGAACTGCCAGGTGCCGAGCGGGATGCCGTTGCGGTCCGTGAGCCCGCCGGACATGCGGGAGCCGTCCGGCAGCGCGTCGCCGGGGTGGCGGCCATTGCCATAGACGTGGAGTTCAATGTTGGGGATGCCCGCCAGGAGCATGGCGTTGAAGTAGTCGAGCGCCCAGATGGCATGGATGCGGTCCCCGGTGCCTGGGGTGGCGAGGAAGGCGGGCGGTGTATTGTTGGGGATGGGCGGGGAGGTGCGGTTGCGGGCGAATGGGGACGGGCCGGGATAGATGATGCCGACGAAATCGGGACGGGAGGAGACGCCGGCGAAGGGGTCGGATGGATCATTGTTCTTGCGGTCGAATTCCGGGAAGAGGACGGCGGCGGGCGCGGACAACTCGGCCCCGGCGGAGAAGCCCATGATGCCTATCTTGTTCGGATCCAGATTCCACTCCCTGGCGTAAGCGCGGACGATGCGGATGGCCTGGAGGGCATCGTTGACCGCGTCGGTCTGCGGGTTGTAGCCATCGCGCCGGAGCCGGTTGCGGAGAATGACGGTGTTGATGCCGTAGTTGTAGAAGAAGGGTATAAAGTCGGCGCTTTCACCGCCGACGTTGAGGGTGTTGTGGCCGCCGCCGGCGGCAAGGATGATGACGGCGCCGGTATTGATGCCGCGTTCGACGGGATGGAACTCGATGGAGGGGTTGTGGATGTTGATGATGCTAGAAATGCGCCCCGGGACGGCCTGGCTCATGTTGTAGACCTCGGCCTCGCGGACCCGGTCCGCCTTCAGATGCGAAGACCCGGGCGGGTACAGCGGCACCACGACGCCACCCGGGCGGATGGGTTGCGGCGCGTAGGGGCCTTCGCCGGTTGGCCCGGGGGCGGGAATGCCGAGCGGGGCGGGCAGCGGCGGCTTCTGGGCGAATACGGCGGAGACAAGCAGGGCGGCGGCAAGGAGCTTCATGGCTCCGAATATGATAACCGGAAGGAATCAGCCGCGGGTGAAGGCCAGGCCGATGACGAACAGGCCGAAGGCGATGCGGTAAACAACGAAGGGAACGACGGAGTTGGTACGGAGAAACTTGAGCAGTACCGAGATGACGAAGCAGCCGGTGATGGCCGTTACGACGATGCCGATGGCGAGCGAGGGGATCATTTCCGGCGTCAGGGCGCCATGTTTGCGGAGATCGTAAAGCCCCTTCAGTGCCGCCGCGGCGACGATCGGCGTGGACAGCAGGAAGGAGAAGCGCGCCGCGGTGGAGCGGTCGAGGTTACGCGCCAGGCCGGCCGTCATCGTGATGCCGGAGCGCGATGTGCCGGGAATGAGTGCCAGCGCCTGCGCGCAGCCGATGAACAGACAATCCTTCAGATTCATGTCGCCGATGGTGCGCTCATGCTTCGCCCATTTCTCGGTGAGCCACATCAGCAGGCCGACGGCGATCAGCATGCCACCCATGACATAGGGGGAACGCAGCGTGGATTCCACCGTGTCCTTGAATAGAAGTCCGGCGACGCCGGCGGGAATGGTGGCGGCGATCAGGTACCAGAGCATCTTCGGATTGCGGTCCAGAGCGGGGTCCTGCCCGAGGGCCGGCATTTCGCCCATGCCAATGCCGTTGGCCAGAATCCGCAGCCAGTCGCGGAAAAAGTAGATGAGAACCGAGAACAGGGTGCCGAAGTGGAGCGCGATATCGAACTCCAGTCCCTGATCGGCCCACCCGAACAGCCAGGGCGTCAGGGCCAGATGGGCCGAACTGGAAATGGGAAGGAACTCGGTGATGCCCTGGAGGATGGCAAGAACAATAACTTGGACTAATGGCATGATGGAGGAAGGGACCTTTTCAGAGTACCGTGAGAACCACTAAAATCGTAGCGACGCTGGGACCGGCCTCCGACAGCCGGGAGATCATTGCCAAGATGCTGGCCGCCGGCGTGAACGTGTTCCGGATGAACATGTCGCACGGCACGCATGAGGAACACGCCGCGCGGATGCGGACGGTACGCGAGGTGTGCGCCGAGGCGGGTTCGCAGGCCGGGCTGTTGCTGGACCTGCAGGGCCCGAAGATCCGTCTGGGCCGTTTCGAGGGCGGCAAGGTGGAGTTGAAGGCCGGTGACGCCTTTGAGATTTCCACCGAAGAGACGCTGGGCAATGCGCAGCGGGCCTCCACCGTGTACGCGAATCTGGCCCGCGACGTGAAGCCGGGCGACCGAATTCTGCTGGCCGACGGCGCGGTGGAACTGCGCGCCGTTTCGACCGACGGGGTCAGCGTAAAGACCGAAGTGGTGGCGGGCGGCTGGATTGGCGACCGCAAGGGCATCAATCTGCCCGGCGTGAATGTCTCCACGCCTTCGTTGACCAAGAAGGACATGGCCGACCTGCAGTTCGGCATCAACCAGGGGATCGACTACGTCGCGCTGTCGGTCGTCCGCAAGGCGTCCGATATCATCCGCTTGCGTCTGTTTCTGGTGGAGCGGGAGGTTTCGCTCCCGTTCGTGGCGACGATCGAGAAACCCGAAGCGTGGCAGAACCTGGCCGACATCGTGCAGGAGTCCGACGGCGTCATGGTGGCGCGCGGGGATCTGGGCGTGGAACTGCCCTGCGAGAAGGTTCCGTTTATTCAGAAGTCCGTCATTGAGAAGGCCCGGCACAGCGGTAAGTTCGTCATTACGGCGACGCAGATGCTGGAGTCGATGATCGACAGCCCGGTTCCCACCCGCGCCGAAGTGTCTGACGTGGCCAATGCGATCTATGACGGCACCGATGCGGTGATGCTTTCGGCCGAAACCTCGGCCGGATCCTACCCGGTGGAGAGCGTGGCGATGATGGCGCGCATTGCGTCGGAGGCGGAGGTCGCGATGCGTCCGCGCGGCTATCAACCGCCACCGCAGCGGCAGAATCCGTCGATCGCGGAGATTCTGGCCGATGCCACGTATCATTCCGCAAAGTCGGCCAATGTCGCGGCCATTGTGGTGTTCACCACCTCCGGATCCACGGCGCGTCTGGTGGCGCAGTACCGTCCGCCGGTGCCGATTTTCGCCTTTTCTTTGAATGAGACAGTGGCCCGGCAGCTTTCGCTTGTGTACGGAATCCACGCCGTCGTCACGCCACCTGAGTCGACAGTGGACGAAATGGTGGCATCCATGGACCGCGCGCTACTGGACCGGGGTCTGTGCAAAGTGCGGGATACGGTGATTCTGCTGGCGGGGCAGCCGATGTGGCGGTCGGGTACGACGAACCTAATGTTATTGCACCGTGTGGACGATACAAGGTAATTGTGTGCCGTAATCGGCTGTGCCACACTGAGGAGAAATGAACGCAACTGAAGGGATCGAAGCGGAGCGCTCCGTTGTGCGGCCGTTTCCCTGGCTGCATGTCGGCTGGGTGCTGGGGCTGCTGGTAGCTGCCTATCTGCCGATCCTGATTCGTATGGCGCAACAATGGAGCGCGGACGAGGATATGGGCCACGGCTTCTTCGTTCCCGCCGTGGCCGCCTATATTGCCTGGCGGCGGAAGGAAGAACTGGCGCTTTTGACGCCGGTGCCGAACTTTCTGGGGCTGGTCCTGATGGCCTGGGCCGTTGTGCAGATGTTGCTCGGGATACTGGGTGCGGAGCTGTTTCTGCAGCGGTCGGCGTTTGTTGCGTCGGTGTGGGGCGTGGTCCTGTTCCTTGGCGGGTGGCCGTTCGTCCGCGGTTTGGCGTTGCCGTTGTTGATGCTTCCGTTGATGGTTCCCATCCCTGCGGTGATTTATAACCAGATCACGTTCCCGCTCCAGTTGTTCGCAAGTGCGGTTGCCGAGAATGTCCTGGGACTGCTGGGTATTCCCGTGTTGCGGGATGGGAATGTGCTGGAACTGGCGAACCAGAAGTTATCGGTGGTGGAGGCATGCAGCGGGATCCGTTCGCTACTGTCGCTGACCTTCCTGTCGCTGGTCTACGGATACTTTTCCGACGACCGTATCTGGGTACGGTGGGCGATTTTTCTAACTTCCATTCCCATTGCGGTGGCAGCCAACGCGTTTCGAGTTTCGGCAACGGGCATCATCAGCGAATACAGTCCGGAACTTGCGCAAGGTTTCTTTCATACGCTGGAGGGGGGCGTGTCGTTTGGCTTCGCCTTCGCGCTGATGCTGCTGTTTCACGCTGTCCTGAAGAAGTGGATTTCCATCCGGGAGGCCCGCACCGTGGCGGCGTAAGTGTTGATGCGTACTTTGTTTCAGTCCCGGAATCTGTTGATTGTCTCGTTCCTGGTGGTGGTGCAGGGCGCGGCCGGCTACTACCTGAATGCCCGGAAGGAGTATGTGCCCACGCCGGCGCCGCTTTCGACGCTGCCCGCCGTACTCGGAGATTGGACGCTGTTCAAGGAATGGCAGATCGAGCCGGAAGTGCAGGCCGTGCTGAAGGCCGACGATACTCTCTCGCGCTACTACAACCGGGCCGGTTCGGTGCAGCAGGCGGGGCTCTTTATTGCATTCTTCCGTTCCCAGCGGGCCGGGGTTGCGCCGCACTCGCCGAAGAACTGCCTGCCCGGAAATGGATGGGTGGCCGAAAGAAGCACAATCGTTCCCGTGGAAGTTCCTGGGCGCGCCACGCCGGTGGAGGCCAATTCGTATGTGGTGCAACGCGGCGACAATAAGAGCATTGTCATGTACTGGTACCAGTCACACGGACGCACTGTGGCCGACGAGTATCGGGCGAAGTTCTTTGTCATGGCCGACGCGATACGCCA
>CAZWDD010000380.1:0-5194 GCA_964632345.1 uncultured Solibacteraceae bacterium | reverse complement strand
AAGTAAAGCGCCTCTACGTCCAGGTCTGGTCCCGGCGCCAAAAGATTTTGCCGGTTATAAGGGCGAAAGGTTGCCTGCGCCACAATAAAGCCGGCCGCCAGCAACCGCGTATGCACTGGACCCTCCGTCAGGAACCACGACTGCTTCTCAGGCCGTTGCGGATCCAGTCCGCCGTGAATCATCAGCACCGCCGGAAAAGGCCCCCTCCCGGGTGGCCTCCGGTAAGACCCTTGGATTAGCCGGCTATCCGCCGTAGTCGCAGCGAGGATTTGAACCGGCGCGCGATCCAGACCAATCCGCTCGGGCGGCGCCTGAAACACCTCTCCGGCGCCATCGCCACTCAACCCGGCCAACGCCAGCCGCGTCGCCACAGGCGAGTTCTGGCGCGAGTCAAGCGACGCAAGCGCCTTGGCAAGATACTCCTGATCCGGCGCGGAAAGCACAATGCCCCGTACCTGCTTCTCTCGCAAATCCACCACACGTTTCCAATCGGTGCCCGGCTGCGCGGCGGCAACGTGTGCAGCGACACACACCAAAACGAAAAAATACTTCATACGGCCTCCTTGTGCCTGGACTTCATCGCCCGCAACCGCTTCTGGATGTTGCCTGAAACCTGGGTCATCAAGCGGCGCAACAACTCCTGCTGCCCCACCGGAATCCCCGCGTTCAACTCCGCCTCAAGCGCTTCACTAACGGCATAACACCGCCCACGCAAGCCTTCCGCCCGCCGCGTCAGGCGCAAACGAAAACTTCGCCGGTCCTCGTCGTCGGCTTCCCGCTCCAACAGACCAGCTTGCTCCATCCGCCGAACCATCCCCGTCAGCGTGGAAGCCGCAATCCCGGCCCGGCGAGTCACCTCCTTGAAACTCAAATTGTCTTCCTCATACAGCACAAACAACACCCCACCCATACCGGGAATCAAATGCTCGTCCAATCCCGTCTCTCTCAAATGCTGGGTGAGCAGCGCGACGTAGTTGTAATACACTCGCCCCACAAGAAAGCCTAAAGGCTGAAGATTCGGCTTCGCGTCATTCATTCGGTACCGAACAAAATGATGGCTCATCGAATTGTGGCTGTCAAGTGCCTTTGGAACAATGCCACGGTGCGCCTTCGCGTATTTTGCCGTCGGCGCAACAACGGACCCGCTCCCAAGGTCATATTGGAACAAGTCGATCCCACCCACCCCCGCCCCGCGATATACTCTCCCCGGACCCCTCCCTCATGAAACCCAACCGCCGCCGTATCCTCCAGTCCAGCCTCGCCCTCCCGCTCGCCGCCGAAGCCGCCCCTCCCCCCGCCTCCCCGTCCATCTACCAGAAACTCGGCGTCCCCACTTTCATCAACGCCTACGGCACCCTCACCACCCTCGGCGGCACCCTCATGGAACCCGAAGTCCTCGACGCCATGCGCGAAGCCGCCCAGAGCTTCGTCGCCATCCACGAACTGCAGCACCGCGTCGGGCTCCGCCTCGCCGAACTCACCGGCGCCGAAGCCGGTTTCGTCACCGCCGGCGCCTCCTGCTCCATCTGCCTGGCCACCTGCGCCGTCACCGTCGGCGCCGACATCGCCAAAATCCGACGCCTCCCCGATCTGTCCGGCTCCCCCAACGAGATCATCATGCAGAAGGCCCACACCGGCGCCGGCAACCCCTATGACCACAACTGGCGCATGATCAACACGCGCATCATCCCCGCCGAAACCGCCGCCGAAATCCGCGCCGCCATCTCCCCCCGCACCGCCGCCCTCGGCATGATCCTCAGCCACAACTCCGAAGGCCACAAACTCTCCCTCGAACAGATGATCGACATCGCCCACAAAGCCCGCCTGCCCCTCATCCTCGACGCCGCCGCCGAAATCCCGCCCGCCTCCAACCTCTCCGCCTTCGTCAAAATGGGCGCCGACCTCGTCGCCTTCTCCGGCGGCAAAAACCTCCGCGGCCCCCAGTGCTCCGGCCTCCTGCTCGGCCGCAAGGACCTCATCGCCGCCGCCGCCAACAGCTCTCCCAATAACCACTTCGCCCGCATCGCCAAGGTCGGCAAGGAGGAAATCGTCGGCCTCCTCACCGCCGTCGAACGCGCCCTCGCCCGCGACGACTCCGCCGAACGCGCCCGCCAGACCGCCATGCTCAATCGCGTCGCCTCGCTCCTCGCCGGCATCCCCACCCTGAAAACCGAGTTCATCACCAACCTCGATTACAGCCATTCGCCCCGCCTCTCCGTCCAGTGGGATGAACAAAAACTCGGCCTCACCGCCGCCGACGTCAACAACCGTCTCCGCGCAGGCCAGCCCTCCATCGTGGCCGCCGACATGACCCGCTTCCGCCCCTCCTGGCCCGGCCTCGGCATCTTCGCCAACTGCCTCAAGGACGGCGAGGAACGCATCGTCGCCGAACGCATCCGCGCCATCCTCACCGCCAAGGCCTGACCCGCCCCCGGCGAATCGCCGCGCCCGTGACGATTTTCCACCCGGAAATCCGCCATTCTCGTTAGTGCCCTCCGCGTCCCCGCGCCGTATACTGCAATATCCGGCCGATCCCATGGAAACACCCGTTCTCACCACCCGCTCAGCGGTCGAACACCGGTTCCCCCTTCCGGACGGCACGCGCCTCTTCTACCGCCACTGGCCCGGCGATGGCAAAAACGCCATCGTCCTCCTCCATCGCGGCCACGAACACTCCGGCCGCCTCGCCCATCTCGCCCACGAACTCAACCTCCCCGCGTTCGACATCTTCGCCTGGGACGCCCGCGCCCACGGCCTCAGCGAAGGCCGCCTCGATTCCCAAACCACCATGGCCACCTTCGCGGCCGATCTCGATCACTTCATCCGCCATACCTCGGCCACCCACGCCATCCCCATCCCCAACATCGCCGTCGTCGCCCAAAGCGTCGGCGCCGTCTTTGCCGCCGCCTGGGTCCACGACTACGCGCCGCCCATCCGCTGCCTCGTCCTCGCCTCCCCCGCCTTCCAGGTCAAGCTCTACGTCCCCTTCGCCCGCCTCGGCCTCACCCTCGCCCACGCCGTCGCCGGTGACTTCTTCGTCCAGTCCTACGTCAAGGGCGCAGCCCTCACCCGCGATCCCGAACGCGCCGCGACCTACTCCACCGATCCCCTCATCAAACGCCCCATCTCCGTCCGTGTCCTGCTCGGCCTCTACCAGACAGCCAACCGCATCATCGACGATGCCCAGGCCATCCGCGTCCCCACCCAACTCCTGCTCTCCGGCCGCGACTGGGTCGTTCACAACGCCCCCCAGCACCGCTTCTTCGCCCGCCTCGGCGCCGCCGAAAAGGAACTCCACACCTTCGATGGCTTCCTCCACGACACCCTCGGCGAAAAGGACCGCCACCTTCCCATCGCCAAGGCCCGCGAGTTTATTCAGCGCTACTTCCACCGGCCTCCCGCCACCCCCACCCAACTCCACGCCGACCGCCCCCGCCCCCCCGACGACGAACACCAGACCCTCCGCCATCCGCTCCCGCCGCTCCACCCCAAGGCCATCAACTTCGCCCTCACCCGCCTGTCCATGCGCACCGGCGGCCGCCTCTCCGATGGCATCCGCCTAGGCCTCGCCACCGGCTTTGACTCCGGCGCCACCCTCGATTACATCTACCGCAACCAGCCCTCCGGCATCACCCCCATCGGCAAACTCGTCGACTGGTTCTATCTCAATGCCATCGGCTGGCGCGGCATCCGCATCCGCAAGCAGCACCTGGAATCCCTCCTCCGCCGTGCCGTCGCGCACGTCCGCGCCGCCGGCCTCCCCGCCCGCATCGTCGATGTCGCCGCCGGCCACGGCCGCTACGTCCTCGAGGCCGGCATCGATGCCGACCACATCCGCCTCCGCGACTTCCGCCAGGAAAACGTCGAACAGGGCCGCCGCCTCATCGCCGCCCTCGACGCCAACGCCGTCTTTGAAGCCGCCGACGCCTTCAACCCCGATGGCCTCGCCGCCGCCGACCCTCAACCCACCATCGGCATCGTCTCCGGCCTCTTCGAACTTTTCCCCGAGAACCAGCCCGTGCAACTCGCCCTGGCCAGCCTTTCCCGCGCCATCCCGCCCGGCGGCTTCCTCCTCTATACCGGCCAGCCCTGGCACCCGCAGCTGGAAATGATCGCCCGTACCCTGACCAGCCACCGCGACGGCCGCCCCTGGATCATGCGCCGCCGCACCCAGGCCGAACTCGACGAACTGGTCGCCGCCGCGGGCTTTGAAAAAGTCGAACAGAAGGTGGACGAGTGGGGTATCTTCACGGTCTCGCTGGCGCGCCGCCGCTAGCCCTGCTCCCGCGCGCCGCCGCCTGGCTGGCGCTGCTCGGGCCGCTCTTCTTTCTCTCCTACAACTGGGCCAACCGCATCGCCGCCGCCCGCGACCACGTCCCCTCCATCGTCTTCGCCTGGGAACACAACATCCCCTTCCTCCCCTGGACCATCCTCCCCTACTGGTCGAGTGACCTGCTCTATGCCGCCTCCTTCCTGTTCTGCCGCACCCGGGAGGAGATGGACCGTCATGGCCTCCGCCTGCTCGCAATTCAGGTGATTTCTGTGTCGTTTTTTGCGCTTTTTCCGCTCCAAATGACGTTCCAACCGCCTTCGTTGGACAGTTTTTTCGCCATTTTTTTCAAACTACTGTTTGAATTTGACCGTCCGTTCAATCAGGCACCCTCCCTTCACATAAGCCTGGCTTATATCCTCTCCCGAAAAATCCGCGGTCCCGTCGCTGCGGCATGGTTCCTGCTCATCGCCGTCTCCACCCTCACCACCTGGCAGCACCACTTCATTGATGTTCCCACCGGGCTATGGGCGGGTATTCTGGTGGTCGCCCTGCTCCCGGACCGCAGCCGGCAGGAGTGCCGCCGACCGCGTCTGGCGCTCTGCTACGGGGCTGGCGCGGCAGTGCTCACATGGGCTGCATTTCATTGGCAGGGTTGGACTTGGCTGCTCTTATGGCCGGCGTTTTCGCTCTCGCTGGTCGCCGCGGCCTACGCCACCGGCAACGTCGAGACGCTCGGAAAGCGCGGCGGCCGAATGCCCTTCTGGATGCTGCCGTACTGGGTGGCGGCGTGGGTCAACTCCAGAATGTGGAAGTCGGCGCCATCGGAGATCGCCGGCGGCGTCTGGGCGGGAAGGCCGGCCACCGAAGGCTTCGCCAGCGTCGTCGACCTCACCGGCGAACTGCCAGTTCAGGCGGATAACC
>CAZWDD010000379.1:0-5198 GCA_964632345.1 uncultured Solibacteraceae bacterium | reverse complement strand
CCGCCGCGCTGATGCAGGCGCTCTCAGCTGTGCTACTCGGCGCCCGCCTGCCGCAGTAGCGCGTCGAGCTTCGCGGCCAGTTCCGCCTTCGGCGCGCGCGGGTCGGCAATGCGGTTGTCGAGTTCAAACGGATCGGTTCGCAGGTCGTAGAGCTCATCGGCCCCCCGCTGGTCCCGGTAGCGGATGAGCTTCCATCGCTCGGTGCGGACGGCTTCGTAGCCCATGTTGCGCATGCGCGGGAAAACGGTATCGGAGTAGTACTCGATCAGCACGGCATCGCGCCTGGGGACGAGCGGCGCGGGCAGCCCCGCCCAGCCGAGACACATAGCGAACAGGTCGGTGGACATCGTCATCGCGTCGATGCGCGTGCCGGGCCGGTAGGCGCGCGGGTAGCGGATCAGCAGCGGAATGCGGATGGCCTCTTCGTAGGCCAGCCGGCGCTCCGGGCTCAGGCAGTGCTCGCCGTAGAAGTAGCCGTGGTCGGAGGTGAACACGATGGCCGTGTTGTCGAGCTGGCCCGCTTTTTCGAGCGCGGCCAGGATGCGGCCAAGGCCCTCGTCGATGGCCTTCGTCATCCGCATGCGGTTGCGGATGGTCTCATCGTCGGTGGCCGTCGCGGCCGACAGCGGCGGGACGCCGGGAATCTGTTGCTGCAGCGCCGGCTTGTTCAGCGGCGGACGCCGGTAGTTGCCACGGCGCGGAAGCGGCAGGCCGGCGTACAGATCCTTATGCCGCGGGGCCACCTTGAAATCCGCCGCCTCGCCGGAGCCGGTCACCTTGCCGTCGGGCCCCTGCGCCACGTTGGGGTGAATCGCCTTGTGCGAAAGGTAGACGCAGAAGGGGCGCGCCGCTTCGCGTTCGATGAAGGCCACGGCATGATCGGTGAGGATGTCCGTGATGTACCCGCGCGCCGCAACGGGCTTGCCGTCCACATTCAGCGGCGGATCGAAGCTTTCGCCCTGGCCGGGGAAGGAGACCCAATGGTCAAAGCCCGGCCGGCGCGAGTCGTCCACGCCCATGTGCCACTTGCCGATGAAGGCTGTGCGGTAGCCGCTGTCGTGCAGCAGGCGCGGCCACGTGACCAATTGATGGCTGCGCGCCGAACGGTCGGTGTTGTCGCGAATGCCGTGCCGCAGCGGATACTGCCCGGTGAGGAAACTGGCCCGGCTCGGCGAACACAGCGGCGTGGCGGCGAACGCGTTGCGGTAGAGCGCACCCTCCCGCGCCAGGCGGTCCGCGTGCGGCGTCTGCGCGAACGGGTGCCCGGTGCAGCCGAGTTCGTCGAAGCGCAGATCGTCCACCAGCACGAACACGATATTCGGCCGCTTCGCCTGCGCGGCGGCGAGCGGCAGCGTCAGAAACTGGCGGCGCAGCATGAACCTATAATAGGCGCATGTTGCGGCCCTGGCATGCGTTGCTGCTGGCCTGCCTCGCCGGTTGGACGCAGCCGGCGGCGCCGGACGCGCCCGCCGAGTTCCGCTTCGTGCGCATGGAGTATAAGGACCTCTCCTTCACCCGCCGCGGCTTCGGGCGTGGCTGGTGGCGGCAGGACTGGCCCGAAGCCGAAATGCACTTCAACCAGGGCATCCGCCGCCTCACCCGCATCCACACGGGCGAAGGCCACCACCTGCCCTTGACCGATGACCGCATCTTCGACTACCCCTGGCTCTACGCCACGCAGGCCGGCTACTGGGACCTCTCCGACGCCGAAACCACGCGCCTCGGCGACTATCTGCGGCGCGGCGGCTTCCTCGTCGTCGACGACTTCTTCGGCCCCCGCGAGTATGAGATCTTCCGCGAAGCCATGGCCCGCGCCATGCCCGGCCAGCCGGTCGTCGACCTCGATGACGACGACCCCATCTGGCGCGTCCTCTACGACATCCGCGAGCGCTTCTTCATCGCCGGCCTGCGCCACCTCGGCCTCGGCCGCGGCTTCGGCATGCAGCGCCCCGCCGGTCCGCCGCAGTGGCAGGCCATCCGCGATGAGAAGGGCCGCGCCGTTGTCGCCGTCAACTTCAACATGGACATCGGCGACGCCTGGGAACACGCCGACCTTGCCGAATACCCCGAGGCCATGACCGGCCTCGCCTACCGCACCGGAATCAACTACATCCTCTACGCCATGACGCACTGAATCTGATATACCCAAAAGGCGCCATGAAACGCCGTCAACTCCTCCAATCGCTCGCCGCCGCCGTCGCCGCCGGCCCCTTCGCCGAAGCCGCGCTGCCCAAAATTAAGATCACCCGCGTCCGCATCTATGAGCCGCCGGACCTCAACCCGCTCTTCAACCAGAGCAACATGCTGGTGACGGTGGAGACCGACGCCGGCATCACCGGCATCGGCGAAGGCGGCGCCCCGGACACGCTGAAACAGTGCGCCGGCACGCTGATCGGCAAGAACCCGTTCCGCATTGAGGCCATCTGGCAGGAGATGTACATCGCCTGGTTCTACCCGCCCGGCCGCGAGAAGATTCACGCCCTGGGGGCCATGGACCTGGCCCTGTGGGACATCAAGGGCAAGGCTCTAAAACTCCCCGTCCACGAACTGCTCGGCGGCGCCGTGCGCAATCACTTGGAGTGCTACGCCACCGGCGGCGCGCGCCCCGCCAATACCAATCCGAACGAGCGCCTCAGCCTGCGCGAACGCGCCCGCGCCACCATGGAGGCCGGCTACCGCGCCTTCCGCATGGGCGCCGGCGACACCCCCAGCGGCGGCGTCTTCAACACCCATGAGCGCGTCCGCAAAGTGGCCGCCGACTGCCGCGAGGCCCGCGAAGGCGTGGGCAAGGACGGCGACTGGTGCATCGACTTCCACCAGCGCTTCGACTACTCCGACGCTCTCCGCGCCTGCCGACTCATCGAGGAGTTCGAACCCTATTTCGTCGAGGACCCCGTCCGCGACGAACACGCCCTGCAGGACATCCCCAAGCTCCGCCAGATGACCGCCGTTCCGCTCACCCACGGCGAGGAGTGGGGCCAGCGCTACGACTTCAACAAGCTCGTCGAGAACCACGACATCGACTACATCCGCGCCACCCTGCCTAACGTCGGCGGCATCACCGAGATGATGAAGATCGCCGCCATCTGCGAGACGCACGCCGTCGGCATCGTGCCCCACTTCACCGGGCCCATCGCCACCGCCGCGCTCGTCAACTGCCTCGGCACCTACCCCGGTCCCGTCATCATGGAGTACAACTACGGCGGCCGCACCCTGCCGCACCTGCCCGAATGCCTCGACTTCAAGAACGGCAAGGCGCTGATGAACGAGCGCCCGGGCCTCGGCGTCACGGTCGATCTGACCAAATGCAAGCTGCTCGCCGAGGTCACCACCGAAGGACGCAAGAACGTCTTCTACCGGCCCGATGGATCGTTGACGCACTGGTAGAAACGCACGCGCTTTCCAGAATCGCCACGCCGATGTTAGCCTTGCAATAACGAGTCTCCATCGGATGTCCAAACCCGAATCGACGCACCCCAAGCTGCAGGACCTTGCTCTTCAAATTCAGTCCGGCCAGATCGACACGGTCATCGCCGCCTTCACCGACCACTACGGCCGCCTGATGGGCAAGCGTTTCGACGCCATTCATTTTCTGGAATCGATTGCCGCCGACGGCACACACGCCTGCAACTATCTGCTCACCGTCGACATGGAAATGGAGCCCGTGCCCGGCTTCCAGTTCGCCAACTGGGAACTGGGCTACGGCGACTTCCACCTCGTGCCCGATATCGACACGCTGCGCATCCTCTCCTGGCAGGACAGGACGGCCTTCGTGCACTGCGACGTCTTCGACGACAAGGCCCATGCACCCGTCACCGTTGCCCCGCGCTCCATTCTGCGAAAGCAGCTGGCCGCTGCCGCCGGCTTGGGGTTTGAGGCCCTCGGCGCGTCGGAACTCGAATACTTCGCCTATCACGACAGCTATAAGGATGCCGCCGCCAAGGGCTACGCCGATCTGGAGCCGGTGGGCTGGTACCTGGAAGACTACAACCTGCTGCAGGGCACACGCATGGAGCCCTTCACGCGCGAGGTGCGCCGCCATCTGCGCGCCTCCGGCTTCGCCGTCGAAAGCTCGAAAGGCGAGTGGGGCCTCGGCCAGCATGAGGTCAACGTCAAGTATTCCGAAGTGCTCGCCATGGCCGATAACCACGCGCTGCTCAAGCAGTGCATGAAGGAAATCGCCGACCGGACCGGCGTCAGCGTCACCTTCATGGCCAAGCCGCACCACGGCCAGGCCGGCTCCAGCTGCCACATTCACATGAGCCTGCGCCGCGACGCCCGCAACGCCTTCGCCGGCGAAACCGATGAGTTCCGCTGGTTCCTCGGCGGCTGGATGGCCCACGCCGCGGAGCTGATGGTCTTCTACGCGCCCACCATCAACTCCTACAAGCGGTTCGAAGACATGTCCTGGGCGCCCACGCGCATCGCCTGGTCGCGCGACAACCGTACCGCCGGCTTCCGCGTCGTCGGCTCCGGCCAAAGCCTGCGCATCGAATGCCGCATCCCCGGCGCCGACGCCAATCCCTACCTGGCCTTCGCCGCCTCGCTCGCCAGCGGCCTCGACGGCGTCCGCAACCGCATCGAGCCGCCCCCCATTTTCGAAGGCGACGTCTACGCCGCCCGCTCGCTGCCCCGCGTGCCCTACACGCTCGAACACGCCGTGGATCTGTTTGCCGCCAGCGAATTCGCCAGAAACACATTCGGCGCCGACGTGGTGGAACACTACATCCACTTCTTCCGCACCGAGCAGAAAAGCTTTGAACGCGCCGTAACGGACTGGGAACGCCGCCGTTACTTCGAGCGCATCTGAACGGAGAACCCCCATGCGATTAAAAGACAAAGTAGCTCTCATCACCGGCGCCGGCAGCGGCATCGGCAAGGAAACCGCCCTGCTGTTCGCGGCCGAAGGCGCCAGCGTTGTCGCTGTCGATTACAACCCCGGCCCCAACGAAGAGGTCGTCGCCGCCATCCAGGCCGCCGGCGGCAAAGCCATCGCCGTCAAGGCCGACGTCTCCAAGGCGGCCGATTGCGAAGCCATGGTGAAGGCCGCCGAGGACACCTACGGCAAGCTGAACATCGTCTTCAACAACGCCGGCATCTCCCACGCCGATGACGACGACGCCATCGCCACCAGCGAAGAGGTGTGGGACCTCACCTTCCAGATCAACGTCAAGGGCGTCTTCCTCGGCTGCAAATAC
>CAZWDD010000378.1:0-5242 GCA_964632345.1 uncultured Solibacteraceae bacterium | reverse complement strand
GGGCCTCCCGGACCTCCAGGGCCCTCCGGACCGCAGGGGCTTATGGGTCCCGCCGGGCCGCAGGGTCCCGCCGGCCCACCCGCCCCGGAACAGCTTCGCGTGCTGCTGCAGAAGTGGTACCCGCTGAACCGCAACGCCCGGCTGTTTGTAGGCAATGCGACGTCGCCGCGGCCGCCCGTTTTTGATGGCGCCCATATGTGGGTGGTCAATTTCCAGGCAGCGTCAGTGTCGAAATTCCGGGCTTCCGATAACGCATTGGTCAGCACGACGTCGATTTCCGGCGGGCCATTGGATGCTGTTTTTGATGGTGCCCATCTGTGGGTGACGCATCTCGGAGGATCGGTGGGGTTGACGAAGATACGAGCATCCGATGGGGCGGTGGCCGCAACGTATGCCGTTTCGGAGGTGGGCGCTGTCTCCGGGTTGGCCTATGACGGCGAGCACTTGTGGTTGGGAGAGTTCGCCGGAACCACGCTGCGGCGATTCCATCCCGCTACCGGCACGGTGACGGCCACCTACACCGCGCCGCAGAACATCGGACCAGTGGTCTTCGACGGGACTCATCTCTGGACCGGCCATGCGTCCACGGGAGCCGTCTCAAAGTTCCGGGCCTCCGATGGCACGTTGATCGGCACGTATCCATCCGGGCTTCCGAACCTCACGGCCATGGTCTTTGACGGTGCGGCCCTGTGGATCGCTCGCAGCGCCGTCGTGAAAATGGATCCGGCAACGGGCACCGTGATGGCGACGACGGCCCTCCCCGGCGTCGGCGTCGCCTTCGGCTTCTGCGCCGATGGAAGGGCGATCTGGGTGCCCTATGACAGTACTCCTGCCAAGCTGTTCCGGATCAACCCCGCCAATGCCGCGATTACGGATGAGTTTACCGCCGCCCCCACGCGGACCGAGCCGATGGGGTGTACCTCGGACGGCATCAATGTGTGGGTTGCGATGCGAGGGACTAACGAGCTCGTCAAGTTCTGATCTGCTGTTCCTTCCGGATGGAAACGTCGGCGGGCCCTTCAAGGCCCGCCGCGTCTTTTCTGCATCGAATCTGCTCCCGGGTTATCATAAGAGTCATGGGGCTCTGATATCCCCAATTGTTCGACTACGGTCGCGGCACCCTCCTGTAGTTTTTTTCGTTGTCCTTGCTTCCCGCTGACCGTTTGTCCTTGAAAACGCCGTTTTCCGCGGCATGGCGTCTGTGACGCCTCCGCTGATGCTGCATCCATTTGCACTGTGCGGCATCCTTCCGCCCGGCCACGTTGTCGGTTCGATCTCCAGACAAAACAACCCGCCCGACCTCTACCCGGAGTTCGCTCGGAGTCCACTCACCCGAAATGTACAAACTTTCCCGTGGTTTCGATATCAAACTGAAAGGCGCCGCTCCGCCGGTCCGCCTGCAGTTGGCATCGCCCCGCAGCTTCGCCCTTTCGCCTTTCGACGTGCCGGGCATCGAACCCATCCCAGCCCTGCACGCCCGGGAAGGAGAGAACGTGCTTGCCGGCGATCCGCTGTTTTCCAGCAAATCGGCCCCCGGCGCGTTCTTCTGTTCGCCGGTCTCGGGGCGCGTGCAGGAGATCCGGCGCGGGCTGAAGCGCGCGATTGCCGAAGTGGTGGTGGAAGCGGCGCCGTCGGTGGAGTTTCGGGAGTTCCGGAAGCCCGACCTGTCGTCGCGGGAAAGTCTTGTCCGGACGCTGCTCGAAAGCGGCGCATGGCCCTTGCTCCGCCAGCGGCCCTTCGATGTGCTGCCCGATCCGGCCATCACGCCGCGCGACATATTTATCTCGTGTTTTGACACCGCGCCATTGGCGGTGAACCCCGCCCATCTCCTGGAAGGCCGGGAAGAGGCGTTTCTGCAGGGCCTGGACGTACTGCGGCGGTTGACTGCGGGTTCCGTCCACCTGTCGATCGCCCCCGGTAGCGCGGACCTATTCCGCAAGGCTCCGGGCGTGAAGGTCCATACATTCAGCGGGCCCCATCCGGCGGGAGCCGTCGGCGTGCAGATCCACCACATCGCGCCGATCGCCAAGGGACACACCGTGTGGACCATTCGGCCGCAGGACGTGGCGATCATCGGCACGCTGGTCCATTCCGGCATCTTCGACGCACGCCGGACCGTGGCCTTGGCGGGCGCCGAGTTGAAGACGCGGGGGCTGGTCGATACGCGCATCGGCGCCGCGGTGGCGCCGTGGATTGCGGATAATCTTGCCTCCGCAAAGACCCGGCTGATTTCCGGCGATGCGTTGACCGGGCGCCGGCTGCAGCAGAACGGACACCTGGGCCTGTTTCATTCCCAGTTGACGGTTATCGAAGAGGGCGACCAGCCGGAGTTCCTCGGCTGGCTGCTGCCCTCCTATCCGCGGCCCAGCATGTCCCGCACGTTTCTCTCCTTTCTCAATCCCAAACGCGAGTTCCATGTCAACACCAACCAACACGGCGAAGAGCGCTCCTACGTTATGACGGGCCAGTACGAACGCGTCGTTCCCATGGACCTCTACCCGCAGCATCTGGTGAAGGCCATCCTCTGCCGCGACTTCGACCAGATGGAAGGCCTGGGCATTTATGAGGTGGTCGAAGAGGACCTGGCTCTCTGCGAGTTCGTCTGCACGTCCAAGCAGCCCGTCCAGCAGATTCTGCGGGAAGGTCTCAACTGGATTCGGGAGGAGGCCTGATGCTTTTCTTCCGGAATCTGCTTCAACAGGTGAAGCCGCACTTCAGCAAGGGCGGCAAGCTGGAAAAGCTCCATTACGCCTACGACGCGTTTGAGACATTTCTCTTCGTCCCAGGCCAGCCCTGTGCCGCCGGCGCCCACATTCGCGACGGCATTGACCTGAAACGCACGATGTTTACCGTCGTGCTCTCGCTCGTTCCCTGCCTCCTGTTCGGCATGTGGAACGTAGGCCACCAGCACTTTCTGGCGACGGGGCAGCAGGCGGAATTCCTGGCGAAGTTCCTGTTCGGCCTATCGGTGGTTCTTCCGATGCTGATGGTCTCCTACGGCGTGGGGCTGACGATTGAGTTCATCTTCGCTGTTCTCCGTGGCCATCCCGTCAACGAGGGTTATCTGGTGACGGGGATGTTGATTCCGCTGATCCTCCCTCCCACCATCCCGCTCTGGATGGTGGCCTTCGCCACGGCATTCGCGGTCATCATCGGCAAGGAGGCTTTCGGCGGTACGGGGATGAACATCCTAAACATCGCGCTGGCCGCGCGCGTGTTCCTCTTTTTCGCCTATCCCGCCTACATGGCTGGGGATAACATCTGGATCGCCAGCGGCGGGGCGAAGTTCGTCGACGGTTTCTCCGGCGCCACGCCGCTGGCGGCTGCGTATTCCGGCGGGTTGGAAGGCTTGACCCGGCAATATTCCCTGAACGACCTCTTCTTGGGCGCCATACCGGGATCGGTCGGGGAGACGTCGGTCATTGCCATCGCCATCGGCGCGTGTCTGCTGGTTTTCACGGGCATCGGCAGCTGGACCATCATGGCCAGCGTTGTCGCCGGCGCCTTTGCCACCGGCACGATCTTCACATTGGCTGGCATTCAGCCCTTCCAGGGCGTGCCGCCGCACTATCACTTGGTGATGGGCAGCGTTCTGTTCGCCGCAGTGTTCATGGCGACGGACCCGGTCACCGCCGCGCAGACCGCCAAGGGCAAGATCGTCTACGGTCTGCTGATCGGCGTGGCCGGCATGGTGATCCGTGTTCTCAACCCCGCCTATCCGGAGGGCTGGATGCTGGCGATTCTGCTGATGAACGTCTTTGCCCCGGCCATCGACCACTACTTCGTCAGCGCCAATATGCGCCGGAGGCTGCAGCGTGCACTCTAACCGTTACACCCTCGCCTACGCGGCGGGCATCACGGCGCTCGTCGGCGCTTCGCTTGCCGTTGCCGTCGCCGGTCTGAAGCCGCGCCAGGACCGTAATGAGCTGATGGCCAACCGCCGCGCCATTCTGCAGACCGTGATGGAGGTCAACCCTGCCACACTCGAGCAGGACTACAGAACCTTCGTCGCGGAACGCGTTTTCGACGCGGCCGGCAAGGAGATTCCCGGCGTCGCCGCCACCTCCATCAACCTGAAAGACGAGGCTCGTAAGCCGGCCGCGGCGCAGCGACTCCCGCTGTTTGTCTTCAAACGGGAAGGCGTCACGCGCTACGTCATCCCCATGCAAGGGCAAGGCCTGTGGGGCCCCATCGGCGCCTATCTGGCACTGGAGTCCGACCTGGCCAGCATCTACGGCGTCTCCTTCAGCCACGAAAAGGAGACCCCCGGCCTCGGCGCCGAGATCGATACGCCGATGTTTGAAGGGCGTTATGCCGGGAAGAAAATCTTTAACGAGACAGGCTCGTTAACCCCGGTGGCCGTCCTGCGTGGCGCCGGAAACGACACATCCGCGCAACCCCACGCCGTCGACGGCCTCACCGGAGCCACCATGACGCTGAACGGCGTGAACCGTATGTTCCAGGAAGACCTCTCTCGCTACTCGGCCGTATTCTCGGCCCTTCGGGGGAATCAGTAGGTACCCATGAGCACTCAGCCCAATTCCCCTCCAGCTTCGCCCGAAACGGCCAAATCCGGCCCTGTCCTGCTCTCGCGCAAACAGAAGAAGCTTCTGTCGGATCCGCTCAGCGATAACAACCCGGTTACCGTTCAGGTGCTCGGCATCTGTTCGGCCCTGGCGATCACAACGCAATTGCGCACGGCCCTCGTGATGGCTGTCTCCGTCACGCTCGTCGTCGCGCTGTCGAACCTCGTCATCTCCAGCATGCGGAAGACGATCCCTGAACGCATCCGAATGATCGTGCAGTTGATGGTAGTGGCCGGGCTGGTGGTGCTGGTGGACCAGGTCCTGAAGGCCTTTGCCTACGACATCAGCCGCCAACTCTCGGTCTATATCGGGCTGATCATTACGAACTGTATCGTCATGGGACGCCTGGAGGCCTTCGCCCTCAGCAATCGCCCCGTGGACTCGTTCCTCGATGGCATCGGCAATGGCGCCGGTTATGGCGCAATTCTGATTGTCGTTGCCTTCTTCCGCGAGCTGTTCGGCTCCGGAACTCTGCTTGGCTACCAGGTGATCCCGCAGGCGCTATACGAAATCGGCTACCGCAACAACGGCATCATGTTGACGCCCGCCGCGGCCATGTTCATCATCGCCATTCTCATCTGGATCCACCGTTCCAGAAACACCAACCTCATCGATATCTCCTAACCCGCCCATGGAACTCGTCAATATCTTTATCC
>CAZWDD010000377.1:0-5246 GCA_964632345.1 uncultured Solibacteraceae bacterium | reverse complement strand
CGCCGTACCGGCGTGAAAATGCACGGGCACGCGGCCGTGCAGCGGCTTCACGCCGGGCAACAGCGTCAGACGGCAGTCGATCACCGTCACCGGCCGCAACGTACCCGGCGCCGTCAACACCATTCCCCGCTGCAGATCTGTATGTTCGATTCCCGCCAGGTTCACTGCCGTTCGCTGACCCGCGTGAGCCGCCTTTGCCGGCCGCCCATGTACCTGCACTCCACGCACCCGCAGGCGGCGCCGCAACGGTTGTACCTCCACCTCCTGTTCCGGCTGAACGGTTCCGGCCGCGAGCGTTCCGGTAACCACCGCGCCAAAACCCTTCATCGCAAACGCGCGATCCACCGGCAACCGCAAGGGCTGCCGGGAGGTCCGCCGGGCTAGCGTGGCTGCCATCTGCCGGACGGCTTCCTTCAAATCTTCCAATCCCGCGCCCGTCCTGGCGCTCACCGCCAACACAGGCGCCCCCTCCAGAAACGACCCCGCCACGAACTCCTCGGCTTCCATCTTCACCAGTTCCACCAGGTCTGGCTCCACCGCATCGGCCTTTGTCACCACCACGATGCCCCGCTGCAGGCCGAGCAACCGGCAGATGTCGAAATGCTCTCGCGTCTGCGGTTTGATGGACTCATCGGCCGCGATCACCAGCAGCACGATGTCGATCCCCGTCACACCCGCCACCATCGTTTTCACAAACCGCTCGTGCCCCGGCACGTCGACAAAGCCGGCCTGCAGCCCGCCGCCCAGGTCCAGATGCGCAAAGCCGAGTTCAATGGAAATGCCCCGGCGCTTCTCCTCCGCCAGGCGGTCCGTGTCGATCCCGGTCAAGGCGCGCACCAGCGTAGTTTTTCCGTGATCAATGTGTCCGGCTGTTCCGACGATAATGGAGGTCATGAAGGCGCTGATACTAAGTGCCGCCGCGATTATGATGATCGCGTCAGGCCAGGAGCCGGCGGAGCCGGCCATATTCCGTTCGGACGTCGCCAATGTGCGCGTCGACGCTCAGGTGTTCGATGGTTCCCGAGCCGTCGGCGGGCTGACGAAGGCCGACTTCCTTCTCTACGATAACAACGCCGCGCGAGAGATCACCTATTTTGAGCAGGAGCGCGAGCCGGTCACGCTCCTCCTGGTGCTCGACGTAAGCGGATCCATGACCAGGTATCTGGAGCAGGTTGCCGCCACCAGTCGCACCGCGCTCAAGAACCTCCGCGCCGGCGACCAGGTGGGCATCATGGTGTTTTCCCGTCATTCAAAGGTCACCACTCCCTTTACGGACGATCTCGCTCGCGTCGCGGGAGACCTGGACAACGCCATCCGGGACCGCGAACTCGGCAGCGGGACACAGATCAACTCCGCGCTTCTCGATGCCGCCAAACTCTTCGCGGAAAGCGCCCCGGCCACCGGACGGCGCGCCATCCTGATCCTCACTGACAATCTCGGCGTTAACTATCAACTTTCCGATGAGACGGTAGTCCGCGCGCTCCACGACGCCAACACCGTCTGCAATTCCATCGTCGTCGGCAAGAGCCGCAAGCAGGATAGCGAGAGCCGCTTCCGCAATCCGGATTTCAGCTACGCCAATGTGTTCGCCCTTTCCGAACAGACCGGCGGCGACGCCGTGAAATCGGAGAAGGCGGGCGAGGCGTTCTCGGAGATCCTGGAGCGGATCCGCTCCCGCTACAGCCTCCACTATGGCTCGCCGGGTGGTGAACCGGGAGCCTACCGGGAGATCCGGCTGGAACTCGCCTCCGCGGCCCGGATGCGCTTCCCAAAGGCGACACTCCGTTACCGTAAGGGCTACTTCGTCCGCTGAACGCCGCACCTGCTACGCTCGGATTTGTATGTCCAACCTGGATGAATTGCGCCGCCGGCATGCCGCCGCGGAAGCTGGCGGCGGCCCCGAGCGGCGCGAACGCCAACATCGCGAAGGAAAGTTGTCCGCGCGGGAACGGATTGACCTCCTTCTCGACGAAGGCTCGTTCGAGGAGACCGGCAAGCTCGTCCGCCACCGCTGCCGGGACTTCGGCATGGAGGCGCAGACCATCGACGGCGACGGCTTCGTCACCGGTTACGGGACCGTGCACGGCCGGCTGGTTTACGTCTTCGCGCAGGATTTCACAGTCTTCGGCGGGTCATTGTCGGAGAGCAACGCGCAGAAGATCTGCCAGATTATGGACCTCGCCCTCAAGAATGGCGCCCCCGTCATCGGTCTGAACGACAGCGGCGGCGCGCGCATTCAGGAAGGAGTTCTCTCCCTTGCCGGCTATACCGACATCTTTCTCCGCAACACCCTCGCCTCCGGTGTTGTCCCGCAGATTTCCGCCATCATGGGCCCTTGCGCCGGTGGCGCCGTCTACTCTCCGGCCATCACGGACTTCGTGTTCATGGTGGACAAAACCAGTTACATGTTCGTCACCGGCCCCGACGTCATCAAGACCGTCACGCATGAGGACGTCTCGAAAGAGGATCTCGGCGGAGCTATGGCCCACAACGCCACCTCCGGCGTGGCACACTTCCTGGCGCACGACGATGCCGATTGCCTGGCCGGTATCCGCGAACTGCTCCGCTACCTGCCGCAGAACAATCTGGATGGTGTCCCCCCGGCCCCGTGTGAGGATCCCGCCGACCGGGCCGACGCCGCTCTCGACACGCTCGTGCCCGCCGAGTCCAACCTTCCCTACGACATGAAGGACGTCATCCGCCATGTCGTCGATGACGGCCAGTTCCTGGAAGTCCACGAACACTTCGCACAGAATCTCGTTGTCGGTTTTGCCCGCCTCGATGGACGCTCAGTGGGCATCATCGGCAACAATCCGGCCGTGCTGGCCGGCTGCCTCGACATCAATTCGTCCCTGAAAGGCGCGCGATTCGTTCGCTTCTGCGACGCCTTCCGGATTCCCATCCTGACGTTTGAAGACGTGCCCGGCTTCCTGCCCGGCACCGCGCAGGAGTGGGGCGGCATCATCAAGCATGGCGCCAAGCTGCTATACGCCTTCGCCGAGGCCACCGTCCCCAAGGTGACCGTTATCACCCGCAAGGCCTATGGCGGCGCCTACTGCGTGATGGGGTCCAAGCATCTCCGTACCGACGTGAATTTTGCCTGGCCCACCGCGGAGATCGCCGTCATGGGGGCCGAGGGCGCGGTCAATATCCTCTACCGCCGCGAAGTCGCCGATGAGGCAGCCCGCGCCGGGAAGATCGCGGAATATCGCGAGCGTTTCGCCAACCCTTTCGTGGCCGCCGAGCGAGGGTTCATCGACGACGTGATTGAACCGCGCGAAACCCGCCGCCGGGTGATCCGCTCCTTCCGCATGTTGGAAAACAAGGTGGACAGGAATCCTCCCAAGAAGCATGGGAACATCCCCTTGTAAAGTCGCTGCTATTCGATCGGATAGGGCCCGTTCCGGTCAACGTTCAGTTCGCGCTCGTCCTTATCCTTCGCCTCGATCTTCAACTCCACGGCGCGCGTCGGATACTTCACCTGCAGGTGGAACTCGGCTTCGTCGCCGGGCTCGATGAACGCCGAGTCCACCGGTCCGCTTTGAATCGTCAGCGATTCCCGGTTCGGCGCAAAAAACTCAAAGTGGAGCGTCATGTTGTGGATGACGCGAATGCCGGAGTTTCGCACAACACCATCGAGCGTCACCACATCTCCTTCGCGGCGCACCTCGATCTTCTCCACCACCGCGTCCGGCCCTTTCGTCTTCTTGCTTTTCTTCCCCTGCGGATACAACAATGTGGCAAACAGCATGAACGCCGCGAGGACGCGCAATCCCGTGGTCATATGAGGCTAGTTTAACTTCAGGAGGCCAGCCATGTGGAGTCGCAGAAATTGGATGAAGGGCGCGGCGGCACTGCCCGCGGCAGCGCAGGCGCAGACCGCCGGACGGCCGAAGAACGTCGTGATCGCCAGCGCGAACGGCCTGGAGTGCTGCAACATCGCCATGAGCTGGATGCGTTTCGGGAAGGACACCCTGGATGCGGTCGTCGCCGGCGTCAATGTCAACGAACTCGACCCGAACGACGATTCGGTCGGCTACGGCGGCTTGCCCAATGAGGAAGGGGTGGTGGAACTGGACGCCTCCGTCATGCACGGACCCACGCGCCGCGCCGGCAGTGTGGCCTCGATCCGCGGCATTAAGACACCATCGAAAATCGCCAAGCTCGTGATGGAGGAGACCGACCACATCATGCTGGTCGGCGAAGGGGCGCTCCGCTTCGCCAAGGCCATGGGCTTCCATGAGGAGGAACTGCTGACGAAAAAGTCCCGGCTCGCCTGGATGGTCTGGAAGCGGACCCTTCGCGATACCAACGGCCACTCGAACTGGTCCGACGGACTCGACGCGCCTCCCGGCAAGAGCCCGCAGGCGCTCCTCAAGCACTTCCCGGAGGCCGACGAAGAGACGCTGGCCTGGGCGCTCGATCGCGCTATCCACCCACCGACGGGCACCATCAACTGCCTGGCGCTGAACGATAAGGGCGAGATGAGCGGCTGCACCACCACCAGCGGACTAGCCTGGAAAATTCCCGGACGTGTGGGCGATTCCCCGATCATCGGCGCCGGGCTTTACGTCGACCAGGAGGTCGGCGCCGCCGGCTCTACGGGTCGTGGCGAAGAGAACATTCGCGTGGCCGGGGCCCACACCATCGTCGAAAACATGCGCCACGGGATGAGCCCCAAGGATGCAGTTCTCGACGCGCTCAAGCGGGTTGCCCGGAACTACAACGATGATCTAAAGCGCATCGAACGCTTCGACATCAATTTCTACGCGCTCCGCAAGGATGGCGCCTTCGCGGGCGGCTCTCTGTGGAACGGCCAGTTCCGCCGCACCGGCTTCGTTTCCCGCAAGTTTGCCGTCAACGACGGCACGGGCAACAGCCGCCTGGAAGATTGCGTCTACCTTTACGAGCGCCCCCGGCCGTAATAGACTCTACGGGATGCAGCAGCGTCCCACCCGCGTGCGCCACCTGGTTCTGTGGCTGACGGTAGCGGCGTACATGATCACCTACATGGACCGGGTGGTCATCTCCTCGGCCGCGCCGAAGATCCGTGAGGAGTTCGGGTTCAGCCTCGAAACCATGGGCCTGATCCTTGGCGCGTTCCGGTGGGGCTACGCCCTGTTCCAGATTCCCGGCGGATGGCTGGGCGATCTTTATGGCCCCCGGCGTGCGCTCACATTGATCGTAATGTGGTGGAGCGCCTTCACCTCGCTCACCGCCTTCATGGCCGGCTCAGTCAGCATGGC
>CAZWDD010000376.1:0-5277 GCA_964632345.1 uncultured Solibacteraceae bacterium | reverse complement strand
TGGCCTATCAGCGTTTTGATGACGCATTAGGCAAACATCGCTTCGTCGCTGAAGCCAAAGCACGCGACCGGGGCGTACAGCATGGTGCGGTATACGATGACCTCGGCCCAATAGAACCGCCAGTTGCCGATCCAGTCCATCTCCTCGATGCTGTGATGTACCTGATGGAACCTCCATAACACCGGGACCCGGTGGAGCAGGTTATGGATTCACCACTGGGCAAAATCGAAGACGATCAGGAGAACCAGGAACTGCGGCCAGAAGGAAAAGCCGGCCATGGCGTTCTGGTGAAAGATGGGCGGCAGGTCGACCAGCGCCGTGACCCGCGCGGAGAGGGCGCCGATGAGGACGCCGAGGTACTCACCGTTAAAGATGACGTAGGCGATGTCGGTCCAGACGCCGCGGCGGAGGAGTGCCTGGGGGCGGCGGGGCCAGGCCCGCTCCAGCCCGATGAATAGCAACGACAGGCCCAGCAGCCAAAGCGAGTAGGTCATGCGCGAGCCACCGGCCAGCCGAGGGCCTGCCAGTCGGGGAAGCCGGCGGCGAGGCGAAGGGCACTCCGTCCGCTGGCGCGGAGGAGCGCGATGGCGTCATCGGAGAGAAAACAGTGGGGTCCGCGACAGTAGGCGACGACATCGAGACCGTCGGGAAGCCGGTCGAGGGCGGCAGGGAGGTCGGCGAGCGGGATGCTCCTGGCGCCATCGATATGGCCGGCGGAGAACTCCTCGGCCGGGCGGACGTCGATCAGCAGGACCTCGCCGGAGGCCATGCGGCGGCGGAGTTCCGGGAGGGAGACCTCTTCGAGGGTCCCATTTTGCGACCGCCAGTCCCTGGCGTGGCGGTCAATTTCGGCGAGGCCGGCTTCGGCGGCCTGGCGGAGGGACTGGAGCAAGGGGAAGACCTCTGGGCCGGCGAGGTGGTAGCAGACGTGGTTGCCGTCGCGGCGGCTGGTGACGAGGCCAGCCTCCCGGAGGGTCCGAAGGTGCTGGGAGGCGTTGGCGACGGAGATGCCGCACATGCGGGCGAGCTCCTCGACGTTGCGCTCGCGCTGGGCGAGGAACTCGATGATCTCCAGGCGGCTGCCGTTGGCCAGGGCGCGGCCGGTGCGGGCGAGGGAGGCAAAGAGGCGTCGCTTGGGGTTGGGAGGAGGCAGGGGAGTCTCCATGACAGTATTCAAGCAAATACTTGAATAGACAGCAAGCGGGACCGGGCTTGGCGGCTGTTTCGAAGTGGAAAGAATTCCCGGAATAGTACGTTCTCTTAGTACCAAAGTGGTAATTCTTCCCGGCACTACCCTCATTTATGCCGATATCGGGTTAATTCAGCTCCATTTCGGCTTTGGCACGGGAGTTGCATACAGATAAGCGTGATGAAACCGGGACGGGCTCAAGAGAAGAAGGTTGATCCTCCAGCAGTAACCCTCTGCAGCAACCACACTTCCCAAATCCCCAACCGTTTCCTACCCCTCAAGCCCACCCAACCAGTGTCTTGAGCCTTTCACCTGGGATCATCCGCGGATGAGCAGTTTTATCCGGATCGATTTGTAGTTCTTTCGTTCTATTCCCTCTCTGAGATGTAAACCTTTGCGGGCCGGTTCAACCGGCCCGTTTCTTTTGTGGCCTGAGGGGGCGAAAAATCTCTGTCGCGACGAAATGTGGCGACAAAAATTTGACAGGGAAAGCGCTCAAGGTTTCCGGACGGCGCCCGATAAGGCACACATGAACCCCGCCAGCACCCCGAATGCGACCCCTGAGTTCCGATTCCAGTTGGATCTTCTGAACCTGAATCTCCACCTGGCGCGTACCGAAAAGGCACGCGAACCGCAGGCCTCGACGCTGGAAGCGGCGCAGGAGGCGGCGCTGGTGGAGATGCGGACGCTGGCGACGCGCGGTTAGGCGAGGCGCTTCTTTGCGACCTTGCCCTGGACGCCGGTCAACCGGAAGTAGCGGCCGGCAAAGCGGTAGGTGAGCCGTGTGTGGTCGACGCCCATCAGGTGGAGGATCGTCGCCTGCAGGTCATGGACATCGACCGGGTGGGCGGTGATGTTGTAGCTGTAGTCGTCGGTCTCGCCGAGGACTAGGGAGGCGCCGAGCTGGTAGGTCTCTTTGCAGCGCTTGGGGAGGCTGCCGTGGTGGCCCCGCGCGCGACGTGTTCGGATAAGTACCTTTTTATCAAACGGTTATAAGCGAAAGCTCCACACTTGCGTGCAGCGGGAAGAGATGCAGGCCCTGGCGAGGCGCGGTTAGGCGAGGAGCTTCTTCGCGACGTTCCCGTGCACGTCGGTGAGCCGGAAGTAGCGTCCGGCGAACCGGTAGGTGAGCCGTGTGTGGTCGACGCCCATGAGGTGAAGGATGGTGGCCTGCAGGTCATGGACATGCACGGGGTCGGCGGTGATGTTGTAGCTGTAGTCGTCGGTTTCGCCGAGGACAAGGCCGGGCTTGATGCCGCCGCCGGCCATCCACATGGTGAAACAGCGCGGATGGTGGTCGCGGCCGTAGTCGGTGTCGGTGAGGCGGCCCTGGCAGTAGACGGTGCGGCCGAACTCTCCGCCCCAGAGGACGAGGGTGTCGTCGAGCATTCCGCGTTGTTCGAGGTCGCGGACGAGCGCGGCGGCGGGCTGGTCGGTCTCCTTGCAGCGTTTGGGGAGGCCGTCTTGAAGGCCGCCGTGGTGGTCCCAATCGCGATGGTAGAGCTGGATGAAGCGTACGCCTCGCTCCGCTAAGCGCCTTGCCATCAGGCAGTTATAGGCAAACGTTCCAGGTTTGCGTGCATCGGGCCCGTAGCTATCGACGACGGCGGCCGACTCTTTCGACAGGTCGACCAGTTCCGGGACGGAGGACTGCATTTGGAACGCCATCTCATATTGAGCGATGCGGGTGGCGATCTCGGGGTCGCCGAGTTCGGCCGATTTGGCCTGGTTGAGTTCGGAGAGGGTATCGAGGTAGGCGCGGCGGTCGTCGCGGGAGAAGCCCTCGGGGTCGCGGAGGTAGAGGACGGGGTCGCCGACGGAGCGGAACTTAACGCCCTGGTAGCGGGTGGGCAGGAAGCCGGAACCCCAGAGCCGGTCGTAGAGGGGTTGGCCGCCGCCGCCCTGGCCGGGGGAGATCATGACGACGAAGCCGGGGAGGTTCTTGGCCTCGGCGCCGAGACCATAGACCATCCAGGAGCCGATGGAGGGGCGGCCGGCGATCTGGGACCCTGTCTGGAGGAAGGTCACGGCGGGGTCGTGGTTGATGGCCTCGGTGAAGAGGCTCTTCACGATGGCGACCTTGTCGACAATCCGGGCGGTATGGGGGAGCAGTTCGCTGACCCAGGCGCCGTTCTGCCCGTGCTGGGCGAATTTGAAGCGGGAGGGAACGACGGGAAAGGTGGACTGCGTGGCGGACATGCCGGTCAGCCGCTGGCCCATACGGATGGAATCGGGCAGTTCGGTCTTGTACTTGTCGACGAGGCGGGGCTTGTAGTCGAAGGTCTCCATCTGGGAGGGCCCACCGGACTGGAAGAGGTAGATGACGCGCTTGGCCTTGGGGGCGAAGTGGGGAGCGGGGAGGGTGGGACCCTCCTCGGCGAGGAGGGTCCCAAGGGCGGCGGCGCCGAGCCCGGTGGCGGTGCGGCCAAAGAAGTGGCGGCGAGTGATACCGAGAATTCGTTCGCGTACGGGATTCATGCTTATTCCTTGGTCACGGCTTCGTCGAGGTTGAGGATGAGGCTGGCGACGGTGGAGGCGGCGGCCAGTTCGGCGACATCGAGCGAGGTGTCGCGGGGGGATTCCCCTTGGAGGAGGTACTTTTCGGCGGCGGGGCGGTCGGCGCGGTAGCGGGCGAGGAAACGATCGTAGCCGCGCTGCGCGGCGGCTAGTTCCTTCGCGGAGGGAGCGCGGCCGAGGACGAGCTTCCATCCGTGGGCGATGCGGGCATCGGGGGCGGCGCCGCCTTCGCGGATCATGCGTTCGCCGAGTTTGCGGGCGGCCTCCAGAAAGGCCACATCGTTCATGAGATTGAGGGCCTGGAGGGGGGTATTGGTACGGGTCTCGCGGACGGTGCAGCCTTCGCGGGTGGGCGCGTCGAAGTTGACCATCATGGGCGGGGCGACGGTGCGCTTCCAATAGGTATAGAGGCTGCGGCGGTAGAGGCCTTCGCCCTTATCCTCCTTATAGCCACCGCCGCCGCTCAACTCCTGCCAGAGGCCGGGCGGCTGGTAGGGCTTGACGCTGGGGCCGCCGACCTTATCAACGAGGAGGCCGGAGGCGGCGAGCGCCTGGTCGCGGACGAAGGGAGCGGCGAGGCGGACGCGGGGCCCGCGGGCGAGGAGTCGATTTTCGGGATCGCGCTGCCAGAGTTCGGGGGAAGCCGAGGAACTTTGGCGGTAGGTCTCGCTCATGACGATGGCCTTTTCGACGGCGCGGAGGTCCCAGCCGCGGTCCATGAACTCGACGGCGAGCCAGTCGAGGAGTTCGAGGTGGAGGGGCCATTCGCCCTGGGAGCCAAAGTCCTCGACGGTCTTGACGAGGCCCTGGCCGAAGAACATCTGCCAGAGGCGGTTGACCTGGACGCGGGCGGTGAGGGGGTTGCCGCGGTCGATGAGCCAGTAGGCGAGGCCGAGGCGATTGCGGGGCCACTCGGGTTTCCAGCCGGGGAGGGCGGCGGGGACGGCGGGTTCGACTGGATCGCCATGGGCGTCATAGGCGCCGCGTTTGAGGACGTAAGCCTGGCGCTTGGGACCCTCTTCCATGACCATAACGGTGGGGATGGAGGCGTAATATTTGTCGCGGGCGGCCTGGGCTTTGCCGAGCGCCTGGAGGGCGGCGCGGGCATCGGGGGCCATGGCGGTTTCCAGGAACGCGAGGCGGAGTTTAGCGCGCTGGGCCGGGGTGCGGCGGGCCTCGGGGATGCGGCGGAGTTGGGCGATGGTTTCCAGGACCGAGGTGGAGAGGGCCTCATCCTCGGAGAGGGCGCGGTTGAAGACGCGGACGTCATCGATGGCACCGCGGAAGCGGAGTCCGCCGCCGCCGCCGATGAGGAGAGGGACCTTGGGTCCGAAGGGGTAGGTGAGTTCGTCGAAGGTGGTGTTGATGGTGGCGGGTTTGGCGTCGATCCAGATGCGGACGCCCTTGCCCTTGCGGTTGCCATCGTAGGTGAAGGCAACGTGCTGCCATTCATTGAGACGGAGCTTTTCGACGGTTTCCAGGCGGAGCGAGATATCGGTATAGCGGCGGGTGGCGACGAAGTGGAGGTTGCCGTTCTTGATGTAGAGGCCGTAGCCTTCGCCCTCCCAGTA
>CAZWDD010000375.1:1912-5294 GCA_964632345.1 uncultured Solibacteraceae bacterium | reverse complement strand
AGGTCCGCTTCACCCAGTCTCCCTCCGGCGGTGGCAAGGGCAACCCCGCCTGGGATTTTCAATACTTCATTTCCAACCCCGAACCCGGCCGCATCTACAACTTCCGCATGCGCGCCGCCTACCTGCCTTACAAGTCCCACGAGCAGATTGACAAGGCCACCCGCAAGCATCGCCAGGCGATAAACTAGGTTGTTTGCTGATCTCCCTCTTCATCACCTGCTACAACGACGCGCTCTTTCCCGATTCCGGTAAGGCCGTCGTCGCCGTGCTCGAACGACTCGGGCACACCGTGGAATTCCGCGCCGCCCAAACCTGTTGCGGCCAGATGCACTACAACACCGGCTACCGCGAAGAGGCCCACCAACTCCTCCGGCACTTCTGCGAGACCTTCGCCACCGCCGAGGTCATCTGCTGCCCTTCGTCCTCCTGCGTCGCCATGATGCGCGATCACTATCCCAAAATGGCCGCCGCCATCGGTGACCCCGCGCTCACCGCTCAAGTCGAAGCCATTCTGCCACGCGTCTACGAGTTCGCCGAACTCCTTGTCGACAAGCTTCAAGTCACCGACGTCGGCGCCTTCTTCCCGCATACCGTTACGCTCCATACCTCCTGCCACGCCCTCCGCTCCCTCCACATCGGCGACAAGCCGAAGCAGTTGCTGGAAAAGGTCGCCGGCCTCACCCTGATTGATCTCCCCAACGCCGACCAGTGCTGCGGCTTCGGCGGCACCTTCGCCGTGAAGAATGCCGATGTCTCCGCCGCCATGCTCTCCGACAAAACGCAGGCCATTCTCTCCACCCGCGCCGAAATCTGCACCGGCAGTGACAACTCCTGCCTCATGCACATCGGCGGTGCCCTCGCCCGCCAGCGCACCGGCGTCCGCCCCCTCCACATCGCCGAGATCCTCGCCCACACCGACAATTCCGGGACGAAAGAACAATGAGTATCCGCGTCGGCCAGGCCGCACAGGCCCCTCCGTTCCCTGAAGCTGCCAAGCAGATGGTGGCCAACTCCCAGCTCCGCCGCAACGTTCGCAACGCCACAGATATCATCCGCGCCAAGCGCGGCCGCGTCGTCGGCGAAATGCCGGACTGGGAACTGCTGCGCGACTCCGCCAACGCCATCAAGAACCACACGCTGCGCTACCTCGACCACTACCTGGCCCAGTTCGAGGAAGCCTGCACCCGCGCCGGAGGCAAGGTCCACTGGGCCCGCGACGCCGACGAAGCCAACGCCATCATCGTCAATCTCATCAAAGCCCACGGCCAGAATGAGGTCATCAAGGTCAAGACCATGACCTCCGACGAGACGCAGTTGAACCCCGCTCTCGAAGCCGCCGGCATCACGCCCTACGAAACAGACCTCGCCGACCTCATCGTCCAACTCGGCGAGGACAAGCCCTCCCACATCGTCGTTCCCGCCCTCCATCGCAACCGCATGGAGATCCGCGAACTCTTCATCCGCAAGATGGGGCTCGATTCCCTCGGCTACAATCCCGAGGACATCGCCGCCGCCGCCCGTACCTACCTCCGCGAACGTTTTCTCCGGGTAAAAGTCGGCGTCTCCGGCGCCAACTTCCTCGTCGCCGAAACCGGCTCCGTCTGCGTCGTCGAGTCCGAGGGCAACGGCCGCATGTGCCTGTCCCTGCCCGATGTGCTCATCTCCATCGTCGGCATCGAAAAGCTCATCCCCCGCTTTGAAGATCTGGAAGTGTTCCTCCAGCTGCTCCCCCGCTCCGCCACCGGCGAGCGCATGAATCCCTACAACTCCATCTGGACCGGCACCGCCGGCGCCGATGGTCCCCGCGAGTTCCACATCGTCCTGCTCGATAACGGCCGCTCCAAAGTCCATGCCGACGAAGAGGCCCGCGAGACGCTCGACTGCATCCGCTGCGGCGCCTGCCTCAACGCCTGCCCGGTCTACCGTCAGACCGGCGGCCACGCCTACGGCTCCATCTACGCCGGCCCCATCGGCGCAATCCTCACCCCGCAACTGCAGTCGCTCGAACACTCGCAGACGCTGCCTTACGCCTCTTCCCTCTGCGGCGCCTGCTACGAAGTCTGCCCAGTTAAGATCAACATCCCGGAGATCCTTATCCACCTCCGCACCAAGGTTGTCGACTCCGGCCAGGCCCCCTTCACCGAACGCGTCGCCATGAAGGGCGCGGCTCTCGCCATGGCCTCGGGCGATCGTCTCCAACTCGCCCACACCTTCGCCCGCCTCGGCCAGCGCGTGTTTGAGAAGGATGGCAAACTCGAAAACCTCCCCGGCATGCTCGCCGGTTGGACCGCCTTCCGCGACCTCAACGCCTTCCCGCAACAGTCCTTCCGCGAATGGTGGAGCAATCGATGAGCGCCCGTGAAGATATCCTCCAACGCGTCCGCCTCGGCCACACCGGCCGTGAGGAGGACTACGCCGCCATCCCCCGCCAATATCTCACCGCCGGCGACGCCTCCCCCGAAGAGATCCTCGACCTCTTCGCCGAGCGCCTGCATGACTACAACGCCGTCGTCCACCGCTGCACCGCCGCCGACATTCCCGCCACCATCGCCGCCGCGCTCACAGCTCGCGGCAAACAGGGGCTGCTGATCCCCTCCGGCCTCCCGTCCGCCTGGCTCCCGCCCGGCTTCACCTTCCGCACCGATCAGCAGTTGACCTACGCCGAACTCGACCAAAGCGAAGGCGTTCTCACCGGTTGCGCCGTGGCCGTCGCCCTCACCGGCACCATCGTTCTTCACCACCTGCCTGAAAACGGCCGCCGCGCGCTCACCCTCATTCCGGACTACCACCTCTGCGTCGTCTTCACCGATCAGGTCGCCGCGACGGTCCCCGAAGGCATCCGCCGCATGAGCCTTCTCCAGCCGCCGCTGCTCACCACCATCTCCGGCCCCTCCGCCACGTCCGATATTGAAATGACCCGCGTCAAAGGCGTCCATGGTCCCCGCACGCTTGAGGTCATCCTCGCGTCCCGCTAGCTTCGAATGCAACCGAAAAAATTAGACTGGTCCCGCCTGCGCGTCTTCCCCCTGGAGCAGCGCCGCAGCCTCACCCGTGCCGAGGAGATCCTCGTCTCTCCCGACGTGGACCCCAAGCCCCTCGCCCCCGAACAGCAGCAGGCCGTCGACCTCTGCGCCCGCCAGATCCTCGCCGCCCGCGCCGCTGGTTCCGGAGTCATCCTGATGTACGGCGCTCATCTGCTACGCAACGGCGCTGCCCTCATCCTCCATCGCATGATGCAGCGCGGCTGGCTGACCCACCTCGCTACCAACGGTGCCGGCACCATTCACGACTGGGAGTACGCCTGGCTCGGCCGGTCCACTGAGAGCGTCGAGCAATACGTCGCCGCGGGCTCCTTCGGCGCCTGGGATGAGACGGGCCGCAA
>CAZWDD010000375.1:0-1812 GCA_964632345.1 uncultured Solibacteraceae bacterium | reverse complement strand
ATGACCGTCCACCCCGGCGTCGGCTACGACATCATCGCCAACCATCCCATGTTTAATGGCGCCGTCGTCGGCCGCGCCGCCGGCCTCGACTTCCGCCTCTTCGGTGACTCCGTCGAGACCCTCGACAACGGCGTCGTCCTCTCCGTCGGCTCCGCCATCATGGCCCCCCAGGTCTTTGAAAAAAGCCTCAGCAGCGTCAATAATCTGCGCCTCCAGGATGGCCGCCCCACCGTCAGCAACCTCACCATCCACGTCGTCGACCTCCAGGACGGCGGCAACTGGGACTGGACCACCGGCGAGCCCCCCAAGACCAACCCAGCCTACTACCTACGCTTCTGCAAGAGTTTCTCCCGCATGGGTGGCGCCATGCACTACACGCAGTGCGACAATCTGGCCTTTATTCAGAACGTCTACCACTCTCTTTGTGCCCAATCCGGAGCTTGATCAGCCGGTAGTCATCCTCCCGGTTCAGTTCCTGTGTCGGCCAGTCCAGTGTGAAAACTTCGTCGCCGTACTGGTGCCGCATCCAGAACCACACGCCAAGGGCGAGCAGCGGAACGCCGGCGCAGATCGCGATAGGGAGCATCTGTCGCGAGAATACCATCCCGCGAAGCCCCACTAAAATCAAACTATGCGCCTCCTCCCGCTACTCATCGCGGTTCCGGCCCTCGGCCAGATCCAGTTTGAAGACGTAGCTCCCGCGGCCGGCATTGCATTCGCCGTCGAGAATCATGTCACCCCCGAACGGCACATGATTGAAACCATGGCCGGCGGCGTCGCCGCGTTCGATTTTGATAACGACGGCCGCACCGATATCTTCTTCACCAACGGCGCCGAAATCCCCGCGCTCCGCAAAACCAGCCCGAAATTTCACAACCGCCTCTACCGCAATCTCGGCAACTGGAAGTTTGAGGACGTCACCGCGAAGGCCGGCGTCGCCGGCGATGGCTACAGCATGGGCGCCGCGGTCGCCGACTTCAACAACGACGGCCACCCCGATCTCTTCGTCGCCGGCGTCAATCACAACATCCTCTATCGCAACCGCGGCGACGGTACATTTGAAGACGTCACCGCCCGGTCCGGCATTCACAGCCGCCTCTGGTCCGTCGCCGCCGGCTGGTTCGATTTTGACCGCGACGGCCATCTCGATCTCTTCGTTGTCAACTACGCCAAATGGTCGCCCGCCTTTGACCGCTTCTGCGGCGATGCCGCCCGGAAACTCCGCGTCTACTGCCATCCCAAGTACTTTGAGGGGCTCCCCAATACCCTCTATCGCAACCGCGGCGACGGTACGTTTGAAGATGTCACCGTCAAGGCCGGCATCGCCCCCCACATCGGCCGTGGCATGTCCGTCGCCTTCGCCGACTACGACAAGGACGGCTTTCCCGATGCCTTCGTCACCAACGACAACCTGCCCAACTTCCTCTTCCGCAACCGCGGCGATGGCTCCTTTGAAGAGGTCTCCCTCATCGCCGGGGTCGCCTTCCTCGATCACGGCAAACCCGTCGCCAGCATGGGGACAGACTTCCGCGACTACGACAACGACGGTCACCCCGATATCGTCCTCACCGCTCTATTCGGCGAAACCTTCCCCCTCTTTAGCAACACCGGCCGCAAGGCATTCGCCGACGCTTCCTACTCCTCCCGCCTCGGGCAACTCACCGCGCCCCACTCCGGCTGGTGCGTCGCCTTCGGTGACTTTGACAACGACGGTTGGAAGGATCTCTTCACCGCCAATTCCCACGTCAACGACCAGGTGGAACTCTTCGAGGCAACCACCTACAAGGCGCCCAACACCGTCTTCGCCAATCG
>CAZWDD010000374.1:0-5320 GCA_964632345.1 uncultured Solibacteraceae bacterium | reverse complement strand
CGCCGCTTCGTCATTCTGATGAATCACGCCTGCTGCAATCCGGGCTGGCCCCAGGTCGGCGTTTACGCCTCCTTCTCCGCCAATCTCGCCAACCCCGCCTCCTGGTCCCACCCCATCCGCCTCCTCGAAGCCAAACAGCTCCACCACCATCCCGGCTACTATCCTCAGGTTCTCGGCCTCGAACGCAACGGTACGGACCGCGAAGCCGGTCAGGTGGCCCGCCTCTACGTCCACGGTGAATCCGACTACGAAATCGTCTTCCGCCGCAGTTCCCCAACCTTCACTCCGCTCGACCCCTGCCAGGGTGCCGGCGCCTGCCCAGACTCTCCCGAACCCGACGAGGATCCCAACATCCCATGACCCGTTGTATCCTGTTATTTCCCCGTCCCACCCGGACCGCCTGGTCGCGCCGGAATCCCATACCAAACAGGTAACTCCCGTGCGCCTTCTGTTCGTCCCCCTGCTTGCCCTCGGGCTCTTCGCCCAGGCCCCGCAGGCTCCCTTCGTACCAACAGACTTCAACGTCCCCGCCGGCCTCAAAACCGCGGAATTTCAGCTCAAGCCCCTCGGGCCCGATCTCGCCAAACACGACTACGACGCCTACATGTCTTCCATCGAACACCTCCAGAAGACGTTTTCCAACGGCGGACGCTGGCCCAACGCCAATATCACTATGGCAGACGCCATTAAGGACGTCGAGGGAGAGGCCGCCCGGTTCAAGGCACGCCGCGCCTTCACGTATGCCGTCCTGACGATCGATGGGTCCAAGGAGCTCGGCTGCGTTTATATCTCTCGCTCTCGCACCCCTGGCCACGATGCGGCCGTCCGCATGTGGGTCACCAAGGCCGAGTTTGACAAGGGGCTCCAGCCCAAAGTCCTCGCCGTCGTCAAGGATTGGCTCGCCCGTGACTGGCCCTTCAAAAACGTTCAATTCCCCGCCAATTAACCCTTCGGCGCCGCACCCTCCCGCGGCGCCTTCCCCCTCCTTCCCGCAGTTCCTATATATTGATCCCCAGCTGCTGTAGACCAGGGGAGCACTTTCCCCTACACTTTTGAACCCTTTCGTGACTTGCGTCACGGTGGACCGGCACCCGCAAGCCTTACTCTGACTTCCATAGGAGATTCCATGAAGAAACTCTGGGTCAGCTTCGGCGCCCTGCTTGTTGTCTCATTCAGCATCCTCGGTTGGATCGGCACCCGCATTTATCAGGAGATGCCCCCCATTCCGGACCGCATCGTCATCGCAGGCGGCGCGGATATCTTTGCCTCCGGCGACGTCGGCCGTGGCCAGAATGTTTGGCAGTCCCTTGGCGGTATGCAGGTTGGTTCCATTTGGGGTCACGGTAGTTATGTCGCCCCGGATTGGACTGCCGACTGGTTGCACCGCGAAGCGATGTTCGTGCTGGAAGAGTGGTCCGCACAGGACCATGCCAAGCCATACGCCCAGCTTTCCGGTGAACAACAGGCGGGCCTCCAGGGCCGTCTACAGATACTCTACCGGACCAACACCTATGACCCCGCCTCCAACTCTATCCGTATCGATCCGGCCCGCGCCCGCGCCATCGAGAAGTGCGTCAGTCACTACAACGAGATCTTCCGCAATGGAAATGTCGATTACGCCATTCCTCCAGGCGCCGTCTCGTCCCCCGAGCGTCTCCGCCAATTGGCCGCCTTCATCTTCTGGAGCGCATGGTCTTCCGCCGCCAACCGGCCCGGTGAAACGATCTCCTACACCAACAACTGGCCACACGAACCGCTCCTCGGCAACCGCCCCACCGGCGATGCTGTGATGTGGACCGGTGTCAGCATCCTCATGCTGCTGGCCGGCATCTGTGCCATGGTCTGGTGGTACGCGTCGCAGAAGGAGGTGGACGATCACGGCCCAATCTCCCCTGTTGACCCGCTCGGCGAGTGGAAGGCGACTTCCTCACAGTTGGCCACCCTCAAATACTTCTGGGTCGTCGCGCTCCTCATCCTGGTCCAGATCACCGTCGGCGTCGTCACCGCGCACTACGGCGTTGAAGGCGATGGATTCTACGGCTTCAAAATCGCCGACATTCTGCCCTACTCGGTCACCCGTACCTGGCACGTCCAACTCGGTATCTTCTGGATCGCCACGGCGTGGCTCGCCGCCGGTCTCTTCATCGGACCCCTGGTCAGTGGCGTGGAACCCAAGTTCCAGACCCTGGGTGTCAACGTTCTCTTCGGCGCCCTGCTGCTGATCGTCGTCGGCTCGATGTCCGGGCAGTGGCTGAGCATCATGAACCGGCTCTCTGACGAAACCAGCTTCTACTGGGGGCACCAGGGCTACGAGTATGTGGACCTCGGCCGCGGCTGGCAGATACTACTCTTCGCCGGTCTCCTCATATGGTTCGGCCTCGTCGTCCGTGCCATCCTCCCCGCACTCAAAAACGCCGGAGAATCCAAGCACCTGCTCTGGCTCTTCCTCATCTCCGGCGGCGCCATCGGCCTCTTCTACGGCGCCGGCCTCACCTGGGGCCAGCATACGCACCTCTCCATCGTCGAATACTGGCGCTGGTGGGTGGTCCACCTCTGGGTCGAAGGCTTCTTTGAGGTGTTCGCCACCACGGTCATCGCCTTCTTCTTCGCCCGCCTCGGGTTGATCAAGCCACTCTTCGCCGCCCGCGCGGCTCTATTGTCGGCCACCATCTTCCTTGCCGGCGGCATCATCGGCACCTGCCATCACCTCTACTTCTCCGGCACGCCGATGGTCGCCATGGCCTGGGGCTCGGTCTTCAGCGCTCTCGAAGTTGTTCCCCTCACCTTGGTAGCCTATTCCGCGCTTGACGATCTGCGCCGCGGACAGTTGACCCACTGGGCCAAACGCTACCAGTGGCCCATCTACTTCTTCGTCGCCGTAGCGTTCTGGAACATGGTGGGCGCCGGTCTTTTCGGCTTCATGATCAACCCGCCCATCGCCCTCTACTTCATGCAGGGCCTCAACACCACTCCGCTCCACGGCCACGCCGCGCTCTTCGGTGTCTATGGCATGTTGGGCATTGGGCTGATGCTTGTCTGCCTCCGCGCCATGCAGCCCGATGCCGAGTGGAAGGAGAACTGGCTCCGCTTCGCCTTCTGGGCCATGAACGGAGGCCTGTTCGCCATGTGTATCGGAAGCCTCCTCCCCGTCGGCCTCCGCCAGACATGGGCCTCAGTCGAACATGGCTACTGGTACGCCCGCAGCTCGGACTTCATGGCCACCGACATCATGCAGACCCTCCGCTGGCTCCGCGCCCCGGGGGACACCCTGTTCGCCGTCGGCGCCGTCGTTCTGGTGCTTTTCGTCTTCACTACCCGCTCGGCCAAACCAGCCGATAGGGCTTGATTCGATCGCACTCCTGTGGGGGCTGGTCCCAACAAAGTAATAAAGTTAATGAAAGCCGGCCCCCTTTTCTCTCGCAAACTTGCTACAATGAACAAATAGGGATCTGGCCTCCAGCCAGGTCCCTTTCCATTTTTCCATCTCTCCCCCAATGGAATCAGTCCTTTACCTCTGCCTGTTCCTGGCAGGTGCCGCCGTCGGCTATCTGCTGCGCGGCCTGCTCACCCCCTCCCCGGCGCAACTTTCGGAGATCCTAAAGGGGGTCGCCGCGGACGCCCTCGAATCCAACAACCGCAACTTCCTCGCCCTCGCCGAGACCACCTTCCAGAAGGCCAATGAATCCGCCAGGGGGGAACTCGACCTACGCCACCACTCCATCCAGCAGTCCCTGCAGCCGTTGCAGGACGCCTTGCAGCGCCTCGAATCGGAGCGGACGCGCGACATCGCCAGCCTGCGCGAGATGGTCGACATGCTCCACGGTGCGCATCGCGAATCGACACTCGAAACGGCCAAGCTCGTCCATGCGCTCAAAACACCGTCTGTCCGTGGCCGCTGGGGCGAACTTCAACTCCGCCGCGTCGTCGAACTTGCCGGCATGTTGGACCACTGCGATTTCGCCGAACAGGTCTCGGTCACTGGTCCTGATGGCCGCCTCCGGCCTGACCTCGTCATTCGACTCTCCTCGCACCGTGAAATCGTCGTCGACGCCAAGGTATCTCTCGCCGCGTACCTCGCCGCCGCCGACGAAACGTCCGATGCGGGCCGCACCGGGCGGCTCACCGAACACGCCGCCCAGGTCCGCGCCCATATCAAGCGACTGAGCGCCAAAAGCTATTGGGATCAGTTTCCAAATGCACCGGACTTCGTGGTTGCGTTCCTGCCGGGCGAAGCATTCTTCTCGTCTTCACTCCAGCACGATACGGGCCTGCTAGAGTACGGTGTGGAGAACAGGGACATTCAGGCCACCCCCACCACGCTCATCGCCCTGCTGAAGGCCGCTGCCTACGGCTGGCGCCAGGAACGTCTGGCGCGAAATGCGCAGGAGATCGCCGCGCTCGGCAAGGAGTTGCACGACCGCCTCAAAACGTTCTCCTCCCACTTAGATGGGATCCGCGGCGGACTCGATAAAGCCGTCCTTGCCTATAACTCCGCCGCCGGCTCGCTGGAGACGAGAGTCCTCCCGGCAGCTCGCCGCTTCCATGCTCTCGGGGCAGCGCCGAGCGAAGAGACGCCCTCCCCGGAGCCGGTCCTTACAACGCTGCGTCCTGCCGTCTCCCTCAATGCGGAAGGAAACGCCGCTCCCGATTCTAAATGACGATCCCATCCATGCGGAACGCCTTCCGCACCGGCCGGAACTCCGGCACAGCGATCGGCGACAGCGGCGCGGCCCCGCTGACGGCGAAATCCCAGAACGATCCCTTTTCGCCGGTCCGGTAGTAGTGGGACAAATACGCGAGGTCGGTCGCCGTGTAGTCGCTCAACCACTGGTCCAGCGAACGGACTCCGGCAGCATGCAGCATGGCGAGCGAATAGCCGGCCGCCTCCCGCTCATACGCCAGGATCTCCTCCAGCAAAACCTCGGTAACCGGCGGCTGCTGTGGCTTCCCGAGTTCCAAGGCGCCTTCCCGCACATTCCACTGCACCGTATGGCCGAACAGATGCGCCAGCAGAAACAGCCGCTCCTCCTCCGTCACCGCGTGGTCGATATGAATCTCGGCGCCGTCCAAATCTCCGAGCAGCGGGTCCGGAATATCCCGCGTCACGACGCGAATGCCATACCGCTCCTCCAGAAATCGCTCCACCACTTCGCCATAGGTCCCGAACATTCCGCCCCTGAGTCTAGCAAAACCGATTGGCTCGGGCACAAACTTCCGTTACGCTTAAGGTGTGCGGACCCTCCCCCTCCTGTTCGCCTTCGCACTCTGCGCGCTGGCGCAAAATGCGCCCTTCCGTGTCTACGTAGCCGATCTCGACTCC
>CAZWDD010000373.1:0-5372 GCA_964632345.1 uncultured Solibacteraceae bacterium | reverse complement strand
CCGGTGGCGACTTCTACGACATCGGCGGGGAAAAGACCCAATGGGCGTTCTGCCCGTTGCGTGAGATCGACACACCTTCGGATGTGGCATGGGCGGTCGATTGGCTCGAAGCGCTCTGCCTGCTACAGGGCTTCACGGTGACGCCGCGCCATCGCAACGCGATCAGCGAGGCGGTGCTGCTCCTGCAATCCTCGCCAACACGCACCATGACCGAACTCGTCGCCAACGTCCAAGATGAAGGCGTTCGCGAGGCACTGCAATACTACACGCTCGGCGGCCCGATGGGCCACCTGCTCGATGCCCGCGAGGACATGCTCGGCTCAGGGCGGTTCCTGACCTTCGAAACCGAACATCTGCTCAACATGGGCGAGAAGGCTGTCGTCGCCGTTCTGCTCTATCTCTTCCGGCACATCGAGAAGCGGCTCGATGGATCACCAACTCTAGTGCCGCTCGATGAGGCCTGGGTCTATCTGCGTCACCCGCTCTTCCGGGAACGCATTCGCGAATGGCTGAAGACGCTCCGCAAGTTCAACGGCGCGGTCGTGCTCGCGACGCAGAACCTGTCCGACATCTTCAACTCGCCTATCAAGGATGTTGTCCTCGAATCGTGCCCGACCAAGGTGCTATTGCCCAACGCGGAGGCGGGCAATCCGTCCTCGAAGGAATTTTACGAATCGATCGGTCTGAACGAACGCGAGATCGAGATCGTTCAGAACTCGATTCCGAAGCGGCAGTACTACGTCGTGTCGTCGATAGGCCGGCGATTGATTGCGCTCGGCCTGGGCGGAGTGGCTCTATCGTTCGTCGGCATATCCAGCCGCGAAGAGCGGCAACTAGCCGAAGACGCAATCGATCAATACGGTCCGACTTGGCCGGTCCAGTGGCTCCGCATGCGCGGACTCGACGACTGGGCGGCCTTCCTGCAACATGACCTCACTCTGAAAAGGAGACAATCCGCATGAGACTCGACCAGCTTTCCAAACGCGTGCTGAGCGGCACTGTCGCATACACGCTGCTACTCACCAGCATCGCGCCGCCACCGGCGAAAGCCGGAGTCCTGGGCGGCTTCGCCACCGAATGGACCCAACTCGCGAACAACGTCCAACTGGTCACCACCTACATTCGTCAGGGCGAAGAGTTGCGCCAGAAGATTCTCATGGTGGCCGACATGGCGAAGCAGGCCACCGAGTTGCCGATGCAGATCTTCGGTCCGATCATGGCCGAGATCGCCAACCTTCATGGCGTCGTTCAAAACGGCCGCGCCCTCGCCTATTCGATGGCGAACCTCGATGCCGAATTCCGCAACCGCTTCACCGGTTACGGCTATGCCGGCAATGCCTGGTACCTGAAGTATCGCGACTGGGCGCAGACCTCTCTTGATACTTCGCTGGGTGCGCTGAAAGCCGCGAACATTCAGGCCAGCCAGATGAACAGCGAAGAGGCGATCCTCCGTCAGCTACGTACGATGTCCACTTCGAGCGACGGGCGGCTGAAGGCGATCCAGGTGGCCAACCAGATCAACGAGCACATGATCCAGCAGATGATGAAGCTGCGCCAGATCATGCTCGCCGACCTCCAAGGTAAGCAGGCGTTCCAGGCCGCGCAGATCCAAAAGGACGCGACGGCCACCGCCGCGACCGAGAAGTTTTTCAACCGCGTGGTGGCTGCGCCGGACCCAAGGAAGTACTAGCCTCATGGGTATGAGGCGCACCCTTTCCGTTACAACTGTTGCGCTGGCTCTGCTGGCAGCCGGATGCAACAAAGAACCTGCCAGCGTCATTGTCGAAAAGGTCAAGCGTGATGGAGCCGGAGAGGTTGAGAAGGCTTCGCTCAACGCGATCACTCAGTGGATGTGGAAGAAGGGCACAGCGTACGCAGACGGCTTAGTCGCTGAATGCGAGCCCCTCAAGAAGGCGGGCGGTGCGAACTGGAATGACACGACGGAAGGGCGAATCTGCACGGCGGCTCGAAGCGTCCAGATGAACTCGTCGCGAACCATTCCAGGCGATCCGCGCAAGTACTAACTCAGCATCAGAAGGGACGGAACGAACATGCGCTCCACGCGCAACAGGATACGTGTCTGCCTGGGTGTCGCTCTGATAGCAACGCTGCCGCAGATCGCACTGGCCCAGTACGGACAGACTCCGGGCGATCTACTCGATACCTTCCGCAGCGTCCGGCCGAATTGGTTTACAGCCGCCTCGGCCGCGGCGAATCGCCTGTTCGGCCTTCTGGCTCTGATCGAGTTTGCATGGACGGCCGTGATCCTTGTTTTGGATAAAGCAGACCTCCAAGGATGGACGGCGGCTCTCATTCGGCGAATGATGTTCGTAGGCGCGTTCATGGCTCTGCTTGTGAACGGGCCAGCATGGATTCCCGCCATCATCGACAGTTTTGCCATTGTCGGGCAGAACGCAGCCGGTATCGGGGCGGTCGGCCTGTCGCCTGGCGATGTGTTTGTGCGGGGGCTCCAGATTGCCGCAAACCTCGGCGAGTCTGCCAGCATTGCCGGGTTCTTCGTCAATCCTGCGAGTGCGCTTGCCCTGGTGCTCGCCGCCGTTTTGACCTTCCTCGCCTTTGTCATCGTCTCGGTCCACTTCATCATGGCCCTGGTCGAAAGCTACGTGGTGGTCGGTGCCGGATTCATCTTCCTTGGGTTCGGTGGCTCGCGTTGGACCGCGCCGTATGTGGAGCGTTACATCGCATTGGCCGTCGCCGTCGGAGTGAAGTTGATGGTGCTTTATATGTTGATCGGCGTCGGAATGACGCTGAGCGCGGCTTGGGTGGCGCGAGCGTTGTCAGTTGCTGCCGCGCTGTCGCCAATCATGGATGCACTGGACATCACTGGCGGCGCGATCATCTTCGGCATCTTATGCTGGCAGGCCCCGAAGTTCACTGCGTCATTGCTCGGCGGTTCGCCGAACTTCTCCGGCGGCGACATCGCCGCTGTCGGCCTGGCCGGTGCGCAGGCCGGTATCGCCGTCGCAACTCTCGGCGCTGGCGCGGTGAAACTTCTCGCGGCCCGCAGCGCGGCGGCTGGTGGCGCGATGACTGTCAACCAGGCCGCGAGCATGGGCGCGGGCAGTGCCGGTAGCTCTGGCATGATGGGGAACTCCTCGGTGTCGTCCGCCGCTTCGGGCGGCCAAGCTAGCGGCGCGGCCGGAACTGGTGGCGGTGGGGGCAATAGCGGCAACGGCTCCGGCGGGAAAGGATCTGGTAACGGCGGACCAGCGAATGGCGGCGTTGGCGCAGGTGGCGGAAGCGGGCAACCGAAACCGCCATCGCTCGGCGGAACCGGCGCTCCCGCACCTGGGAGCAACACCACTACCTCGCAGACATCGGCCCAATCGAGCCAGGGGCAAGCAAACCGGGCCCCAGCCTCCACACAACCAACTCCGTCAAGTGGGGCGAACGCGGTTGGTCCCAGCGCCGCGCAAACATCCACTGCGAGCCCGGCAAGCTCGAACACACAAAGCGAACCGGCGCAGGTTTCGCCGCCTCGCTCCAATTCTGGAATCGCAGCGCCTGTCGAGGCAAAACGACAGCCCACGCCACCGCTGGCCGTGGGTTCTGACATTCGCGCCTCTTCGACTCCAGAATCTTCAACCGCTTCCGCCAACGATGCGACAGCCTTCTCTCACGGGGCCATGGACTCGATCAGCAGCGTGTCGTCAGGCGTGGGTGCAACCCATACGCCTGCCGCCGCCGGTTCAGCCGCGGACGCCGCGATGAGTCCGTCAAACGACGCGACGCTTGGTTCGCCGCAGACTATTCAGAAGCCTCAAACAGTCAGCGAACCGATGAAGAACTCATCGCCGATGACCGCTACCCCGGAGCAGCCATCACCGCCGCCATTGCCAGCCGAGAACGCTTCGCTCGGGAGTCCTCAGACCATCACGAGTCCGCAAACGATCACCTCGCCCATGAAGAATACGAGCCCAATGTCGGTGGCACCCGCGAAAACGCCGCAAGGTGATGCAGGCTCTTCGATGGAGAAGATCGCCAACGCTGCCGAGATCGCAGAACAGGCGCTCGACCGCTCCGGGCGTTTCACCCAAGGGCTGCGCCAAGCCCTGCCGCCGGATGGCGCGGGCGGTGGCGGACCGGCGCAACTCAACCTGCATGGCGGCGAGTAGAGAAGGAGGCATGAGAACACATGGCAACGACATCACTCTGGACTCCACTGCGAGAACGCAAGGCGTCCACGAAGTCGGATGAACAAACGAAGGAAAAGGCAGCCGCCGTTCACAATCCGTACCTCGCCGCTCGTAAGGAATGGGATGAGCGTTACGGCGATCTGATCAGCCGCGCCCGCAACTGGCGAGCCGCGTTCTTCGTCACGGCGGCTGTTGCATTCTTGGCCGTCGGCGGCATGATCGTCATTTCGAAGCAAGCCCGCATCGTGCCCTACGTTGTGGCGGTGGACAGCCTCGGGCGCACAGTGGCCAGCGGTCCAGCCGAACAGGCCACCATCGCCGATGATCGCCTCAAGCGCGCCGCGCTCAATTCCTGGATCGCCGATTGGCGCCTGGTGTCCATGGATGGCATCGCGCAGCGCAAGGCCATCGACCGAACGTACGCAATGATTGCCTCTGGCTCACCGGCGCAAGTCTCGATCAGTGAGTACTTCCGCAACGACCCGCCACACGAACGGGCCGCCAAGCAAACCGTCGATGTCGAGGTGAAGGCGATCTTCCCGTCGTCGGAGAGGACCTACGAAGTCGAGTGGGTCGAGACCACCCGAAGCATGGCCGGAACGGTGATCGGCGAGCCGCAGAGGTGGAAGGGCGCGTTCACGCTCGTGGTGAATCCGCCTGCCGATGAAGCGCTGGCCCGCGTCAACCCGCTCGGCATCTACGTCACCCAAGCAAGTTGGAGCCGTGTCTTGTAAAGGAGGTCCGTCATGAGACTCTTTCCCCTTCTGTTAGCCGCCGGGATCGCGGCATTGGCGCAGGAGCCAACGCAGGTGCCAGCCAGTCCACCACCGGTGACGGTGCGGAGGCAACCACCGCCCGGCATGCACGATCCGAAGCAGTATCCGTTCGAACAGATTCTCAACAAGCTGCAAGAAGACGCTCCGGTGAAGGCAGCACCGGCACCCGCTGCCGCCCCGGCGAAGGTGGAAGCCGTCGTCGCGGGCGAGCCGCCCAACGACATTCCGATTTCGCAGTCCGCCGAGGGCGCGCTCGCTTTGGGAAAGAGTTGGATGACCGAAAAGCACGAGCCCGCGCCAGGCAAGGACGGACGCGTTCTCTACACCTTCGGTGCCGGACTTCCCACGATCGTCTGTGCGCCACTTCGGGTCTGCGTTCTTGAACTCGAACCCGGCGAGAAGATCGTCGGGGAGCCGCACATTGGTGACTCGGTTCGTT
>CAZWDD010000372.1:0-5375 GCA_964632345.1 uncultured Solibacteraceae bacterium | reverse complement strand
CGGCACAGGATCAGGTCGGCACGCGGCAGCGGGCTCGTCGTCAGATCCAACTGCGCGAACGTTCGCCCCGGCCCCCCGTACCGCGCCTCGTTGGCCGCCACGATCGCAGGCACGATATCGGCGCCCGTATAGCTCGCCGGCAGCCGCATCGTGCTCAGCCAGTGAAAGTCCCCGCACGGAATGTCGAGCAGTGACTCAATCCCGAGCCGCTCAAATAGCGCCGCCAGCCGCTCCCGCAGCACGCGCGTCTCTTCGTAAGAGGATCCCAGTCCGGACCGCGTCTCCTCGCTCCCCCATAAGTTGTGCTCGTAGATATAGGAGAACCGCGCGGCCAGCGGCAAACTGGATAGGGTCCCGGCGTGGGCTCGCACGCGTGTCTGCGCCGTGACCAGTGGACGTTCTTTCGCCATGACTGCCACTGTAGCGGTCCCGCTCCGATTCCGTCCAATAACGCCGAAAGGCTATATTCATAACCAAATGGAATTAGCAGAGCTTCGTGGTTTCCTCGCCGTGGCCGAGACGCTCCACTTTGGCGCCGCCGCCGGACGCCTCGGCATCTCCCAGCCCGCCCTCTCCAAGCAGATCCGCCGCCTCGAAAGCCGCCTCGGTGGGCCCGTGCTGATCCGCCATTCCCGCGGCGTCCGCCTCACCCCGGCCGGCGAACTCCTGCGTTCGCATGCCCCCCGCCTGCTCGCCGACTGGGATCGCGCCGCCACGCTCGCCCGCCTGGCCATCGCTGGCGAGGCCGGCGAACTCCGCATCGGAGCCGGTATCGCCGCCCTCGCCGGCGGCCTGCCCGCCGTCCTCGCCCAGTTCCGCCAGGCGCATCCGGGCGTCCACGTCACCGTGCGGGACATGGCCAGCCTCGAACAGGCCGAAGCGCTGCGCCGCCGCGATATCGATGTCGGCTTCCTCCGCATGCCGGTCGAGGCCGCCGCGGACTTTGCCGTCGAGCCCCTGCTCGAAGACTCCCTGCAGGCCGTCGTTCCCTCCGCCCACCGCCCCTTCCGGGGCCTCCGCGCCCTTGCCGAAGAGCCATTCCTGGTCCTATCGCGCGCCGCCTCGGCCACCTACCACGACCATGTCCTTGCCACCTGTCGCGCCGCCGGCTTCACCCCTCGCATCGGCCAGGAGGCCAATCAGCTCTACACCGTGCTCAATCTCGTCCGCGCCGGCCTCGGCGTCACCCTGGCCCCCGCCTCGGCTCGCTCCATGCGCATCGATGGCGTCCGTTTCGCCGCCACTGGTATCCCCGCTGCCGCCTGGCGCATCGCCATGGTCTCCCGCCATGATCCGGATCCGGCCGTCAGCCGTTTCCTCCGCATGGCCCGCCAGCACCTCGGCGCGCATCGCTGAAACCCGGTACTTGCCAAACGCCGCCAGAGTTGTACAATGAAAGCGACGACGGCAAACGACCAGTGGGCGAAAGCCCACTTTTTTATTTGCTTTCGCCAGCGATGTTATGCGTCAGGAATTACTGGATCAAATCTGGGAAGCAGCGGACCGCGTGGCCCGGGGAGCAGGTGTCGACATAGCCGACATCGAGTTTCTCGGCGGCGGCCGCCACCGCGTGCTCCGCGTCTATATCGACAAGGATGCCGGCGTTACGCTTGAAGATTGTGAAACGGTATCCACCGCGCTCGAAGCGCTGCTCGACGAAATCGACCTCATTCCTGGCGGCCAATATACCCTGGAAGTTAGTTCGCCAGGCGTCGAACGCAAGCTCACCCGCCCGCGCGACTTTGAGAAATCGGTCGGCAAAAAGGTGAAGGTTGTGGCGCGGGAACCCGTGGCAGGTGCCACGACCTGGACCGGAATGTTACAGGCCTTTTCCGGTGATGTCTTGACTGTGGAATCCGCCGAAGGCAAAACAGCGCAGATCCCGTTGAACCAGGTGAAAAAGGCCAATCTGAAGTTTGAGTGGTAACGGCTCCGGGAGGACGGAGCCAGGAGAGGAGTCCCCGTGGGAACTATTTATCAGTCCATCGAAATGCTCAGCAAAGAGAAGGGTATCAACCCGCAGATCGTGATCGACGCGGTGAAGGATGCCATGCTGGCCGCGGCGCGCAAGCAGTTCAAGGGGAACGAGGAGCTTGTCGCCGACTTCGACGAAAAAACTGGGGCCATCCGGATCTCCGCCGTGAAGATCATCGTCGAACAGGTCCAGGATGCCGTCCGCGAAATCAGCCTCGCCGATGCCCGCGAGTACGACCGGTCCGCCGAGATCGGCGGCCAGATCAAGTTCCCCAAGAAGACCGAGGCCCTCGGCCGCATCTCCGCCCAGACCGCCAAGCAGGTCATCATGCAGAAGGTTCGCGAAGCCGAGCGTGACACCATCTTCAACGAGTTCCATAACCGCGTCGGCGAACTGGTCAACTGTACCGTCAAGCGCATGGAAATGGGCGATCTGGTCTGCGACGTCAGCAGCAAGACCGAAGCCCGCCTGCCCCGGCGTGAGCAGTCCCGCCTGGAAAGCTTCCAGGTCGGCGACCGCGTCCGCTGCGTCATCAAGAGCGTCGAGCGCAGCGGCAAGAACTCCGGCGTCATCCTTTCCCGCTCCGATTGCGAGTTCGTCAAGCGCCTCTTTGAACAGGAAGTGCCCGAAATCTACGACAATACCGTCGTCATCAAGGCCTGCGCCCGCGAGGCCGGCGAGCGCACCAAGATCGCCGTCGCCAGCCGCGACCGCGATGTCGATTCCGTCGGCGCCTGCGTCGGCATGAAAGGCATGCGCGTCCAGTCGATCATCCGTGAACTGCGCGGCGAAAAGATCGATATCATCGAGTACTCCGAAGATCCCGTCCAGTTCGCCACCCATGCCTTGAGCCCCGCCAAAATCGGCCGCGTCTCCATCCTCGATCTCAACGACCGTCACATGGAAGTGATCGTCGACGACAATCAGCTCTCCCTCGCCATCGGCAAGAAAGGGCAAAATGTCCGCCTGGCGGCCAAGCTGATCGGATGGAAAATCGACATCAAGAGCGAAGAGGAAAAGCGCCGCGAGGTCGAAGCGCAGATGGCCCAGCTACAGGTCACCGGCGCCCCGCTTTCCGTCCTGCTCGACTTCGGCCTGCCCGAAAAAGTGGTCGAGCGGCTCTTTGAAGCCGGGATCGGCACTGTCGAGCGCCTCGGCGCCATGACCCCCGAAGAGATCCTGCAGATCCCCGGCATTAACGATGAAGCGTTGGTAAGTATTCAGTACGCCGTGAACGCCTACTACGGGCCTTATGAGGAGGAAGTTCCGGCCGAAACCGCCGTGGAACCTCCCATCGAAACACCCGTCGAGGCAGCGGCCGAAATAGTCACCGAAGAAGTTGCAGCGGCCGAAGTCCCGGTTGCGGACGCGGACCCGGTTGTGGACACACAGCCTGACCCCGCTCCGGAACAGCAAGAATAGTCGAGGGTTGGCCGGAAAATCGCGTCTGGCGATTTCCGGTCCCTCCGAAGTGAATTTGTTACCATGGCAGAAGGGGCGGTAACGGCTCGCATCGCGGCCACCGGGCAGGCGGGCTGGTATCGGGTTACGGTTACCCATATTTTTTCTCAAATTATGAGCAAGATCCGAATTAACGAACTGGCGAGGGAGCTTGAGGTCAAGCCTAGCGCGATCATCGACGCGCTCCCGAAGCTGGGCGTGCAAGACAAGAAGACCCACTCCAGTTCGATAGATGACGATCTCGCCGAATTGATCCGGAATCATATGCGCAACGACCCCAGCGTCATGCGCTACAGGATTGAGGACGACCCGCACGCCGATCTCTCGCACGACGGATCGGAACCGGAAGACGAGCCCGTCCGCGTTGAGGTCGCCCCACCCCCGGCTCCGGTCGTGACACCCCCGGCCGCGGTTGTCACCGCGCCCCCCGTGCGCCCGCCCGTGGCGCCCCCGGTCGTCGCTTCCGCGCCTCCTGCCGCCGTGGTCACTCCCGCGCCCGCTCCGGAAAGCGCCGAGCCCGCCGCGGGCATCCCCCTGAAGGCCACCGCGCCCCTCCGGCCCCCGCTTGCCTCCGGCGGTCCCATCATGCCGCCCATCGCGCCGCCCAGCGCGGCGCCCGTCGCCCCCAAGCCGCCTGAGCCTCCCGTCGTCGCGCCCAAGCCGCCGTCCATTCCCGTGCCGCCCGTGCGCCCGTCGTCCCCCATCGGGGCGCCGCGTCCCGGCCAGATTCTCTCCGGCCCCCGCCAGCCTCTCGTTACCCCGGGGCCCGTCACTCCTGGCGCTCCCCGCCCGCCGCAGCCGCCCCCGGGCCGCCCCACCCCGCCCGCCGCCGTCTTCGTCGGTTCCCCGGCGCAGCCCTCGGCCGGCCCTGGCGTCCCCGCTCCCCGGCCCCCGCAGCCCCCGCCCGGCCCACGTGTTCCCATCCAGGCGCGCCCCGCCGGCCCCGGTGCTCCCGCGCCCCGGCCGCAGCCGCCTCCGTCCGCCCCCAACCGTCCCCTCGCCGGCCAGCCCTCCGCCCGGCCCGTCGTCCCGCCCCGCCCGGACATGGTGGACCGCCTGAAACAGTTGCAGGGCCCCCCCGGCCCTCGCCCCGGCGCTCCGGGCCCCCGGCCCGGTCCTCCCGCCCCCGGCCGCCCCATCTATCAGGGCGGCGGCGCCCGTCCCGGCATGCCCTCCCCGGGCCGTCCCTCCGGGCCCGGCCAGCCCTCCTTCGGTGGCCGCCCCGGCGGTGGTCCCGGCGGTCCCGGCCGTGGCCGCCCCATGCATCCCACCTCCGCCGGCATGCTGCAACCCTCGCCCATGCCCGTCCCGGTCGATCCAGGCCGCCGGACCGATACGCGGAAACGCGCCAATCAGGGCCGCGTCCGTGAGGCCGAGGAAGGCAAGCTCCGGCCGATCTACACCAAGAAGGAGAACACCGACATCCTCCTCGCCAAGGGCAAGGAGATCACGGTTTCTGAGGGCATCACCGTTAAGGAACTCGCCGAGAAGCTCGGCATCAAGACCACTCTTGTCATCAAGAAGCTGGTCGACCGCAAGTTCTTCGCCACCATCAATCAGACCATCGACGTGAAGCTGGCCGAGGACATCGCCCGTGACTTCGGCGCCACTGCCTCTCAGGTCAGCTACGAAGATGAGCAGACCTGGGAAGTGGAACTCGCCGAGGATCCCGCCGATCTTGTCGTCCGCGCGCCAGTCGTCACCATCATGGGCCACGTCGATCACGGCAAAACCTCGCTGCTCGACGCCATTCGTCTTGCCCGCGTCGCCGAACGCGAAGCCGGCGGCATCACCCAGCACATCGGCGCCTATCAGGTGGAGATTCACGGCAAGAAGATCGTCTTCATCGATACCCCCGGCCACGAAGCCTTCACCCGCATGCGGTCCCGCGGTGCGAAGGTCACCGACGTCGTCATTCTCGTCGTCGCTGCCGACGACG
>CAZWDD010000371.1:0-5431 GCA_964632345.1 uncultured Solibacteraceae bacterium | reverse complement strand
CAGCATCCCCGCCGCCGCCGTCGCCGGGCAGCACACGAACACATGCTCCGCGTAGATCTTCTCTTTCTTCAGCTCCACTTCATAGCCGAAGTTCGATGTCCGGATCGCCACCGCCTCGTCCTGCACCCGGTCCATCTTCCCCGGCAGCTGGCACGTGATGGCCTGCGTCAACTGCTCCATCCCGCCCTTCAGCGTCCGGAACAGCGGCCCCCCCGGCGCCTGCTTCGCCCGCTCCGCCCGCATCGCCAGCGTCCCCTTCGTCAGGCTCCCGTACTTCTTCTCCAGGTTGACGAACATCTCCAGCACCGCGTCCGCGCTCAACTCCTCCGGATCGCCGCCGTATACCCCCGCCAGCAGCGGCTCGGCCAGGTAGTCCACCGCCTCCTGCCCGTAGTGCTCCCGCACCAGTTGCGCCACGCTCCGCTCCGGCGGGTTCGCCACCGGGCTCCGGAAATACTCCATCCCCATCCGGATCTTCGTCCCCCAGCTGAAAAGCGGACTCTTCACCATCGGCAGAATCTGCGTCGGCACCATCATCATCAGCCCGTCCGGCATCGGCACCAGGCGCCCGCCCTTCACGATCGACGTCACCCGCTGATGATCGTTGCTCCCAATCACCTCTTCCCCCAGCCCCAACTCCCGGATCAGCTCCATCGCCGCCGGCTTCGACGCCAGAAAACTGTCCGGGCCGCCCTCCACCAGGCAGCCCTCCACATGGTCCGTGCGGATCACTCCGCCCAGCCGCTTGTCCTTCTCAATCAGCACCGGCCGGTGCCCGGCCTTCGCCAGGTACCAGCACGCCGCCAGCCCCGTGATGCCGCCGCCGATCACTACATGGGAGGGCACGCGTCCCTCCCTACGGCTTGAACTCGCGCACGATCTGCACGGTCGCCTTCACGTTCTCCACCGGCGTCTCCGGCAGAATGCCGTGTCCCAGGTTGAAAATGTGCCCCGGCCGCGTTCCCGTCCGCTTCAGCAGTTCGTGAATCTTCGCCTTCAGCTCCGGCAGCGGCGCAAATAGCGCCACCGGGTCCAGGTTCCCCTGCACCGCCGAGCGGTAGCTGATGTCCATCCACGCCTGGTCGATGTTCACCCGCCAGTCCACGCCCATCACATCCCCGCCCGCCGCGTGCAGCTCCCGGAAGAAGCCCGCCGCTCCCGTGCCGAAGTGAATCACCGGCACGCCCGTCGAACGGATCCGCTCGATCAGCGCCCGCGAATACGGCGCGACATACCGCACATAATCATCCGGCGATAGCGCCCCCACCCACGAATCGAATACCTGGATCGCCCGCGCCCCGGCCGCCACCTGCATAATTGCAAACGGCCCCAGCACGTCCACAATCTTCCCCATCAGCCGCCGCCACAGCGTCTCGTCGCTATACATCAGCCGCTTCGTGTGCAGGTAGTTCTTCGACGGCCCGCCCTCGATCATGTAGCTCGCCAGCGTGAACGGCGCGCCCGTGAATCCAATCACCGGAACCTTCCCCGCCAGCGCCCGCGTCACCAGTTGGATCGATTCGCCCACGTAGCCAAGCTCATCCGTGTTCGAGATCGATAGCGAGTCCACGTCGTTCGAATCCCGCACCGGGTTGTCGATATGCGGCCCTTCCCCGGCACGGAACTCCAGCTTCAGCCCCATCGGCTCCACCGGCAGCAGCAGGTCCGCAAAGATGATCGCCGCATCCACGTCCAGAATCTCCACCGGCTGCAGCGTCACCGCTGCCGCCAGGTCCGGCCGTTTGCAGATCTCCAGAATCGAGTGCTTCGATCGGATCTCCCGGTACGGTTTCAAATACCGGCCCGCCTGCCTCATGAACCACACGGGCCGGACGTCCGTCGGACGCCGCCGGCAAGCATCAAGAAATCGGCTGCTCATTGGAGCCACGCGCATTGGGCCTCCCCCCGGTCCTCGCACAGAAACGCGCGATACCCGGTCGGTAAGTGTTTCGCCGCCCACTGGCGGCCTTGTATATAAACTGGTTTCGTCCACGCTTCCGAGTCCGTGCACCTCGGCGCGACCACGGATACCGAATACATCCCCGCCGCCGGATACCCCGTCCGCGGGTCCATGATGTGCGAATAAATCCGCTTGCCCACCTGGAAGAACTTCTCATAGTTCCCAGACGTCGACATCGATTCGTTCTTCAGGTACAACTCCGCCACATGCCGCTCCGCCCGCCGCGGATCCCGAATCACCACTTTCCATCCCCGCGGCTCGTCCGGCGGCGTGTTCATCCCGTACAGCGAGCTCCCGCCCGCGTTGATCAACGCTCCAGACACCCCTCCAGCGCGCAGAATCTCCGCCATCTTATCGACGGCATACCCCTTGCCGATCCCGCCCGGATCAATCTCCAGGCCGTCCTTGGAAAACCGCACTGTCCGTGTATTCGTCTGCAAGATGAGGTGTTTATATCCGATGCGCGCCAGGGCTGTCCGCACTTCCGACCGGTGCGGCATGCGGCCGGAACCCTTGTAGAATCCCCAGACCCGCATCAACGGCCCCACCGAGATATCGAATGTGCCTTCGCTTTGTTCGCTGTACCGCACACACGCCGCCAGCAGGTCGAATAACTCCTGGCTGACCACTGCCGCGCTGCTTCCAGCCGTTCGGTTCAGGACGCTCCACTCACTATTCGGACGGTAGTTCGATAACATCCGGTCCAAACGCCGAGCCTCTTCCAATGCCGATTCAACGGCCGCCGCTACGGTCCCGCGGTCGGCGCCCCATGCGGCGATCGAAAAGGTGGAGCCCATGGCGTCCACACTGGATTCATAACGGACCGGGGGTTCCGCCGCAAACGCCAGCGTGGTTGCCTGTATCAACACTATCACAGAAAGGCGCATTTTATGGCGAAAATAAAGCGAAAGCACGGTTAAGTACGGACTTTTCCACGGTTTACCCGCGGTCGGTTTCCTTCAAATTACCAGTTTGACCCGAGCCGTGTCACGCAATCCGCGTATCCCTATCCTTCATTTCTGAAGACCCATGGTCTATCCTGTCACCGTCGCCCTCTTTGCCCTCCTGTTCTCTGTCGCCGCCTGGCATCGCTTCCAGGCCGGGCGCTCCGGCGAACCGCTCGACCGCAGCGCCGAAGGCTGGCCGCTGTTGGTCGCCATCCGCCTCTCCGGCCTCCTCCTGCTTGCCGCCGGCATCGGCGCCTTCCGCCGGACTTCCCCCGTCTCTCCCCTCTGGCAGTGGGCCGGCGTCTCCCTGTTCGCCCTGTCGGTCGCCTGGATGGTCTGGATGTACTCGACCCTCGGTCGCAACCTCACCGATACCGTCGCTGTCCGCCGTGACGCTTTCCTCGTCACCCACGGCCCCTACCGCCTCGTCCGCCATCCCATGTACACCGGCCTCCTCGTCGCCGGCTTGGCGCTCGCGCTCATCCAGGGCAGCTCTGCCGTTGCCCTCGCCACCCTTCTCACGTTCACGCTCCTCGCCATCCGCTCGCGCACCGAAGACCGCTTCCTCGCCGCCCGCTTCGGCGCCCCATACCTCGCCTACGCGCGCCGCACCCCCCCTTTTCTCCCGCGCATAAACTGATACCCTTAGGAATTACCCGCGGCCCAAAGCCATGGGGTAAGGAAGAGGCTTGTTGGATGCGCGTTCACTTGGTTAATCCTAGCGATTCGTCGTTCGGAATCGGAGTCATTACTCCGCGCTGGCTGTACGTACTTGCCGCGGCGACGCCGGCGAAATATGGAGATCCCGTCATTACAGACGAGACTCTCGAACAACTCGATTTAAACAACGTCCAGCCCGGAGATATCGTCGGCATCGGCATGCATACCGGCAACGCGCTCCGCGCCATGCAGGTTGGCCGCAACTGCCGCGAACGCGGCGCAATTGTCGTCTACGGCGGCATCCACGCCACTCTCTATCCTGACGAAGCCCTCGAGTTCGGCGCCGCCAATGTGGTCGTCAAGGGCGACGGCGACGTCGTCTGGGGGCAGGTCATCGAAGACATCGTCAACAACCGCGCCCAGCAGATCTATGACGGCGGACGCGTCTCCGGCCGCCAGTTTATCCCCGCTCGTTGGGACCTCGCCGGCCGCGACAAATACATGTGGGCCTCCGTCCAGACCGTCCGCGGCTGCCCCAAGCACTGCTCCTTCTGCTCCGTCTGGCGCACCGACGGCCAGAAGCCCCGCCAGCGCGAAGCCGACATCGTCATCGAGGAAATCGTCCAGCTCCGCCGCCTCGGCTATCGCTTCATCGCCCTCGCCGACGACAACTTCTACCCCGTCACCAAGACCGACATCGTTCTCGCCGAACGCCAGGGCAACGCCGCCCGCGTCGCCGAACTCACCGCCATCCGCGACGAGCGCTTTGACCTCATGGCCAAACTCGCCATGCTCCCCAAGGACATGGTCTTCTTCACCCAGATCACCATGGAAGCCGGTGAAGATACCGAGTTCCTCATCGCCATGAAAAAGGCCCGCATCCTCGGCGCGCTCGTCGGCGTCGAGTCGGTCACCGAGGAAGGTCTCAAGGCCGTCTTCAAGGACTTCAACAAGGCCGGCGAAAGCCTCGCCGAACGCCTCAAGACCTTCCGCGCCCACGGCGTCCACGTCCTCGGCAGCTTCATCTTCGGCCTCCCCACCGATCGCGAGGACTCCTTCGCCGCCACCGCCGCCCTCGCCAAGGCCGCCGACCTCACCTTCGCCCAGTTCGTCATGATGACCCCCTTCCCCGGCACCGTCGATTTCGACCGCTGGGAAAAAGGCCTCGGCGACAACGTCCCCAAGGTCCAGGGCATCCCCATCACCCGCTACTGGCTCATCCCCCACGAAGTCCGCCCCAAGATGTTCACGCCCCACCCCACCATGAGTTCCGAAGAGCTTCGCGAACGCACCCAGGGCGTCTGGGACCGCTTCTACGCCTTCAAGGAAATCTGGGAACGCTCCAAGTGCGCCCCCACCCTCCGCGGCCGTCTGGCGTTCCTGTTCATCTCCAAGCTCTATCGCCAGATGTACGCCAACACCGGCATCTCCACCGATTCGGCCCGCCGCCAGCGCGCCACCCGCATGGCCCGCTGGCTCGCCATCCCCTGCCGCAAGCTCTTCTCGGCGAAACCCATGCCGGAGCTGGAATCGCCGGTTAAGGTCACCCGGCCGCCGTCGAACCTCGTCCAGCTCGCCAGCTAGCCCCGCCCGCATTCCATGACAGAATATGGCGAGCCGCCATGCCACGGATTCTGATCAACGAATGCAAGCAGGAGATCTCGTCCTTTAACCCCGTCGTCGCGCAGTATGAGGACTTCCTCACCGGCCGCGGCGACGGGGTTCTCCGTTACCATCGCCCCGTCCGTTCCGAAGTCGGCGGGGCGCTTAACGTCTTCGCCACCCGCCCGGACTTCGAACTCATCGGCGGGTACGCCGCCCGCGGCATCACCTCCACCGGCACCCTCTCCTCCGCCGGCTTTGC
>CAZWDD010000370.1:0-5439 GCA_964632345.1 uncultured Solibacteraceae bacterium | reverse complement strand
TGTGATCGGCGGCATCATTGGCGCGGTCCCGACGGCAGCTCCGCCGCCGCCGCCTCCGCCCGCTGCACCGCCCAAGCCCGCAACGCCGCAGCGCATCCGCGTCGGCGGCAACGTGCAGGCGGCTAACATTGCCCGCATGGTGCGCCCGAGCTATCCTCCTCTCGCCAAGCAGGCGCGTATTCAGGGGACGGTCCGGTTCAACGCGGTTATCGCGAAGGACGGCACGATTCAGAACCTGCAGGTCGTCAGCGGCCACCCGCTGCTGATTCCCTCTGCCACCGACGCCGTTCGTCAGTGGCAGTATAAGCCCACCTTGCTCAACGGCGAACCTGTCGAAGTGCAGACCCAGATTGACGTCAACTTCACGCTGAGCAACTAACCCTTTTCTTTCCCAGTTTCCGGAGACGGGCTACCCGTCCGTCTCCACCGCCCGCAAGGCGGCACATGCGGCTCCCGCTCCCAGGCCCTTCCCAACTTCAACCTGGTTGCGCTTAACCTGGCTGACCGGAAAACGGCAGCCATCGCGGACGCTTCCCGAATAAGGGGCTCCGTTCATAAATAGCCGGAATCCGGCATACTGATTCAATTCAACTCGCAGGAGAAAATCATGGTTCTTCAAATGCAGGTATGGGCACTCAACCTGATGGCTGGCGGCGGTGTTTCGTTCGACTTCGCCGACATGTGGGATCAGATGGGATGGGCCGCCCGCGCCGTCGTTATCGCGCTCTTCGTCATGTCCGCCTGGTCGATCGGCATCATGATCGACCGCCTTCTGGCCTTCAACGCCGCCCGTGGCGAATCGCGTAAGTTCGCTCCGGCCGTGGCCGGCGCGCTCCGCGAAGGCAAGCTGGACGAAGCCATCAAGATCGCTGACCGCTACAAGAAGTCTCACCTGGCCAAGGTCGTCGTTGCCGGCCTCCAGGAATTCCAGTCCCACAATGCTTCCAACGAACTTTCGGGTGAAATGATCGAAGCCTCCCGCCGCGCTCTGGAGCGTGCAGAAGCCATCGTCGGCGCCGAACTGAAGCGCGGCGTTTCCTCGCTGGCCACCATCGGTTCCACGGCTCCGTTCGTCGGGCTGTTCGGCACCGTCGTCGGCATCATCAACGCGTTCAAGGGCATCGCGGCTGAAAAGTCCACCGGTCTGGGCGCCGTCGCCGGCGGTATTTCGGAAGCTCTCGTGGCGACCGCTATCGGTCTGTTCGTGGCCATCCCCGCTGTCATGGTCTTCAACTACTTCAACACCCGCCTCGAATCCTTCACCGTTGAAATGGGCAACTCCTCTTCGGAGCTGGTTGACTACTTCATCAAGCGGTCGCAGAAGGCCGGAGCGAAGCACTAACCTGCTTCTCGTTCCCGGCTTCTCCAGCCTCCGCCTTCTGGCGAGTTGAATCCCGTTCCCGGGCGGCTGACCGCCGTCCGGGGTCCCGGTAACAAAGGAGATTCCCATGTCCGGTGACATGCATAAAAAGAAGAAAAAGACCTTCAATTCCATCGCGGACATCAACGTGACCCCAATGGTTGACGTGATGCTCGTCATGCTCATCATCTTCATGGTCATCACGCCGATGCTTTCCAAGGGCATCAGCGTGGAACTGGCCAAGACCAAGAACCCAGTCGCCATGCAGAACGCCGATAAGGATGACGCCATCCTGGTTTCCGTCACCCGTGACGGGAAGGTGTATCTGGGCACCGACCAGTTCAACAACCTCACTGACCTCGGCGCCAAGGTCAAGGACCGTCTCACGAACCGGCTCGACAAAACCGTTTATCTGAAGAACGATTCGCGCGCCCGTTTTGAACGCGTCGTTGAAGTAATTGACAACCTCCGCGGCTTCGGTGTCGACCAGCTCGGCCTCCTGACCGATACAGTCAAGGAAGCGCAGCCGGGCGCCGCCGCTCCTCCGGCCGGAGACTAATTCCGGTCTGCCGTTTCATCCCTCAACGAGTTTTTTTAAGGAGCAATTCTTATGTCAATGTCAGTTGGCGGTTCCGGGGGTGGTCCCACTGCCGATATCAACATGACGCCTCTCATCGACGTGCTGCTGGTGCTGCTGATCATCTTCATGGTTATCACGCCTCTGACGCCGAAGGGTCTGGACGCGCTCGTTCCTCAGCCTCCGCCGCCGAACGCGCCGCCGCCTCCTCCGAATCAGGACCGCACGGTGGTGATCATCATCGAGAAGGACCGTTCGATGAAGATCAACACCGAGGATGTAGCTGAATCGGCCCTGGGAGAACGTCTCATGGAAGTCTTCAAGACCCGCGCCGAACGCGTGGTTTTCGTGAAGGGCGATCCCGATCTTGAGTTCCAGTACGTCGCCAAAGCCATCGACATCGCCAAGGGCGCCGGTATCGACAAGGTCGGTCTGATGACTCCCAAGATCGAAGCCGGCCAGTAGAAGGAGATTCCGCGTGAAACTGAACATCCAACGCGTCACCACTGCATTTGCCGCTTTTGTCCTCCTGCTTTCCACGGCCGGGTGCGCCCGGCTGCAGTCTCGCGACAACCTCAACAAGGGAGTCCGGGAGTATAAGCAGGCCCGCTACGCTGAAGCAGTCAAGTATTTCCAACAGGCCATTGAACTCGATCCTGAGTTCACCACCGCCCGGCTCTACCTCGCCACCGCGTACATGAGCCAGTGGATTCCCGGCGCCGACTCCGAAGAGAACAATCAGTACGCCAAGGCTGCCGAGGACAACTTTAAGCAGGTTCTCGAGCGCGATCCGAACGACAAGCTCGCCATCGCCTCCATCGGCTCGATCTATTACAACCAGAAGAAGTTCGATGTCGCCAAGGAGTGGAACGAACGGCTGCTGAAGATCGATCCGCAGAACAAGGAAGCGCTGTACACGCTGGGCGTCATTGCCTGGGGTAAGGCGTATCCGGTTCGCGGTGAGGCGCGCGCCAAGCTGTCCATGAAGCCGGAAGATCCGGGTCCGCTCAAGGACAAGAAGGTGCGGGAAGAGGTGAAGGAGAAGAATCTGGCGATCGTGCAGGAAGGCATCGCCAATCTGGAGAAGGCCGTGGCGATCGACAAGGACTACGACGACGCCCTTGCCTACCTGAACCTGATGCACCGTGAACTTGCTGACCTTGCCGAGAACGTGGACGACTACAAGAAGGAGATCGCCATCGCTGACGATTTCGTTCAAAAGACCCTCGACGCCAAGAAGCGCAAGGCGGAAGAAGCCGAGCGGAAAGCGTCGCAGGGCATCAAGACCGAAGAGTAACCTTCGCTTTTCCTCTCTTTCATTGGCCGGTTGGCTCACGTTATGTGTACCCTGTAAATATAGGGGTTCCATCAGGTGAGTCAACCGGCCAAACTGTCTGACGCAGCCTCCGCGCCACCCGGCGCGGACCCTCTTCCGCCGCCCGAACCCATCCTCGTTTCGCTCTTCGATTCCCTTCTCGTCAAGTTTCGCAACACGCACCCCGGAGAAGACACCGGTCCGCTGGAGGCGGCATTCCAACTGGCCTATCGCATGCACGCCGGGCAGAAGCGCCAGTCCGGTGAGCCGTATCTGGTGCATCCGCTCGAGGCGGCCCATATTCTGGCCGACATGACTTCTGACGGGACGTGTCTGGTGACCGGTATTCTGCACGACATCGTGGAGGACACGGGCATCACCGTCGACGAGATCCGAAAGCAGTTCGGCGCCGACGTGGCGGCCTGTGTGGATGGCGTCACCAAGCTGGCCAAGCTGAAGTTCTATTCGCGCGAGGAGCGGCAGGCGGAGAGCGTCCGCAAGATGCTGCTGGCGATGGTGAACGACATCCGCGTGGTGCTCGTGAAGCTGGCCGACCGGCTCCACAACATGCGGACGTTGGGGGCGCTGCCGCGGGAACGGCAGGAACGGATCGCGCAGGAGACGCTGGAGATCTACGCGCCGATTGCGCACCGGCTGGGCATGGGAAAAGTGCGCGCCGAGCTGGAGGACCTGGGCTTTCAGTACACCGATCCGGCGGCGTACAAGGAGATCGTCGAGGCGATCGAATCGAAGCGCAAGGCGAACGATGGACTTTTGGATGAGATCCGGACGGCTGTTGAAGTGAAGCTGCGCAGGGAGGGGATCCCGGCGCGGACAGAGGCGCGTCTGAAGCGGCCGTACTCCATCTGGCAAAAGCTGAAGCGGCAGAAGATCGGCATCGATCAGGTGTATGACCTGCTGGCCGTGCGGATCATCACGGATTCGGTGAAGAACTGTTACGCCGCGCTGGGGACGCTGCATGGCGAATGGCACCCCATACCGGGCCGCATCAAGGACTTCATTGCCATTCCACGCCCGAACCTCTATCAGTCGCTGCACACTTCGGTAATCGGCCCTGGCGGTCAGCCGTTCGAGGTGCAGATCCGCACGGAGGAGATGCACCGCATTGCAGAGGACGGCATTGCGGCCCATTGGAAGTACAAGGAAGGGCATAAGTCGATTGCGCAGGACGAGCAGCAGATCGCCTGGCTGCGGCAGTTGGTGGAGTGGCAGCGGGAGATGCACGACCCGGGCGAGTTTATGTCGACCCTCAAGGTCGATCTGTACCCCGAGGAGGTTTACACCTTCACGCCGAAGGGGAAGGTGATCGTCCTGCCGCGAGAGGCCACGCCGATCGATTTCGCGTACGCCATTCACACCGAGGTGGGCAATCTGTGTGTCGGCGCGAAGGTCAATGGCCGGATCGTTCCGTTGAAGTACGCGTTGAAGAATGGCGATGTGGTCGACATTCTGACGCAGCAGGGGCACCTGCCGTCCAAGGACTGGCTGTCGATCGCCAAGACGTCGAAGGCGCGCAACAAGATCAAGGCGGTGATCAATACCACCGAGCGGGCCAAGGCGATTGAGATCGGCGAGAAGTACCTGGAGAAGGAGGCGCGGCGGCTGGGCGTGCAGTGGAAGCGGATCTCGCGCGACCAGATACTATCGGTTGCCTCCGAGTACGGATTCCCGAAGATGGAGGACCTGCATGCGGCGCTCGGCTACGGGAAGTTCTCCGCCCGCCAGGTCTTAATCAAGTTGGCGCCGGAGCAGGTGGAGGCGTCCGAGCGCGCCTCCGCGCCGGCCGAGCAGCCGTCGCTGCCGCCGCCCGATACGAGTGGCGAGAAGGACCTGGTGCTGAAGGTGAAGGGCATCGACGACGTAATGGTCTACCGGGCCAAGTGTTGTAATCCGATCCGGGGGGAAGAGATCGTGGGCTACATCACTCGCGGCAAGGGCGTGGCCGTGCATTCGGTGGCCTGTACCAATGTGCAGAACCTGATGTATGAAGTGGAGCGGAAGATTGTCGTGGAGTGGGTCCGGGCGACGGGTGACACCTTCTCGGTCCGCCTCATCGCCTACTCGGATGACCGGCCAGGGATACTCAGCCACCTGACAAGCGCCGTTTTCCACGAGAACTCGAACATTCGCGCGCTGGAAGCGCAGCCCGATGAGCAGCGGGCCGAC
>CAZWDD010000369.1:0-5474 GCA_964632345.1 uncultured Solibacteraceae bacterium | reverse complement strand
GACCAAATTGGACGAGTAGATGGTGAAGGCAAGGTCCAAGACGCCGTCCCGATTCAAATCAGCCGCGACGACATCCCGCGGACCCGGCGGCAACGGGTAGATGCGCTGGGTGAACCGGCGATTGCCCTCGTTTCGCAGAATCGCAAAAAAGTCACTCGACCAGGCCACGACGGCCAAATCAGGGCGGCGGGCCCGGTCTCGATCGAGCACGGCGATGGAGGTCAGGCCGGGCGTGGGATAGATGGGGTCGCCGCTGGCGGTTCGCTGTTTGTCGTAGGCGTGGTTTCCATGAATCTGAATCGACTCGGCGGCCGACAGAAAGGGGGCCTCGCGCTGTCCCCAGAGGACGGATAGATCGCGGCCGTCGTTGGCCTGGAAGTTGACGACGCCAACGTCGAGGTACCCGTCGCCATCCAGATCCCGCACGACGGCAGTGTAGGGCCCGAAGCCGACGCGGAAGTCCTGGCGCTGGACGGGCTCGCGGGAACCGGCCGTGAAGTAGACGGTGATGGTGTCGTTGGCCGGGCGCTTCTCCTTGGGGCTCAGCAACTCACCGCGGCAGACGATCACGAGATCGGGGAAGCCGTCCCGGTTCAGATCGCCGCTGGCAAGGTGATACGGTCCGGGGGCGGTGGGATTGGCCGCCAACAGGGCCGGGAGAAACAGGAGGGTAAGGAAGAAGTACATGAAATGCGTTTCTTGTCAGAACTGAATTCGCAAGCCGAGCTGGATTTGGCGGGCCGGCCGTGCGCTCAAGATTCGACCGAAGTTCGGATTCCCCAGGATATTATTCGGCGATGCGAAGTTCACTGTATTTGTGAGGTTGAAGAACTCCGTGCGGAATTGAATCGACACGCGTTCCCGAACGGTGACCTTCTTGGCGATGGTCGCGTCCAGGTTGAACAGGCCAGGGGCGGTGAGCGGATTGCGCCCGGTGTTCCCGAGTTGGAAGTCGGCAGGGTTGACGAAAGCGGCCGTATTAAACCAGCGATCCACCGAACGCGCCCCACTGGGGAGAACGCCGCTGGCGATGCGGTCCGGACGGTTCTGGTTGTTGAAGCTGAAGGTGCGGGTGGTCTGGGTCCGGATGTCGATGGGGAGCCCGGTCTGCCAGGACATGATGCTGGAAACGTCCCACCCGCCGATCAGCAGGTCCGATAAACCGGTGCTGGTGACCCAGCGGCGGCCCTTGCCAAAGGGAAGCTCGTAGAGAGAGGACGCGACGAAGCGGTGGCGAGTGTCGAAGGCGGACAGGCCGTATTCCCGGCTTAGGTCATAGCTGTCAATCGGGGCCGTGGAGATCCCGAGATTGCCGACGGCAAAGTCGCCGGGCGCATTGTCATGCGACTTCGCGAACGTATAGGAGCCGAGAACAGCGAGGCCGGCTCCAAACCGCTTCTCACCGCGGAAGGTGGCGGCATGGTACCGGGACTTTGCACCGCTGCCCCATCCCCAGATGTTGCCGAACACGGGAACGGGCCGGGCGCTCTGCCCCTTGCCATAGTCGGAGCGGTTGCGGATCTGGTTCTCCAGCAGAAACAAGGTCAGATTGCGTCCGAAAGAGGCGGCATAGCCGGCCTCCAGGACGAAGTCACGGGCGATCTCCCGCTGGAGATTGAAGTTCCACTGCATCGTGAGCTGGTTGCGATTCTCGTCCTCGAAGAGGTGGCGCGGGCTCAGCCCTTCGATTCGTCCCGAGCCTTGCTGGAAGGAAGGTACACCGTTCTGCAGCCTTGCTACGGGGCTGACGGCGTTCGGTGCAATGAAGAAGGTCTCGATGAAATTCGGCGGGTTGAAACCAAGCCGCACGAAGGTCCCGCCGCCGGTGAGGGAGCGGTAGACGCCCATCCCGGTCCGGAGGACTGTACGGGAGTTCAGTTGATAGGCGAGACCGAAACGAGGAGAAAAGTCGAGCTTGTTCGTGCGCGTGAGGCCGCGCGAATCACCCGGCTGGAAGATGCGCGCCCGTTCGGCGGCAGGAATGGGAAGTTGATTGATCTCATTCTGGACATACTCGGGCACCTTTCCATTCCGAGTCGCCAGGCGGAACTCGCCCAGCGGGTTGGCGATGTTCGGGTTTGCCTGGCGGTCGAACTTGTCGACCACAGGGGTGAACAGCTCGTAGCGGAGTCCGAGATTGAGCGTGAACTTTCGGGTGACGCGCCACTCGTCCTGCACGAAGGCGCCGAAGAGCGTCTGGCGGTTATAGAGAGGGCTGAACTGGACATTCAATTGGATGGACTGCGGATATCCGAGCAGCAGGTCCGCCATTACGTCGCCGGTGTTGGGCTGCGAGGGGTTGCTGGAGAAGATCGATCCGAAACGCAGTTGACCGAAGGGGACGAAGGACCCAAAGACATTCGCCTGCAGGGCGCGAATGTCGAAGCCGGTCTTGACGGTGTGGCGACCGGCAGACCACGTCAGGGTATTCGAGGCCTGGTAGGTGGTCTCGGCCGAAAGGACGAAGTTGCTGCCGGAGCCGAACGCGGAGTACCCGGTCTGAATGGACGGGAATGAGGAGACGGCCGCGCTGGGGTTGGTGCCGCGCAACCCGATCGCGCCGGCTGGGTCCGTGCCGAAATTCTGCGGTTTCTGGTCGACGACAAAGCGGTTGAAGCCCACCCGGGCATCGTTCAACAAGCGTGGCGAGAGAGTAAAGGTATGGCTGACAAGGGCGTTGTGGCCAATGTTGATCGGGTTGGCCGCGCCGGAGTAGGCTGCCGGAAAACCATCGTTGGCTGCAATGAAGGTGTCGTAGGTGGTGTAGCGGAGAGAGACGAATTGCCGGTCTGTGACGCGGAGATCACCGCGGATGTTCCATTGGCTTTCGTTGAAATTGCGGGGCACCTGAACTCGATGGGTGTTTGCACCGACGTTTGCCGCGGGCCAAGCCTCGGTGGCGATTCGCCGCCCGACTGGGTCCATTGCGGAAGTTGGGATCTGGTTGCCCGGGAACGGATCGCGGAGGAACTGTCCCGGCACGTCCGGGTTAGGGCGCGTTGTCGCGGGGTCGAAGACCGAGCGGACACCCGCGAAGTCACCCAGCCGCAGCGCACCGGTGGGTACGTTCAGATTGGCTACGGCCGACTCTCGTTGCAGCAGTTTCTCGAAGTTCCCAAAGAAGAAGGCCCGATTGCGCTGGATGGGTCCGCCGAGTGATGCGCCGAACTGGTTCCGAACGAAGAACGGACTGGGCTGGGAGGAGAACGCATTGCGTGCGTTCAACTGATTGTTGCGGTGAAACTCAAACAGGCTGCCATGGAATTCATTGCCGCCGGATTTCGTCACCACCGTCAACACGCCGCCCATGTTGCGCCCATATTCGGCGCTCGGCGAATTGGTGATGACACGAAACTCCTGGATACTCTCCACGGAAGGCCGAACCGAATCGCGGTTGAAGAAGACGGTGTTGTTGTCAATGCCATCGACCATCAGGTTGTTCGAGTTGAAGCGACTTCCGCCGAGGACGAAACCGGTGCCTTGTCGGGTGCCGGTGTTGACGGGAACCGTATTCGGCGCCAGCGTCCCAAGTTCCAGGTAGCTGCGCCCGTTGAGAGGCAGTTCAATGACGCGGCGATTGTCGATGGTTTGGCCCACCTCCTGCGATGCCGTATCGAGCAGGGAGGCGTCGCCGGAGACCGTGACGCTTTCGGCGGTTGCTCCAAGCGTTAGTGTCACGTCGACGCGAACGCTTCTGGCTGCTATAGCGATGATGCCGGACTGCGAGAACATCCGAAAGCCAGCCTTCTGCACCTCCAGTCGATACAGGCCGGGGAGGAGATTGGACAGCGAGTAGAAGCCATCTGGGAGACTCTCGGCGCGGAACGTGTAGCCTTGGGCCTCCGAGGTCAACGTAACCTGAGCCTCGCCGACTGCGGCGCCGGACGGGTCCATTACCGAGCCTACGATCTGCGTCGGCGCCGTCTGTGCCGCCAATGGCGCGCAGACGAGCAGACACACGAATACCAGGCGGAAAACATGAGTCAAATACATGGACGATCTCCGTATGAAAGCGGTTTGAAATGAAGCGGAAGCTAGTGAGCGGCGGACGGCAGGACGCGCGCCTGCCGTTGTTGTATCGGCGCGGCACAAGTCGCGCCGGGTTCAGCCGGGAGTCCGTCGAGGGCACGAGACATCTGGGCCGTGATATCCAGAAGAAGTTTCACCTGGCGTTCGCGAACATCGGCGGTTGCGCGGCACGCAGGCGTGCTGATGCCGGCTGACCCTAAGATGGGGCCGCCTACGCCGGCAAAAATCGGTGCGCCAAGGCAGACCGCCCCTTGGACTGTCTCTTCCTCGTTGACGGCGAAGCCACGCTCCCGGCACTGCTGCAGGCGTGAGGCCAGAACGCTCCGGTCAATGTTGGTCCGAGGCGTGATCAGCTTGAGGCCAGTGGAATCGAGGATCTCGTTGAGATGTTGCGGATCGAGGTGGGCAGCGACTGCGAGCCCTTGCGCCGACGCGTGAAGGTAGCACTTCTCTCCGAGATCGACCACCACGCGAAGCGGATGAGCGCTCTCGACGGCGTCGATCAGAATGACGGTCCCTGCCCGATAGACACCCAGATACACACTCTCTCCGCACTGCTGTTGCAACTCCCGCAGTAAGCCATGGCAGATTTCAACCGGGCGGCTGCGCCGGGCAACCCGGCGGGAGAGCTCGATTGCGCGGAGGCCGAGGACGTAGTTGCCATTCGGTTGTTTGGCAATGTAACCCAGGCCAATCCAGGAGAGCAGCAGCCGGTGGGCCGATGTCTTCGGAATCTGCGCGAAATCCACGACCTGCGCCAGGGGCAGGCCCAGCGGATGATCGGCGAGAAGTTCAAGGACGGCTATGGCTTTGTCGAGGACCTCGGTGCGGGCCGGGGTGGGGTTGTGTTCCATACGGTGGACCTGATTCCACTTGATGGTAGGAAACGCGGATGGCAGATGAATGAATCGAGTATGAAGATCCAGCTACAAACCGGAAGCCGCCGCGCCTATCTCCCGCCGCCGCGGTCGATGTGTTGCAAGGCCTTCGCGATCGTCCGGTTGGTGTACTCCCGCTGCCGGTTCAACGGCCCCTTTTTCGACAAATCCCGGGAGTTGATCGCCTCCGCGATGGCGGCCTCGCTGACGCCGTGACTGATGGCGTAGACGGCGTACGCCAGATCGATGCGATTGCCGTCGCCGTCGTACTTTGGGTTCGATCGGAAGGCGTCGATGGTGAGAAGTGAGTGATTGGGGCTGGGTTCGAGCCTATGAGCCGGGGGCGTCGGGCGGGGTTGGGCCTGCTGCTTGATCCGGGAGATGAATTCGCCTGCTGCCGGATACGGCTGGCGCGGCGTCGCCTCGTGCAGGCGGACGAAGGGGTAGATTCCGTTCGGGCCGCGATGCTTCTCCTTCCGGTTCGTGAAGCCGGCGAGGCGGCCGAAGTGGCGCCAGTCGGCCGCGCCTTTATCGCCGCCGAAGCGCTCGGCGAGGGCGCGTGCGGCG
>CAZWDD010000368.1:0-5491 GCA_964632345.1 uncultured Solibacteraceae bacterium | reverse complement strand
GCGGCGCGTGTCAACGACTTTGAGACACCAGGCTAGGGAGTTTACTGACTTTTTTCCTCTGAGTCCGGCGGTTTGTTGATCCAGACCTCCTGTTGAAGTTCGGGCGCGCGCGGCGCCTTGCGGACGAACCGTTCAGGGTGAGCCTGATAGGCGGCATCGAGGACGGCCTGACGCTGCTGCCGGATCAGCGGGGCCTGGTCGTAGTGGACCATCGCCGGGGTCATCAGGCCGAGAGCGGAATGGCGATGCTCGTCGTTATACCAGGGGAAGAAGCGCAGGCAGAAGGCGCGGGCATCCTGGATCGAGCCGAAGCGATCCGGAAACTCCGGGCGGTACTTCAAAGTGCGGAACTGGCTCTCCGAATACGGGTTGTCGTCGGAGACGTAGGGGCGGCTGTGCGTTTTGGTGACGCCGAGATCGGCCATGAGAAAGGCGACCGGCTTGGAGGTCATCGCCGAGCCGCGATCGGCATGGACGGTGAGCTGGCCGGGTTGGATGTTCTGCTTGGCGCACGAGTCCTCGATCAGGCGCTTGGCCAGCTCCGCACTCTCGCGCGGGGCCACCATCCAGCCGGTGACGTAGCGGCTGAAGACGTCGAGGATGACGTAGAGATAGAAGTAGGTCCACTTGGCCGGGCCGAGCAGTTTGGTGATGTCCCAGCTCCAGAGTTGGTTGGGCGCGGTGGCCAGCAGTTCCGGCTTCTGATAGGGCGGGTGGGTGAGCTGGTCGCGGCGCTCGCGCGATTCCCCGCGCTGCTCCAGCAACCGGTACATGGTGCGGATCGAACAGTGATAGTGGCCTTCATCGAGCAGGGTTGCGTAGACGGCGGCAGGGGAGCGGTCCTGGAAGCGTTCATCGTGAAGGCGAGCCAGAACGTTTTCCTGCTCCGTCTCAGTGAGGGCGCGCGATGGACGTGGGCGCGGCTTGGCTTGGTCAACGGTTCCGGCCTGCTGCTGCCAACGATAGAAGGAAGCCCGCGAAACACTCAATGCCTCGCAAGCCGGACGGATGCCGACGCTGACGGCCAGTTCCGAAACGGCCGGCATCAGGAGTTCTCCTCCGGGTCCAGCGGCGGGATCGGACGCCCCAACAGGGCAGCCACTTTTTTTTGAACGTCGATGATGATCTCGGCTTTGCGCAGTTGCTCGGTCAACCGTTCATTCTGGCGGCGGAGCTTCTGGTTTTCATCCTCGAGCGGATGGCGCTTGGATTTCGGACCGCGCTTCTGGGGCGTGAGCGCCTCCAGGATGCCGGCGTCCCGCTCGCGCCGCCAGGAGACCAGATGAGAGGAATACAAACCCTCGCGCCGCAGCAGCGCCCCGATGGTGCCGGAGAAGCGGGCCGCATCGGCCTCGTTGAGGATGCGCCGCTTGTACTCGGCGGTGAAGGCGCGGCGACGGGGCTTGGCCACCACCTCAGGATCGGGTCGCGGCACCTCGACCGGGCCGGCGCCGGCTTTGCCTGCCGCTCCGCTCCGTTCGCCCTCGCTCCGCTCGGTCTCACTCCGCTCCGCGGCAGGCAAAGCCGCAGGGCGAGCACCAGTCTTCTTTCTCATATCCACGCTGAGATCCATTCTCGCCCTGCTCAGTAATTAATGGGCCAAGAAGTGTCTCAATGATGTTGGCACGGAGGGTTGCAGTACGCCCAGCACGGGGAACAGCAGCCATGATGAAATAGGGATTCAGCGTAGCATTCGAGGGATTGGTGCCCGGCACTTCCACATGCCGCAACTCGACTACGACGAAGGAGGAGCGAGATATGAGTAGACTCCAGCGAATACTCTGGGCGATAGGCGGTTTTGACGCCGACCTCCTTCTTCGGGAGGGATGCCGCTCGGTACGTCCGAAGTATTCCGCCATGGGATGCCTGGTTCTATGGACGGCGATGCTAGCGGCTTGCTCTGGGGGCTACGCCTTGTGGTCGGTATTTGGAGATCTTAACGTCGCGCTGCCACTCAGCCTATTGTGGGGTGGCTTTATTCTGTCCTTAGATCGCCTTCTAATAAGCGCCACACGCAAAACGGGCACGTTGCGGGAGTATTGGACCGGCCAGCACATCGTACCGCCTTACCATACAAACTTTCCTTTGATTCCGATCGTGGTTAGGTGCCTTCTAGCTTGCGGGATTGGTTTTGTGGTCGCTAAGCCTATTGAAGTACGCCTCATGCGTCCGTGGGTGCAACAGTACGAATATGCCCAAGGCAGCAATCGACTGAAAGAAGCAGAGAATGATCCCTCGATCCTGATGCTCCGCAAAGAAATCGAGGCGCTGACTCTACGGATCGGAACGGCGGAGCAGGAGGTTGTCGTGAGGCGCCAGAGTTACTCTGGGGAGGCGGATGGGACCGATGGCACGAAAAAGTATGGAGTAGGCGAAGTGGCGAGAAAGAAGGAAGCGCTGCTCAAAGATGCCGAGAGGACAAGGAATCAGCTTGTCGGTCAACTAGAGTCGAAGAACCGCGAGTATCAGCTCGAGCACAAGCGCGTCCTGGAACGGCCATCGGCGATCAACAAGACTGGCAGCCTTGATGAATCCTTTATCAAGGGTCTCAGGGCCATACACGAACTGGCCCGTGCAGGGAATGGAGATTCTGGCTTCATAAGCATGGTTTCTCTCGCGCTGACTTTGCTCTTCGTGTTAATCGAGTCGACTCCAGTCCTCGCAAAGGCATTTCTAGAATTCGATACCTATGACGCCGCGCTGCAGCGTGCAGAGCACGACGATATTCTCGATTCGCTCGCCCAGACCCGTGACAAACACGCTCAGGTTATGGCCCCCCCGCCCATGCGGGCCGCCGCAGCGTCAGCTACGATGGGCAACCGAGGAACTATATGACAGTCCAACCGGTGTTTCAGCGGGTCGGCCACGAATGGGAGTTGGCGGGTTCAGCGCTGCAGATCGGACCACAACTGTTGCTAACCTGCGATCATGTTTTGTGCATGGACAAGCACCGCCGGAGCAAGCCACTGGGTGTGGAGAATCTTGCGATCGGGGCGCAATACAAAGGGTTATCCTGCATTCGCAGGGCAGAAGCCAAAACCTTGGATCTGGCGATTCTGGAGCTGCGGGAACCCGCGCAGTGTTCGAGGCCCGTTTTCAGCCGGCAATGGAAATTAGAAAAAGTCTTTGGTTATGGGTTTGCGGGCCCGCCTTTCGACCGCGTGCAGAAGGATGGCCCCCTGCCCATCGACCAGCGGGGGTCGGCATTTCACATCCCTCTCGATCACGGGATGCTGGAAGGCTACAGTGGCGGGCCCACGGTTGGCCTCTTCAGGGGAGAACCATACTGTATCGGACTCAATCAACTGGGTGGAATCGGCCGTGCTGCGAGCGTTCTGATTCCAGCGCCCCTATGCGTCGATTTTGTGAACGGATACTACTCTGGTGTCTGTCACATCGTTGACCTGAGCCTTCGAAGCTTGGAGCTGTTTTTAGTGGAGCAGGAAGCCGGCTTACTTGACGAGCATCGTAAGCGCCCCTTACGTAATGTTGCGCTGGTCGAAACTGGACATGCCGCCACGACGCCGACACCACTAATAGACATTGCAGTTATCAATCGAGAGGCGCTCAGAGCTATCACACTCGGCGAGGCGGCCCGCTGCATTGCGGTCGGCGTAGATGCGGCGAAGTTGGGACCGGTCCTGAAGGGAGGCGACTGTGATGGTGATCCTGCGGAAACCCTGATCGCTTTTCTTCGAGACCATGGGTTCGCGAAGCTTCAGTACGAGGACGCACTCTTCGAGTACATTCGCGAAGGCAAGTCTGCCGTCTTCTTAATGGGATACGACCAAGCACGGCTTGGAAACCTGTACCCGCTGGTTCGTGCTTTCCTCCATCGAATGGCAGAACAACAACTCCATGTGGGGAGGACGAATCGCAATGCCTGATGCCATCCCGGACTCACTAGAGCCAGCCCTGGAGCACGAAAAGCGGCAGTTCCATGTGACCAATGGGGAAGACTCCCTATTCCCGGACGACCACGCGGAGAGCACGTCGCAGCAGGAGTCCACGGGCGACGTCGACAGGGTTGCGCCGATCAGCTCGATGGGGCTTCCGTCAGCCATTCTCGAAGCCGAGATTCCATTTGAAGACTACAACGCACCCGGTGATGTGCAGGATTTCGGAGCCTTGTCGAGCGAAATTTCAAGCCGGTTGGAAGCAGATCACTTCTTAGTCTTATTCGGCAGCGAGAGCCGCCTGAACGACCTAGCGTTTGCGACTGCTTGTGCGCACTACTCCTCCTGGCAGCAGATCGCGTACGACCCCCGACCGCGCAACAATAGCGGACGCGTCGAAGATATCCGGACAATTCGCGAACTGGTCCACCCGAAGCTCCTGCCCAAGGAGGGCAGAACACTCCTGATTGTCCAGGACCTGAATATGCCGAATCTTTCGCCATTGAGTCCAAGTGATTATTCAGACCATCGGGCGAGAAGTTTGCTGGACGATCTAAAACGGCGGACCAACCTTCGAGTTCTCGTGTTGACGCAGACCGTCACTTGGCGGAAACTCCTCGCCTACAATGGGACTCGATCAATGGAGGCCGTAGGTAAGAAGATTGAGCTCCCGATGAGCGAAACTAGTGCAAATGAGCCGTCCTCGTTAGGGAGCCGGCTAAACGCATTACTTGCCAACCACGGGAAGCCCGGCTTTCTTACTGTCTGGTGTGCCGCTTGGTTGTCGAACGCATCCTCGGACGACATCGCGTCGACAGCAGAATCGATGATCACCTCTTGGAAGCAGAACGACGAGGAACTTCCTATTGTCCTGGAGAACTGGCGAGGTGCCTTCTCTGCAATTTTGGCATCGGTCGGCGCGCGTCAGATCGAGCGGTCCCAAACCGTTGGCATAGAGTTTCCCGATGGTGCTTGGAGCGAGGAACTAAGGAGGCTATTGCGCATTGAGTTCAGAATTCAGCATTTGGAAGCCTTGGGGCTGCTGCGGAAGGGCCGCGTATTGTTGCGAGCTGAGCCGGAGTTACTCCACGTATTCGCCATTTCGATGGCTCGTCTTGCTCGCGAGGAACGGCAGCCAGGCAAAAATATTCTGGTCCACCTCATAGAGGAATGGCTGCGGAAGGTTCCGGACGATCGAGCGCTTTTCGTGCTGACGACGGTGTTTTGTGCAATTGTCCGAGATGATCAGATTGCCTTCGCTTCTGATGCGCTTGCAGCGTTGCCAGGCAACGGTTATCCGGAAGCCGCGGCAGCCATCCTGACACGTTGCCCTCCGCGATACTTGACGCAGCCCTGGTTCTTGAGCCTGTACAACCGCGTGTTGCCGTCCCAGTTGACTGAGGTACGGCTAGAGCTGTGGAGCCGTCTCATCCGCCTGTGCGCCTCATCAGTGGAGTCAATCGACGAAGTCGTGACGGTTGCGCATGAGCGGCTATCACGCGAAATGTGGGTCGAATTTGTAGCCCGCTTTGTCGAAGAGGTCCTACTTGGAGACCGAGGGCGAGCGGAGAAACTTCTCGAAGAGCTTCGAAATG
>CAZWDD010000367.1:0-5500 GCA_964632345.1 uncultured Solibacteraceae bacterium | reverse complement strand
AGATGGCCGAGGAGTTGCAGAAGCTGGGGTTATCGGCGGAGGAAGACGCAAAGGACGAGTTGACCAAGATCGAAATGGCCAAGGAGGGCGAGATCACCACCTCCGACATACCGGACGTGAACGACATCAGCGACGTGGCGCGCGGCGAGAAGGGCAAGAGCAGCGTGGAGGGAGAAGGCGTGAACCCCGGCGAGGGCGAGGGCGGCGAAGGGTCGCAGGACTCCAAGAATGCCGACCCGAACGACGCCGGCAAGGAAGGCGACGCCGGCGACGGGAAGCAGCAGAACACCAAGAAGGCCAAGCAGGGCACCAAGAGCGGCGACAACAAGTTGCAATCGGCGCAGAACAGCATGATGGACAAGATGAAGGACGCCTTCGCCAACATGATGAACAAGCTGAAGATGCCCAACCCAACTGAGCCGCAACAGCAACAGACGGCCAACCAGAAGGGCGGCGAAAAGGGCGGGCAGCAGAAGGGTGGCCAGCAACCGGGCAAGGAACCCGGTAAGGGGAATGAGTCACAGAGCGGTGCCGAGCAACCGGGCGAGGAGGGCGCCGACGCGTCCGAGAAGCAGGCCAATGCGCAGGGACAGGGCGGTGACAAATCGGCCAGCATGCAGGCGCCGCCGGATGCCAAGAGCGGAGTGGGCAAGGCGGACGGGGACAAGAGCATCAAGGACGCCGAGCAGTTGCAGGCGGTGGGCAAGATCAGCGAGATCCTCGGCAAACGCGCCAAGGATATTGCCGGCGAGGTGATGGTGGAGGTCAACGGTGGCAAGCAGCAACTGCGGACGCAGTACTCGACGTCGACAGCCAAGCATGCCGAAGCGGGCGGGGAGATCCACCGGGATGAGGTACCGCTCCATCATCAGCAGTATGTGCAGAAGTATTTCGAAGAGGTGCGGCGGCAGAGCGCGCCCGCGAAGAAATAGGGGCTGGATATGATTCGAATGGCGGCGCTGTTGGCGCTTGGCGTATGTTCCATGGCGGGACAGGAATGGAAGGCCGTGGAAGAGGAGTCGATGCGGCACTTCCAGGCATTGCTGCGCCTCGACACGAGCGACCCGCCCGGCAGAGAGGCGCCCGCTGCCGAATATCTGAAGCAGGTACTGGAGGCCGAGGGCATCGAGGTAAAGCTGTTCACCGTGGCCAAGGACCGGCCGAACGTGGTGGCGCGGCTGCGAGGGACGGGCAAGAAGCGCCCGGTGCTGATCATGGGTCACACCGATACCGTAAACGTGGACCCCAAGAAGTGGACCCACCCGCCCTTCGGCGCCGTGCGGCAGGGCGGCCACGTCTACGGCCGCGGGACTCTGGACGACAAGGACAACGTGACGGCGGCGTTGATGACGATGCTGCTGCTGAAACGCAGCGGAGTGATGCTGGACCGCGACGTGATCTTCCTGGCCGAATCGGGCGAGGAGGGCCATACGCGAGTGGGCATTCAGTATATGGTGGGGGCACATTTCCCGGAGATCGACGCCGAGTATTGCCTGGCCGAGGGATGGGGGCCGTTGCGGCAGAATGGCGAGTTGAAGTACGTGGCGGTATCGACGACGGAGAAGATCCCCTACCGCGCGACGCTGATCTCCCGCGGGCCGGCCGGACATGGCTCCAAACCGTTGTTGACGAACGCGCTGGTTCACCTGTCACAGGCGATTGCCAAAGTCGCCGCTTACCGGCCGCCAATGCGGTTGAACGACACGACGCGGGCTTATTTCGAGCGGCTGGCGACCATCTCCAAACCGGAAGAGGCGGCGCGCTACAACGGGCTGCTGGACCCGGCGCGCACCGAGGCCATTCAAAGCTACCTGCAGGCGAATGAGCCGGGCAACTACTCGGTCCTGCGGACTACCATTTCGCCCACGATTGTGCAGGGCGGGTACCGCAACAACGTGATCCCATCGGAAGCACAGGCGATGCTGGATATCCGTCTCGCGCCCGGGGAGGACGGCCCGGCGTTTCTGGAGACGCTCCGGAAACTGATCGATGATCCGCAGGTAGAACTCGTCCGCTCCGTGGCCGATATCCGGCCGGCGGGGCCTCCGTCGCCGCTGGATAACGAGGCATTCCGCATCATTGAATCCGTGGGCAAGGAGATCTACCCCGGTGTCCCGACACTCCCGACGATGATGACGGGGGCAACGGACATGGCCAACCTGCGGGCAAAAGGTGTGAAGTGCTACGGCATCGGCCCGATGGTGGACGACGAGGACACGGCGAAAGGCTTCGGCCCGCATAGCGACCAGGAACGGATACTCGAAGAGGCGCTGCACAAGTTTGTGCGCTACCACTACGAGATCGTCCTGCGGCTGGCACGCTGACTATTTGTCGCCGAGTTGGGCGGTGGAGCGGGCGAGGTAGTTTTCCACCTGCGCTTCGTTGCGGATGGCTTCCAGGTAGGCGCCGCGGAGCAACTGGTCCTTCCGGTTGAGGAGCGTTTCGCGGATCGTCTGCTGCACGCGCGGATCGTTGAGTTCGCGCTGGCCGGCGGGCTCGCGGCTAAGTAGCTTGAGAATGCGGTAGCCTTCGCCGGTGCGCAGGATGTTGGAGACTTGGCCGGGTTTCATGTCACTAATCAGCTTGCGAAGATCGGCGCTGGCCTTGGCGAGGGCCGACTCGGCGACGAATCCGAGATCGCCGCCGTTGGAGGCGGAGCCGGGATCCTCCGAGTAATTCTGGGCGAGCATGGAGAAATCCTCGCCATTCCGAAGGCGCTGCTCGATGTTCTGAATCTTGCGGCGGGCTTGGTCGTCATTCTGCGCCTTGTCGTTCTTCAGATTGCGGAATTCCGATTCCGGGTTCGGCGTCACCAGAATCTGCGCCAGATGGACGGTGGGCTCGGCCAGGTTGAAGTTGGAGCGGTTGGCGGCGTAGAAGTCGGCGATGTCCTTTTCGGTGATGTTGATCTTGGAAGTGATTTCCTTGTTGATGACCTTCTCGATGGAGAGCTTCTTGCGAATGTCGGTTTTCAGATCATCGACCGTCATCTTCTTTTCGGTCAGCTGGCGCTGGAACTCCTCCTGCGTATAAGGGGACTTCAGCTTGTTAAATTCCGCCTCGACGTCGGATTCCGGAGCCAGCAGGGACTGCTTCTCGGCACGCTGCATCATGATCTCCTGGTCGATCATGGCGCGCAACGTCTCCAGCTTGTTAATCAGCACGCCGTCGTCGGCAGCGGAGGCCGCGCCTGCCTGAGGGAACTGAATGCCGTACTGCTTGTCCAGGTCGGCGACGGTGATGTGTCTACCATTCACCGACGCCGCGACGTTGGCGGGAGGCGCCTTCTTGCACCCGGCAGCGGCGGCACAGAGGACAAGAGTTGCGATGGTGAGGCGGCGAGAGAGGAACATGGTGATGGACAATCGCCTATTGTAGCGCGGCTGCAACTTGCGCACACGGCGCGGGGCTGATCGGCGCGTTGGGGTATAGTGAAGACAGGCCACCCCCATCATGAAAAGAAAAACGACCGGCAAGGCAGAAAACGTAGTCGCGGACGAGATCCTGAAGAGCGCTCGTCTGGCCGCGGGAGTGGACACGAAGCGGAAGGAGACGTGCTCGGTGTGCAATGCGGAAGTGGCGCCGAACTCGAGTGAACCGCTGTGCTGGGTATGCCGGCGGCTGAAGATCAGCGCCTGGCGGGATGCCGACCTGCAGGCCTCGGCCCCCGAATAGCAGTGTTTGATGGCTGGCCGGCTGAACCGTTAACGCGCCGCGCCATCTCGGACGCGTTCAAAGACCCACGCCGCTACGGCGACGTCTTCCAACCCCAGGCCCACGGACTTGAAAACGGTAATCTCTTCGTCGCTACGCCGGAGGCGCCCGTCACGCAACTCTTCGACGCGCGACCAACCGGCATCGTCCAACCCGAGCAGTAGATCGCCAGCCTCTATGCGTGCCTGCTCGACGGAGTCGGCAATGATGGCATTGGCACGCGCCAAAAGGTCACCGGGAAGTTCGCGGCGTGTGGCCGAATTTGAGCCGACTGCGTTGACGTGGGTTCCGGGCTGGACAGAGGCGGCGGAAAAGAGTGGGTCCTTCGCGCTGGTAGCCGTGATCACGATAGACGCGGCGGCCACAGCCTCGTCGGCGGAGGCAGCTACCTGCCCGCCCACCTCGGCGGCGAAGCGTTCCGCGCTGTCCGGTTTGCGGCTCCAGACAAGGACACGCTCGACGGAACGCACTGCGCGAACGGCATCCAACTGCCCGTGGGCCTGAAATCCGCTGCCAAGCACCGCGACGGTAGCGGGACCGGAGCGCGCCAGGCGGCGCGTGGCCAGCCCGGATGCGGCACCGGTGCGGATCTGCCCGAGCCAGTTGGCGTCGAAAAGGGCGAGGGGCCGCGCAGTGGTGGCGTCATAGAGCAGGAAATGGAACCACGCGCCGTGACGGGCGTGGGTGGAATACACTTTCGTCCCGAAGTACTGCCCCGTGGCGCCGGCCAGCGAGTGGAGCACCGCGCCGGTGGGCAGAATCAGGCGGCGGCGCGGTTGATTCTGCGCCCGGCCGGCTGCCCAGTCGTTGAACGCGTGCTCCAGAAGGTCAATCGCGGTTGCCATCGGCAACTCCCGCCGGACAGTCTCTTCGTCAATATGCAGCATGTCAGGTCTCCCCAAAATGGCAACGGCGGACCCGCGGGCCCGCCGTTGCGCAAGGAACGATACGACTAGGCCTTGGCCGGGTCGCCGCTTTCCGGATGCAAGCCGAGTTCGACAATCGCCGCCGCAGCGCGGGCCGCGTCGAACTTACCGTCACGGGCCAGGCGGGAGAGCGTGGCCGCGACAATGGCTGCTGCATCCACTTCGAAGTGATGCCGCAGATACTGGCGGTTGTCGCTGCGTCCGAAGCCATCGGTGCCGAGCGACGTCAGCCGACCGGGCAGCCAGGGAGCAATCTGATCGGGGACGATCTTCATGTAATCGGTGGCCGCAATAATGGGCTGCGTGGTGCCGGCGAGCGTCTGCTCCAGGTAAGAAGCGCGGGGCGCTTCGGTGGGGTGCAGGCGATTCCAACGTTCCACTTCCAGGCAATCCCGGCGCAGTTCGTTGTAGCTGGTGGCGCTGTAAAGATCAGCCGCGACGCCGTACTTGTCGCGCAGGATCTCCTGGGCCTTGGCTGCTTCGTTGAAGATCGGGCCGCTGCCGAACAGCAGCACCTGCGCGTCGCCGTTGTCCGCGGCGCGGAACTTGTAGAGGCCCTTCAGGACACCCTCAGTCACATCGCCGGGCATGGCCGGGTGCGCGTAGTCATCGTTGCAGATGGTCAGGTAGTAGAAGCGGTCCTCATGCAGTTCGTACATCCGCTTGATGCCGTCCTGGACGATGATGGCGATCTCGTAGGCGAAGGCCGGGTCGTAGGAGTGGCAGGTGGGAACGGTGCTTGAGAGTACAAGGCTGTGGCCGTCCTGGTGCTGCAGACCTTCACCGGAAAGCGTCGTGCGGCCGGCGGTGGCGCCCATCAGGAAGCCCTTGCCACGAGAGTCGGCAAACGCCCACACCAT
>CAZWDD010000366.1:0-5522 GCA_964632345.1 uncultured Solibacteraceae bacterium | reverse complement strand
GAAGGAAAGGACATCTAGCCACCCTCGTGGTGCATAATCTCCGTATGCACCTCATCTCGCGGCGGGCCCTGCTCGCCGCTGCCCCGGCTATCAAGCTCCCGCGCAAACTTCGCCTCGGAATGGCCGGCGTCCTCGGCCATTCCGGCGATATCCTCAACCCCCTCCAGCACATTCCCGACGTCGAACTCGTCGCCGTCGCCGAGTCGGATCCCGCCGAACTCGAACGCGTCCGCAAACGCCCCGTCGCCGCCAAGGCCAAGTTCTATTCCGACTACCGCCGCATGCTCGACGCCGAAAAGCTCGACCTCGTCGGCGTCTGCACCTCCAACGGCGACCGCGCCGCTTCCGTCATCGCCGTCGCCGAACGCGGCCTTCCCCTCATCGCCGAAAAACCCCTCGCCCTCAACCGCGCCGATTTCGACCGCGCCCGCAAAGCCGTCACCGCCTCCGGCAAGCCCCTCTGGCTCATCCTCCCTCTCCGCTATGAGCCGCAATACCTCGCCATGCGCGACCTCGTCAAACAGGGCGCCATCGGCGACATCGGCATGATCAGCTCCCAGAAATCCTACAAGGCCGGCTCCCGCCCCAAATGGATGAAGGAGCGCTCCTCCTACGGCTCCACCATCCTCTGGATCGGCATCCACATGTTCGACCTCATGCGCTGGACCTCCGGCCGCGACTTCACCGAGGCCTTCTCCTACCAGTCCCAGGTCGCCCCGCCCCCCGGCATCGGTCAGATGGAGAACACCACCACCACCATCCTCAAGATGGATAACGGCGGTACCGCCTCCCTCCACATGGACTATTACCGCTCCGAAGCCGCCCCCACCCACGGTGACGACCGCCTCCGCATCGCCGGCTCCAAAGGCGTCATCGAGTACATGGCCTCTACCGGCCTCACCCTCCTCCGGCAGGGCGCCAAAGTCGAGGTCATCGACAAACTTCCCCCCGAACGCGAAATCTTCGTCGAATTCCTCGAAGCCGCCTTCAACGGCAAGCCCAGCGATATGCCGCTCGCCGACGTCTGGAAGGTCAACGACATCACCATCGCCGCGCACGAAGCTGCCGAAACCGGCCGCCCCGTCCGCATCGCCTGACTCCCGTGCTCCTCGCCGCCCTGCTCCTCGTCACCGTTCTCGATCCCCGCGGCGCCGCCATCCCAGGCGCCACGGTCACGCTGACGCTCCCGTCCGGCAAGCAACTCCAATCCGCCGCCGGCCCAGATGGCGCCGCTTCGTTCGACAACCTTCCTCCCGGCCGCTATCCCCTCCGCGTCGCCCACCCCGGCTTCGCCCCGTGGTCGGCCACCGCTTCCCCCGGCGCAACCATCGACGCCCGTCTCTCCCTTGCCCCGCAGCGGACCGCGGTCGACGCCAAAGTCCCCGCCGCCCCGCGCCGCTTCTGGCGCTGGCTCACCTCCTGCACCCGCTAACCTACAGCGGCACTTCCGTCAGCGTCAGGATCTCTTCCACGATCCGCTCCGCCGCGCTCGCCGTCCGCTGCGCCGCCGCCACCCGTGTTGACATCGCCACCCGGTGCGCGCATACCGGCACCGCCACCCGTTTCACATCGTCCGGCGTCGCATACCCGCGCCCGTCAATCAGCGCCATCGCCTGCGCCGCACGATACAGCGCCTGCGCCCCGCGCGGGCTCACGCCCAGCGTCAACGACTCATGGTGCCGGGTCCGGTCCACAATCCCCAGAATGTAGTCGACAATCGCCTCATCGACGCTCACTTGCTCCACCTGCTCCTGCAACTCCAACACGTCCTGCCCCGTCAGAATCGCCGGCGCATGGATCTGCGGATCCGCCGGTCCCCGCTTCAATATCTCCCGCTCGCTCGCCGTGTCCGGATACCCGATCCGCAGCCGCATCAGAAACCGGTCCAGTTGCGACTCCGGCAGCGGATACGTCCCGTGATGCTCCAGCGGATTCTGCGTCGCCAGCACCATGAATGGCCGGCTCAGCGGATGCGTCGCCCCGTCCACGCTCACCTGCCCCTCGTTCATCGCCTCCAGCAGCGCGGATTGCGTCTTCGGCGTCGCCCGGTTGATCTCATCGGCCAGCAGAAAATTCGTGAAGACCGGCCCCGGCTTGAACTCGAACTCTCGCGTGTGCGCATTGAATACGCTCACCCCCGTCACATCCGCCGGCAGCATGTCCGCCGTGAACTGCAACCGGTGGAATCCGCAATCCACCGCATGCGCCAGCGCATTCGCCAGCGTCGTCTTGCCCACTCCCGGCACGTCTTCAATCAGCAGATGCCCCCGCGCCAGCAGGCACGCCAGGCTCAACCGCACCACCTCGGCCTTCCCCCGCAACGATCCCTCCAGCCGCTGCGTCAACGCCTCCAGCCGCCCCGCCCCCGGCGCCGCCGTTGTCGTAATCGACCCCGCTTGTAGTTCGCGGTCTGACATTTTCCCTATCATAACAATCAGATGTCCAACTCCCCCGGCCCCGCCCACTGGCTCCGCCGCGCCGTCACTCTCGCCACCGCCAACGTCGCCGCCGGCGGCGGTCCCTTCGGCGCCGTCATCGTCCGCAACGGCCAGGTCCTCGCCGAAGGCGTCAACCTCGTCACCTCCTCCTGTGACCCCACCGCTCACGCCGAGATCACCGCCATCCGCCGCGCCGCCGCCGCCCTCGAATCCCACAACCTCTCCGGCTGCGAAATCTACACCAGTTGCGAACCCTGCCCCATGTGCCTCGGCGCCATCTTCTGGGCCCGCCTCGATCAGGTCTGGTTCTCCGCCACCCAGGCCGATGCCGCCGCTGCCGGCTTCGACGACGCCGAGTTCTATCGCCAACTCGCCATCCCTCCCGCCTCCCGCCGCATCCCCATGCGCCAGGCCGCCCCCGAACTCGCCCCCGAACCCTTCCTCGCCTGGTCCCGCTTTTCCGCTAAAGTACCCTATTGACCCCTCTCATGGACAACGCCCTCGCTCTCCGCGATCTCCACAAATCCTTCTCCTCCCACCGCGTCGTCGACGGCATCTCCCTCGATATCCCCAACGGCTGTTTCTACTCCCTCCTCGGTCCCTCCGGCTGCGGCAAAACCACCATTCTCCGCATGATCGCCGGCTTTGATGAACCCGACTCCGGCGAAATCATTCTCCATGGAAAACGTTTGAACGGCCTCCGCCCCTACCAGCGCCCCGTCACCACCGTCTTCCAAAGCTACGCCCTCTTCCCCCACCTCACCGCCGCCCAGAACATCGCCTTCGGCCTCGAACGCCGCGGCGATTCTCCCTCCTCCATCGCCCCCAAAGTCGAGCGCATGCTCGAACTCGTCGGCCTCGCCGACAAAGGCCCCCGCCTCCCCGCCAATCTCTCCGGCGGCGAAAAGCAACGCACCGCCCTCGCCCGCTCCCTCGTTCTCGAACCCGAACTCCTCCTCCTCGACGAACCCCTCTCCGCTCTCGATCCCGCCCTCCGCAAACGCGTCCGCATCGAGCTCAAGCAGCTCCAGCAGCAGCTCGCCATCGCCTTCCTCTTCATCACCCACGATCAGGAGGAAGCCCTCACCCTCTCCGATCGCATTGCCGTCATGAACAAAGGCCGCATCGAGCAGATCGGCTCCCCCCGCGACATCTACCTCGCCCCCGCCTCCCGCTTCGTCGCCGGCTTCCTCGGCGCCGTCAATTGGATCGACGGCGTCGGCATCCGCCCCGAATCCACCCGCATCTCCCGCCAACTCCCCCCGTCCGCTTCCCGCGTGCTCCCAGCCACCGTCCAAACCTCCGTCTTCCTCGGCGACTGCTTCCACGTCCACGCCCGCACCGGCGCCGGCCTCACCGTCACCGCCCAGGTCCCCCACAACGAAGAGCCCTTCTCCTCCGGCGACCAGGTCCACCTCTGGTGGCACCCCGCCGATGAACTCCCGGTGCGCGAATGAACCGCCTCCGCTCCATCTTCCTCGCCCCCTCCGCCGCCGTCACCGTCGTCCTTTTCCTCGTCCCGCTCACCATCATCGTCGCCTACAGCTTCCTCACCCGCGGCGTCTACGGCGGCGTCACCGGACCCTGGACCCTCGAAAACTACCGCCGCATGTTCGATCCCCTCTACGGCCTCATCCTCCTCCGCTCCCTCTGGATGTCCACCGCCTCCACCGTCCTCTGCCTCCTCATCGCCTTCCCCCTCGCCCTCTTCATCGCCCGCGCCAATCCCCGCCGCAAAAGCCTCTTCCTCTATCTCGTCATCCTCCCCTTCTGGACCAGCTTCCTCGTCCGCACCTACGCCTGGATGTTCCTCCTCCGCGATTCCGGCCTCATCAATAGCCTCCTGCTCTCCCTCGGCCTCATCTCGGAACCCCTCCCCCTGCTCTACAACGAAACCGCCGTAATCGTCGGCCTCGTCTACGGCTATCTCCCCTTCGCCGTCCTCCCGCTCTTCTCCAACCTCGACCGCCTCGACAAAAACCTCCTCGAAGCCGCCGCCGACCTCGGCGCCACCCCCTTCCAATCCTTCCGCCACATCATCCTCCCCCTCTGCGCCCCCGGCCTCCGCGCCGCCGCCGTCCTCGTCTTCATCCCCTGCCTCGGCGCCTATCTCACCCCGGACCTCCTCGGCGGCGGCAAAAGCATCATGATCGGCAACCTCATCCAGAACCAGTTCACCACCGCCCGCGACTGGCCCTTCGGCGCCGCCATCTCCCTCGCCATGATGGCCCTCATCATGATCCTCCTCCTCGGCCTCATCCGCCGCGATGGCGAGGCCGTCCTGTGAAGCCCTCCCGCTCCCTCTCCCTCTTCGCCGCCGCCGTCTACGCCTTCCTCCACCTCCCGCTCCTCATCCTCTGCGTCTTCAGCTTCAACAGCTCCCGCTTCACCGTCTGGGAGGGCTTCTCCCTCACCTGGTACCGCGCCATGTTCGCCGACGCCCAGCTCGGCGAAGCCACCTGGAACAGCCTCGTCATCGCCCTCTTCTCCACCTTTTTTTCCACCATCATCGGCACCCTCTGCGCCTACGGCCTCTGGAAGCGCAACGCCAGATGGCTCTCCGGCTCCCTCTATCTCTCCCTCATGACCCCGGAAATCGTCACCGGCATCTCCCTGCTCGCCCTCTTCCAATGGGCCTTCCGCTTCTTCCATTTCCAGCTCGGCATGCACACCGTCATCCTCGCCCACGTCGCCTTCTCCATCGCCTACGTCCTGCTCGTCGTCATGGCCCGCCTCCGCACCGCCGAACCCGCCCTCGAAGACGCCGCCCTCGATCTCGGCGCCACCGAATGGCAGGCCTTCCGCCTCGTCACCCTCCCCATCCTCAAGCCCGGCATCGCCGCCGCCGCCCTCCTCGCCTTCACCGTATCCTTCGATGACTACGTCATCACCGCCATGGTCGCCGGCGTCGACTCCGAAACCCTCCCCATGGTCCTCTACGCCATGGCCCGCCGCGGCGCCAACCCCGTCGTCAGCGCCATCTCCACCGTCATCTTCCTCGGCTTCGGCTCCCTCATCCTCCTCTCCGAAAGGATGCAGAAAAACCCGTGAACCGCCGCGCCTTCACCGTCGCCCTCGCCGGCC
>CAZWDD010000365.1:0-5553 GCA_964632345.1 uncultured Solibacteraceae bacterium | reverse complement strand
GAGGCCGTGGGACACGTGCTGCACGCCCGGCGGCACGGCATCGAGCGCGGCGCGGTTCAGATGCTTGACCGATTCGCTGCCCGTCGCGCTGTCCAGATACTCCCACACGAAATGCGGCACCCTGCGGCGGGCGCGGGCGCGCAGATCGCTGAGCGCGGGGAAACGCAGGTCAAGGACCATCGGTGCCTCGGGCAGTGGGGGCGGGCGGGCGCAGGCCGCCCGCCGCTGCGGTCATGGCCGAGGCAGGCGCCAACCGCAATGGCCCTCGGCGGGCCGGCGGCCCGGTCGGCTCAGGGTGCGGCATCCAGCGTGATGGCCGTGCCGTGCGGGGTGGCGCGGGCGGCGGGCCGCTGACGGCGGGGGCTATTCGCCGGCTTCGAGGCGGACGGCGCGGGGGAAGAGAATATCGTCCTCGAGGTGGATGTGCTGGCGCATGTCGGCGAGGAAGGCGAGGAGGTCCTCGCGGAGGGGGAGTTGGGCGGGGCTGGTGAGGGAGAGGATCTCCTCACTGAGAATGGCGAGGGCTTCGGTGGCGTTTTCGTGTTCGTGCTCCATCATGCGGATGGGGTTGGCGACGGAGCCGAAGGGGACGCGGGGGAGGGGACGGCCGTGGTTACGGGCGTCGACGTAGGCACGGATGACGGGGAAGAGGATGTTCTCCTCCTTCATGAGATGGGCTTCGAGTTCGGCGCGGAGGCGGGCGAAGGTATGGGAGAGGGCGGGATTGTGGGCGACGCGGTCGATTCGTTCCTGGAGGGCGGTGAGTTCGCGCTTCAGGTAGACGTGGTGGGTGGAGACGATGTGGTCGATGACGGCGGGCAGGGGCGCGGTGGAGAGCGGCGTGTCGATGACGGTTGGCATGATGGAATCCTCATGCCGATTGTGGAGGGCAATTTGGGCGGGGGCAGTGACCGGGGTCACGGCGAGGGGAATCAGGGGTCTTTTGCGCAGCGGAAGCCGAGGTCCGCCGCGCGGTAGCGGGCGGGAACGACATCGGAGAGCGGCACTTCCGATTCGGCGAGCTTGTTCTGGAAGGAACCGCCCTTGACGGTGAACCAGGGCTCTTCGGCGGTGGCGGGCGGGTCGACAAGGGAAGCGGCTGAGCGGAGGGCGGCGACGGAGGGGGCGGTGCGGGTGGCGGTGAGTTCGCGGACGTTGCCGATGAGTTGGAGGACGCCGAAGGGGCTGCGGCCCATGCGGAAGGCGTCGACGGAGACGGTGTGTTGCCAGGAATCGTCAGGGTTGTCGGCGACGTTGGCATTGTTGGGGGCCGGATCGGATCCCCAGGGGTAGAGGCGTCCATCGACGCCGGCAGCCTTTTCCCATTCCTCGACGGAGGGCAGGCGGCGGCCGGCCCATTGGGCGTAGGCCTGGGCGTCGGCGAGGGTAACGTTCGTGACGGGATAGCCGGGCTGGCCGGATTGGAAGCCGGGGGGGAGGGGGCGGCCGGTTTTGCGGCAGAACTGTTCGTAGTCCTCGTTGGTGACTTCGGTAACGTCGATGTAGAAATCCGGCAGTTCGATGCGGGCTTGGGCAGCGCCGAAAAGGAAGGGCCCGGCGGGGATGAGGACCATTTCACCGAGGGAGTCCTCGATGCGCGCCTGGGCGTGATTGGAGTGAAGGAAGAGCGAGCCGAGGGCGGCGGCGAGACAGAGGGAAGCGGCGGCGGCGCTGGCGATCCACCAATTAGATAGGCGGACGCGGCGGCGGGAGGGGATGGCGGTGGTGGCGCGGTTTTCCTGGGTGGGGTTGGCGGCCAGCCAGTCCTCGAGCGCGTCGACGGCGGCGGCCATGGACTGGAGGCGGGCGGCCGGCTGGCGGGCGGTTAGGGCGGCGGTAAGATCCTGGAGGGGCGCGGGGACGGCGGCGGCGGCAAGTGGGGCGAGGTCGATATCGGCGTGGAGAATCTGGTAGAAGATCTGTTCGACGGTATCGGCCTGGATGGCACGGCGGCCGGCGAGGAGTTCATAGAAAACGACGCCGAAGGAGTAAACATCGGCGAGAGGAGTGACGGGCTGGCCGAGGACGAGTTCGGGGGCGACGTAGTGGGGAGTGCCGAGGGCGTAGCCGGCCTGGGTGAGGTTGACTTCGCCGGTCTTGACGATGCCGAAGTCCATGAGCTTGAGGCGGCCCTGGGGATCGATGTGGATGTTATCGGGCTTGACGTCGCGGTGGACGAGCTGGAGGGAGTGGACGTGGGCGAGCGCGCGGGCCAGCTGGAGGGCGAGCGAGACGCGGCGACGGAGGGGGAGGGGTTCGGCGGAGTGGAGCAGGTCCTTGAGCGTCTGGCCGGTGAGATACTCGAGCACCATGTAGGGGACGCCGTCCTGCTCGCCGTAGTCATAGGTGGTGATGACGTTTTCGTGGGCGATGCCGGAGGAGACACGGGCTTCGAGGAGGAAACGGGCGCGGGTGGCCTCGTCGGCCGCACCCTGGGAGGAGAGGAGCTTGACGGCGACGGTGCGGCCGAGGACAGTATCGCGGGCCTGGTAGACCTCTGCCATGCCCCCACCGAGGTACTTTTCGAGTTCGTATTTGGCGAAGCGAGCGGGAAGTTTCACGGCAGTCCTGAAGGACTATCGACCGCGCGAGGGCGGAACTTGAGCGGCGGGAGCGTAGGGAAAAGTCCTGATGTCCGGGGGAAATTCGGGACAAATTGGCGCAGTAGGTGACATATTGTCACACTTACATAGGAATTTAACTTGTAATTGGGGTATAGACCCTAGAAACTTCGGTACTTCGGCGCTATTTGGCGAGGCGCGGGGCCCCTGTAGAGTTACATCAAGAAACACAACTCCGGTACTGCGGAAGGGTCCGAAAGGTACCAGGCGGGAGCCGGAGATGAAGTCCGAAGGTAGCTTACATGACGCACAAGATTACGACCCTAGCAGCAGCCGGCCTGATGGCCCTTTTCACCGTGGCGGCGTATGGCCAGCCTGGAAATGGAAACGGGAAGGGGAATGGGAATGGGAATGGGAATGGCAACGGCAAGGTTTCCGACGACCTGAAGAAGGACAACGGGAAGGGGAACGACGATAAGGACGTGGAAGTGCTGGTGGTGTTCAAGGCGCGGATCACGAACAGCCAGAAGAGCATGCTGCAGGTGAAGGGCGGCGTGATCAAGGGCGGGTTCGACGAAGTGAACACGGTGGAGTACCGGACGAAGCGAAAGTTTCTGGCGGACCTGGAGGCGAACCCGAACGTTCTGTATGTGGCGCCGGTGCGGAAGATGGCGGCGCAGATGCTGCCGCTGGCGTCGCAGGCGACCTACTCCTACATCGCGCCGAGCTTTGGGGTGTCGGGAGCGGGGATCGGGGTGGCGGTGATCGATTCGGGAGTGAATCTGCATCCGGATCTGAAGACGAGCGCGTGCACGGGATCGCGGATCGTGTATAGCGAGAGTTTTGTGCCGGGGGACCTGTCGACGGCGGACGCCTACGGGCACGGGACGCACGTGGCGTCGATCATAGCGGGGAACGGGAAGTGCACGGGGACGAGCGCGTCGCTGGCGAAGATGACGGGGATCGCGCCGGAGGCGAATATCATCAACTTCCGTGTGCTGAACAGCTTTGGAGCGGGGACGGATTCGGCGGTGATCGCGGCGATTAACCGGGCGATTCAATTGAAGGCGAACTTCAATATCCGGATCATCAACCTGTCGCTGGGGCGGCCGATACGGGAGAGCTACACGGTGGACCCGTTGACGAAAGCGGTGGAGGCGGCGACGAACGCGGGGATTCTGGTGGTGGCGTCGTCGGGGAACTACGGGCGGAACACGCTGAACGGGCTGAACGGGACCGGGTCGGTGACGTCGCCGGGGAATCATCCGCTGGTGCTGACGGTGGGTGCGATGAACATGCAGAACAACCCGGATCCCTGGAATCATGTGCTGGCGTCGTATTCGGGGCGCGGACCGACGGCGGTGGACCGGGTGGTGAAGCCGGACCTGGTGGCGCCTGGTAACGGGATTGGCGCGGCGAATGTGCAGGGATCGCGTCTGGCGCAGTTGCTGCCGGGGAATCTGCTGGGGAATGGATATCCGGCGGGGCAGTACATTTCGTTCTCGGGAACGTCGATGGCGGCGCCGATCGTGGCGGGGGCAGCGGCGCTGGTGATGCAGAAGCAGCCGGCGTTGACGCCGGGGCAAGTGAAGTCGCGGCTGATGCGGACGGCGACGCAGGATTTTCCGTTCAAGACGACGTATCAGGTGGCAGGGGCGACGTCGGCGCTGACGGTTTACTATGATCTGGCGACTACGGGGGCGGGGTATCTGGACACCTGGTACGCGCTGGAAGACACGTGGGTGACGATGATCGGAGCGGCTTCGCCGGTGATGACGCGGAGCGGCAGCTACACGCTGCTGGCGAATGCGCCGGGGATGCCGGCGGCTGCCCAGACGAACTGGACGATGCACGGAACGACGTTGTATGGCAACGTGAACGCGAATGCGAACACAGTGCTGCGGACCTTCGGGAAGGCGTGGGGCGATACGGCGATTGCTGGCTACAGCGTGTTGTGGGGTGACAGTGTGTTGTGGGGGGACAGTGTGTTGTGGGGCGACAGCATCCTGTGGGGTGACGGAATTCTTTGGGGAGATTCGATTCTCTGGGGCGACTCGGTTGCTCCGGTGAGCACGGAATACTAATTTAGAGACCCAGCCGATACGAAAGTGAATCGTATGAGGACGACACTACGCTGGTACGAAGCGGCAGTGGTGGCGCCAGGTCTCGGTTTTCTGTACTGGGGCTCGGTCCACTGGGACTGTCCAAACGTTGGAGCATGGATTGGTTATGCGCTGTTGAGCGCGGCGTTGAGTTGCGTCTCGTTGCCTGGCACGGGCCGGGCGGCGGGATGGACGGGCGGCGGAGCGCTGGGAATGCTGGCGGTGCTGGCCGGGATGAACTGGTTCAGCGGGCCGGAGGTGCTGGCGGCGGCGGTGCTTGCCGCGGCGGCCGGGGCGCTGGCCGGAAGGAGTGGCTTGGCCGGAGCTGGATTCGCGATGGCGAATGCGGCGGTGAGTGCCGGGAGCAGCGTGCTGGTGCTGGAGAATGCCCGGGAGCAGGTAGCGTATTACCCGGCCTTGTTTAGCCTGGTGACGGCGCAGTACTTCGCGGCGCATACGCTGCTGGCGGCCGGGCGGCAGGGCCTGGCGCAGAGCGAGCGGCTGGCAAGCGTGCTGGCGGCGGGGTTCCGGTGGAACTTCGTGTACTACCTGACTGGAGCCGTGGCGCTGGGCGTGATCCAGAGCGGCGGCCGGGAGGGTTGGCTGGCGGGATCGGCCGTGCTGGTGCTGGTCGCGTTCTTCCGCCGAGTGGCGACGCGGCCGGCGGCAACGGTTGCACCGGGACCGGGAAAGAGTGTTCCGGTACGGCTGCAGGTGTTTGTGGACACGCTGGCGCTGGCGGCACTGGGATTGCTGGCCGTCGGTCTGGACCGATGGGACGACCGGGATCCGGTGCGGCTGGGCGTGTTCCTGGTGGTAGCCGGGGTGGCATCGGCCTTCAAAGTCCGGGTACCGAACATGACGGGCACGATATCGACCAACTTCGTGGT
>CAZWDD010000364.1:0-5553 GCA_964632345.1 uncultured Solibacteraceae bacterium | reverse complement strand
CGGCGATAACATCGACGACCGCCTGATGGAGTGGATCATCGCCGAGTTCAAGAAGGAAAACGGCATCTATCTGTCCAACGACAACATGGCCATGCAGCGGCTCAAGGAAGCCGCCGAAAAGGCCAAGATCGAGCTCTCCACCCTCCTCGAAACCGAAATCAACCTCCCCTTCATCACCGCCGACGCCACCGGGCCCAAGCACCTCGTCACCAAGCTCACCCGCATGCGCTTTGAGCAGATGATCGAGGACATTCTTAACCGCGCGCAGGAGCCCTGCAAGCGCGCTATGTCCAACGCCAAGCTCACCCCGTCGCAGATCGATGAGGTCGTGCTCGTCGGCGGCTCCACCCGCATCCCCAAGGTGCAGCAGATGGTCCGCGAGCTGTTCGGCAAGGAGCCCAACCGCACCGTCAACCCCGACGAAGTCGTCGCCGTCGGTGCGGCCGTCCAGGGCGGTGTCCTCGGCGGCGAGGTCAAGGACGTCCTCCTGCTCGACGTCACCCCCCTCTCGCTCGGCATCGAGACCCTCGGCGGCGTCTTCACCAAGATGATCGAATCGAACACCACGATTCCCACCCGCCGCAGCGAGACCTTCTCCACCGCCTCCGACAGCCAGCCGTCGGTGGAAATCAAGGTCTTCCAGGGCGAACGCGCCATGGCCGCCGACAACCGGCTCCTCGGCGTCTTCCAGCTCGCCAACATCCCCCCCGCCCCCCGCGGCGTGCCGCAGATCGAAGTCACCTTCGACATCGACGCCAACGGCATCCTCAACGTCACCGCCAAGGACAAGGCCACCAACAACGAGCAGAAGATCACCATCACCTCCTCGTCCGGCCTCAGCAAGGATGAGGTGGATAAGATGGCCCGCGAAGCCAAGGAGAACGCCTCCGCCGACCAGAAGCGCAAGGACTCCGTCGAGGCCCGCAACCGCATCGACGGCCTCATCTACAGCGTCGAAAAGACCCTCAAGGACCACCGCGACAAGGTCAGCGCCGACGAAGCCAAGGCCGTCGAAGAGGCTCTCGAAAGCGCCAAGAAGGCGCGCGATGAGGGCTCGCTCGAAGGCATTAACGCCGCCATCGACAAGCTCACCGCCTCCAGCCACAAGCTCGCCGAGGTCATGTACAAGTCCGCTCAGTCCGGCGCCCCCGGTCCTGGGCCGGACGCCGGCGCAGGCGCTCCGCCTCCCGGTCCCGATGCCGGAGCGAAGAAGGACGACGTGGTCGACGCCGAGTTTGTCGACGTCGACGACAAAAAGTAACACTCCGGAAGAAGTCCGGGGCCGTCCCGCGGCCCCGGCTTCCTCTTGCTCAGGAACTCACCCATGGCCCAGCGGAAGGACTATTACGAAACCCTCGGCGTCAGCCGCGATGCCTCGCCGGACGACATCCGCAAGGCCTACCGCCGCCTCGCCCGCAAGTATCATCCCGACCTGAACCCGGGCGATAAGGCCGCCGAAGAAAAGTTCAAATCCGTCTCGGAGGCCAACGACATTCTCGGCGACGAGAAGAAGCGCAAGATGTACGACCAGGTCGGCTTCTACTCCGACAGCGGTTTCCCCGGCGCCGGCAACCCCTACGGACAGGGCGGCCCCGGTATGGGCTTCGGCGGGTTCGACTTCTCCGACTTCCTCAACCAGCAGAACGCCGGCGGGGGCGGTGGACGCCGCCGTCAGCCCAACGAAGGCTTCCCCGGCGGCGGTGCCGGCGGCGGCGGCTTCCGCGATATCTTCAGCCAGTTCTTCGGCCAGAAAGGCCAGCAGCCCCCCCAGGGCGCCGGCCCCGAAAAGGGCAGCGACCTCGAATACACCCTCCACATCGACTTCTGGCAGTCCATCAAAGGCACCCAGGCCCGCATCAACATCTCCCGCCAGGACGCCTGTGCCACCTGCCGCGGCACCGGCCATGGCTCTGGCGGCCCCGTCACCTGTCCGGAGTGTTCCGGCTCCGGCAACGTCAACCAGATGGCCGGCGCCATGCGTTTCACCCTCAGCTGCCCCCGCTGCAACGGCGCCGGTAAGCTCCACAGCGCCTGCGCTGCCTGCAAGGGCGAAGGCCGCATGCCCCGCATGGACTTCGTCGAAACCCGCATCCCCGCCGGCGTCTCCACCGGCACCCGCCTCCGCGTGGCCGGCAAGGGCAACGCCGGCTCCGGCGGCGGCCCCGCCGGCGATCTCTATATCAACATCCGCGTCGATGAGCACCCCTTCTTCGAGCGCGAGGGCGACAACATCGAAATCACCGTCCCCGTCTCGGTTCCCGAAGCCGCTCTCGGCGCCAAAATCGAAGTCCCCACCATCGACGGCCGCGCTATCCTCAAGATCCCCATGGGCACCCAGAACGGCCAGAAGTTCCGCCTCCGCGAAAAAGGCGTCCTCAACGCCCGCAAGGAGACCCGCGGCGACCAGATCGTCCGCATCGCCGTCCAGCCCCCCAAGGCCAACGACGAACGCACCCGCGAACTCCTCCGCGAACTCGCCGAACTTCACCCCGAGGATCCCCGCGCCGACATGTGGAGCAAGGTATAAAAGGAGAACCATGGCGAAGCGTTCCAAAGCCGCGTACATGATCTCGGCCGTCGCGATGCAGTACGACCTCCACCCCCAGACCCTCCGCCTCTACGAGCGCGAAGGCCTCCTCAAGCCCAGCCGCAGCGACGGCAACACCCGCCTCTACACCGATGAGGATCTCGAACGCCTCGAAGTCATCCTCAAGCTCACCCGCGAACTCGGCGTCAACCTCGCCGGCGTCGAAATCATCCTCAACATGCGCGAAAAAATGGAGGAGATGCAGCGGCAGATTGAACAGTTCGTCGTCTCCCTCAACGAAGAACTCGCCCACCACTCCCGCCCCCAGCCCGCCGCCTCCAACTCCCTCGTCCCCGTCCGCCGCGACTTCGGCATCGTTCCCGTCGCTGACCCCTCCCCGGCCCGCAAGGCCCCCGCCCGGCCTGCCCGAAAAAAGGCCTGACTTCGGCCTACAGCGCCGAATACGTCATCTGCACAAACGCCTGCCGCTCGTCGCTGCCCCCCTCGCGGTGGATCAGGAAGATCCCGATCAGGTCGTTCACCGGGTCCAGAAAGCAGTAGGTGCCGTACCGCCCGCCGTGCCCGAACGTCCCGGCCGGCATCGCCTGCGGCGCCCCCTCCCGCATCACGAACCACCCCAGCCCCCACCCCGCGCCCGGCTGGCTCGTCCGCATCTCCCCCGTGTGATTCATCTGCATCAGCCGCAGCCCCGCCGCGCTCAACAGCCGGAAGTTCCCGTGCTTCCCCCCATTCAGAATCGCTTTATACAGCGCCAGCAGATCCGCCGCCGTTGAGTACAGCCCACCCTCCGGCAGCGAATACTTCGCCCCGTCCCGGAACTTCATCTTCCCTTCGCCCAGCGGGTCGCTCGTATACTTCTCCGGCTTCCCGTCCCGCAGGATGTAGGCCGTCGGCATCCGGTTCCACTTCTCCTTCGGCGGAAAGAAGTAGGTGTCCTTCATCCCCAGCGGCTCGAAAATCCGCCGCGCCATGTACACCTCCAGCGTCTGCCCGCTGATCACCTCCACAATCCGCGCCAGCGCCGCGATCCCCGTATTCGAATACTGCCACTTCGTCCCCGGCTCAAACTCCAGCGGCTGCTGCGACAGCACCAGCGCCACATCGGCCAGCGACTTGTGCAGCGCCCCGTGCAACTCCCCGATTCCCGCCGGCGGGTTCAGCATCATCCCCGACGTGTGCGTCATCAGGTCCCGCACCGTGATCAGCCGCGACGGCTTCCGCAACAGCTTGCTCCCGTCCGCATGCGCCGCCGCCACCACCATCTGCCCCCGGAACTCCGGCAGATGCTTCTCCACCGGATCGGTCAGCGACAGCCGCCCCTCTTCCACCAGCTGCATCGCCGCCAGCGCCACAATCGGCTTGGTCATCGAGTGCAGTTGGAAGATGTTCTCCTTCGTCATCGGCTGCCGCGTCTCCAGGTCTGTGTAGCCCGTCGCCTCGAAGTGCGCCACCTCTCCCTTGTGCGCCACCAGCGTCACCACCCCGGCCGCCTTCCCCGCATCCACGAACTCCTTCATCCGCGGCGCAATCCCGGCCAGCTTCCCCCGGTCCAGTCCCTGCGGCCACGCGGCCATCGTCGTCAGTAACAGTACAAGTGCGGAAAATCGCATAGCGATGATTGTATGCCAGCGCCCGCGTGGCATGATCATTAACATGCCGGATGCTCTCTCTCAATTCCTCGCCACTCTCCCCACTGCCGGCGGGGTCTATCAGATCTCCACTCCCAGGGACTTTCAGCATCCCGAGGAGCTCTACGACCAGCTCCGCCCCGACTCTATCTGCACCCCGGAGTTCCTCCACCAGGAGGGCGCCAACGTGCTCGCCTTCCTCCTCGCCCAGGGCGGCCGGCCCGATCTCCCCCTCCTCGAGGTCGGCTGCGGCTCCGGCTGGCTGTCGGCGTCTCTCGCCTCCCGCCCCGAGTTCGCCCACCTGCTCTGCACCGACCCCTCCCCCGCCTTCGTCCGCGCCACCCGCGGCCGCCTCTCCCCCGACATCGTCCGCGCCGCCCGTGTCGACTGCGCCATGCTCCGCGCCGAGGACGTCGATCTCCTCCCCCCCGGCTCCGTCTCCACCATCCTCATGCGCAGCGTCCTCCACCACATCACCGATGTCCCCGCCTTCCTTCGCCGCTGCGCTGCCCTTCTTCCTCCCGGCGGCCTCCTGATCTGCGAGGAACCTTTCTACGAGGGCTACATCATGATGGGCTTCCTCGCCCAGTTCATTCCCGATTCCCTCGCCGCCGCCGGCTCTCCCTGTTCACCGGAAGAACTCGACCGCATCGCCCACTTCAGCGCCACCATGCAGTTCTACGGCCGCCGCGACGTCGACAAATCCGAGGACGAGGACAAACACCTCTTCCGCCCCGAGGAGCTCCACATCTCCGGCCGCGACGCCGGCTTCGACCTTGCCTCCTTCCCCAACTGGCGCTTCACCCTCAGCGTCGAATCCAACCAGCACAACCGCATCCACCACTTTGAACGCTTCTTTGCCGATTACATCTACCACTGCATGAACTGGCCCCAGGATTTCTGCGCCCGCATTTCCGCCGCCATGTCGAGGTATTTCCGCTTCTTCGATCCACTGGAGGCGGGCGACAACACCGCTCCCCACTGCTTCGGCGTGTTCGTCTTCACACGCCGCTCCTAGCCCGTTCGCGCGCTACAGCCGGACGATCTTCTCCGACTGCAGTCCCTTCATTGCATTCCGCGTGTCCACGATCAGTTTCGACATCTCCAGCACCGCCGGATATTCAAAATCCCGGTGATCCGTCACCACCACCACGCAGTCCGCCGCCCGGCAGCCTTCGGCCACCGGAATCGCTTCCATCTCCTGCCCTTCGTGCCGCAGGTCGCCCACGTACGGATCGCTGTAGCTCACCGTCGCCCCCCGCTGCTGCAGCAGGTGGATGATGTCCAACGCCGGCGACTCCCGCACGTCGTCGATATTCTTCTTATACGCCACGCCCAGTATGTGCACCCGCGAGCCCTTCACGGCCTTGCTGTGCT
>CAZWDD010000363.1:0-5569 GCA_964632345.1 uncultured Solibacteraceae bacterium | reverse complement strand
GCAAGCTTGGAATCGCACGCCGCATGGCGGACCAGGAGATAGAGCAGGCAAAGGCTATGCGCGAGGCGTGGCGGTTACGGGTGCGCGGGAACCTGATGGGCAACTTCTATACAACACTGGCGGCCGTTGAACGAGTGAAAACAAGGAAGGATCTGCTGGGGAACGCCGAAGATTCGGCGCGAATCGCCAGGGAGCTTCGAAACGTCGGCATTCTGGATGAACCCGATGTGCGGATGGCGGAGGTGGAGGCGCAGCGCGCGGCCGTACGGCTCCTGGAGGCCGAACAGTTGGAGGGCCGGTCCTGGCTGGAACTCGCTTCGCTGTTGAATGAGGACCGCATGGAACGCCAGCCATTGGCGGGAGACCTGGACGAACTGCCGCGACTGGACCGCGAGTCGGTGTGGGCCCGGATTCGGGAGCAGAGTCCGGAGGTTCGGATGGCAGTAACGGAGCGCGTCAAGGCGGAGCTTGCGGTTCGAGAGGCCAAGGCGGCGCGAGTGCCGAATCTGCAGCTGCGGGGCGGGCTCCGCAATAATCGCGAGGATGGGGATGTGCCGAAGGGGCGGCCGGTCGGTGTCGAAGGGATTTTTGACATTGGCGTCGAAATCCCGATCTTCAACCGTCAGCAGGGAAATCTGCGGACGGCCCGGGCGGGCGTGGAGAAGATGCGCCTCGAATCGGAACGGACTGAGCGGGCGTTGCAGCGCCGGTTCGCCGAGGCGTGGCAGCGCTACGAAAGCGCACGCTTGACAGCGGCTCGCTACCGGAACGAAATGATTCCGGCCGCGCGCCAGGCCTATCAGATGTACCAGCGGAATTTTCGGACGATGCAGGCGGAGTATCCAAAACTGCTCACGGCGCAACGCGAGTACTTTGCCCTTTGGGATGAGTACTACGACGCGCTGGAGTCCGGCTGGCTGGCGGCATCCGCGTTGGAAAGTCTGCTTCTGGCAGCGCAGGACGTCCGCTAGCGCGCCCGCTCGACGCCGGTGGGCTCTAATCCCCCCGGGGGCGGGCGGTATAATCCGGTTGTGGGTACAAGACTCGTTCTCCTTTTGACGCTGGTGCTGGCTGGCTGTGCCAAGGCCCCGCAAAACCAGGAAGTGGTCCGCCAAGCGATTTTGGATCATCTGGGGAAGCGATCGGACATGCTGGCGCAGTCAATGAAGATCGAAGTAGTGTCGGTCAATTTCCGTGACAAGGAAGCCGACGCCGTCGTTTCCGTGTCGCCGAAGGAAGGTGGTGGCGCGGGCATTCAGATGAACTATGCGCTGGTGATGGAAGGCAACAAGTGGGTAGTGAAGGCCCCGGCGGCGAATCCTCATGGGGGAGCCACGGCGCCGATGGGCGGTGACATGCCCGCTGGTCACCCGCCTGTGGGAGGCGCAGGTGGCGGGGCAGTGCATGCTCCGTCCAACCCCAAGGCCCATCCGTGAAGACGGTCGCCGTTCTGGGCGGCGGCCCGGCCGGCGCCATGGCAGCGCGGCGTTTGGCCGAGGGCGGCATCCGCGCCGTTCTCTTCGATGAAAAACTGGCGTGGGAGAAGCCCTGCGGCGGTGGCGTGACTTTCAAGGCCTACCAACGTTATCCGTATCTGCTGGATAGCGGGCTTCATCGATCCATCTCGCGCACTTGCCTGCACAGCGAAGAGGCGGGGGCCGCGCGGTTGACTCTCGATAAACCGATGTTGATCTTCTCTCGGCGCGAGTTGAACCAATTGCTTCTCGACAGGGCGCAAGACGCCGGCGCCGAACTCCGGCGGGAACGGGTCGTCGGCGTGAGTCGCGCCGGGGAAGGTTGGCGCGTACGAACCCCACAGCGCGAATATGCTGCCGACTTCGCCATTGTGGCAATGGGCGCGCGGAATCCCCTCCGGGAGATGGGGACGGCGTTCTGCCCGGCCGACGCCATGACCGCCCTGGGCTACTACGTGCCGCGAGAGCAGGGGCACGTCGATATCGAATTCTTCTCCGGCTACGAAGGCTACATCTGGGTGTTTCCGCGTAAGGATCATCTTTCCGTGGGGATCTGCGGAAAGAGTGAATCCGGTGCGGCCATGCGGAAACGGCTGGAGGCATACATGGTGCAGCGCCATCTCGACCTTGCCGGCTCCCGGTTCTACGCCCACATGCTGCCATCTTTGGACAGCGGCTCCTGGGGAAGGAACCGGTTGGCGGGCGACGGTTGGCTGGCTGCCGGCGATGCCGCTGGGTTGGTGGACCCGGTGACCGGCGAGGGGATCTACTTCGCGATGCGTTCGGGGGAACTGGCGGCCGAGTGCGTCGTCGATGGAACGACGGACCGTTACGCCGCGGCCGTTAATGAGGAGTTCGGGCTCGACCTGGCGTACGCGGCCACGCTCGCGCCGCGTCTGTTCAAGGGCCGCTACCTGTTCGGTTCGAACACCGCGCGGCTGATCCAGTTCGTCCGCCGGAGCCGCCGCCTGCATGGCATCCTGCAGGCCTTGTTTGCCGGGACGATGCCGTATCATGAACTGCGAACGCAGATCAAAGAAAACCTGCAAATGACATTGACCGAGATCGGCGCGAACGTCTTTCTGCGCCGGATCGTCAGCGAAGGAATGGAATGAAAACGACTCGATCAGAAGAATTGCTGGCCCGCGGGCAGGAGTTGGTTCCAGGCGGTGTGAACTCGCCCGTGCGTGCGTTCCGCAGTGTGGGCGGAACGCCGCGTTTTATGGCCAGGGCCAACGGCTCGCGGCTGTGGGATGTGGACGGCAACGAGTACATTGACTTTATCGGCTCCTGGGGGCCCATGCTGCTCGGCCACCGGCACCCCGAGATTCTCGCGGCGATCGAGGACGCACTGACGATCGGAACCAGCTTCGGCGCGCCCACCGAGCGCGAAATCGAGCTCGCCGAGGAGATCCGCGATGCCGTGCCGTCGATGGAGATGATCCGGCTCGTCAACTCCGGCACGGAAGCGACCATGTCGGCCCTGCGCGTGGCGCGCGGGTTCACCGGCCGCACGCTCACCATCAAGTTCGAGGGCTGTTACCACGGCCACGTGGATTCACTGCTCGTTAAGGCGGGCAGCGGGATGGCCACGCTCGGAATTGCCGATACAGCCGGAGTGCCGAAGGCGTTTGCCGATACCACGATGGCCCTTCCATATAACGATGTGCCGGCACTGGAACAGGCCTTCGCCACGCATGGCGCCGATGTCGCCGCGGTGATTCTGGAACCGGTGGTCGGCAACATGGGCTGTGTGCTGCCGGAACCGGCGTTCCGCCAGGCGCTGGTCGAACTGACGAAGAAGTACGGGGCGCTGTTGATTTTCGATGAGGTGATGACCGGGTTCCGTGTTGCCAGAGGCGGCGCGCAAGAGCTGTTCGGCATCCGCCCGGACCTGTCGACGTTCGGCAAGGTGATCGGCGGCGGACTGCCGATCGGTGCTTACGGCGGGCGCAAGGAAATCATGCAGCGGGTGGCGCCGGTGGGCAATGTCTACCAGGCTGGAACGCTTTCGGGTAATCCGCTGGCGGTAAGCGCCGGGCTCGCCATGCTGCGGCATATTCGAGGGAATCCGGCGTTGTATGACCGCCTGGAAGCCAAGGCGGCGGCCCTGTGCACCGGACTCCCGGATGAGGTGACGGTGAACCGCGTGGGGTCGATGTTCACGCTGTTCTTCACGAAGACGCCGGTAACGGATTATGAGACGGCCAAGACCAGCGACACGGCACGGTTCGGCCGCTTCTTCCATCATCTGTTGGAAAACGGCGTGTATTTCCCCCCGTCGCAGTTTGAGGCGGCCTTCCTCGGTACGGCGCACACGGACGAGGATATCGCGCACGCCAGGCGGGCGATCACGTCGTTCTTTTAGGACCTGTTGTATGCTGACTTGCGAGGAAATCTGATGAGCACAAAGAATGCTTTTCCCGCGCTGCACAATGCCATGTGGCCCGGCCTGGTGGGTAAAGGGCCGGATTCCGAACCGCCCATTTCGTTGGAGCAGATGCTGGACCTGACGTGCGCTGCCGAAGTGGACGGCGTGAAGTTTGACGGGGTCGACCTGTTCCTGTCCCTGCCGCATACCGATATCGATGCCAGTGATGACGACCTGAAGCGGCTCGCCGATGACATTGGCGGGCGCGGTCTGCGTGTGGGCTCACTGGTGGCTCCGGTATGGGGCCCGACCGGCGGCGGATCCGCGATGGGCGACGACGAGGAACAGGCGAAGTTCCTGACGCAGGTGCGCAAGGCCTGCCGGATCGGAAAGAAGTTGAAGGACCTCGGCATCCGCCAGTACGGCGTCGTGCGGATTGATTCCGCCACCGGGCCGCACGACTGGCTCGCCGATCCCGAAGCCGGCACGCGCCGCATCGCCGATACCTTCAGCAAAGCCTGCAACATCGCCGAAGAATATGGAGAAAGGCTCGCGGCCGAGGGCGAGATCTGCTGGGCAGGGATGCACAGCTGGCGGCAGAATGTGAAGCTGTTGGAAATGGTGGGCCGTCCGGATACGCTGGGGTTCCAGGCCGATATGGCGCACACCATGCTGTTCACCATGGGCTACAACGCGCCGGAGGATCGACTGCTCCCGGAGAATTGGGACCCCTCGGACAACGAGACGCTTGCCTCCGCCTACAAGGCCATGGCGCGCGCGCTCCGGCCGTGGATGATCGACTTCCATGTCGCGCAGAACGACGGGACCGTGAAGGGCGCCGGCTCTCACGACAAGACCGGACGCCACTGTCAGCCGTTCGATCCGAATGGCAAGCTCGACATCGTCAGGGATTCCGGCGCATGGCTGCGTGATGACGCCGGCAACCTGACCCGCGCCGTCCAGCATATCTGCTGGGATGGCTGCATGTTCTCAAATGACGTCATGCTGAACCCGCAGACCTGGCGGGACGTTTTGCAGGCGATGATTGCAGTGCGCGACGCGCATGGGTGGAACTGATTTATGAAGAAACTTCGAGTTGGACTGATCGGTTATGGGTTCATGGGGCGCACCCATTCGAATGCGTTCCGGAAGGTGACGAACTTCTTTGATGTTCCTTTTGAGCCGGTGCTGCACACGGTGTGCGCCCGCAATCAGGAACGCGCTGGGGCGTTCGCGGAGAAGTGGGGCTATGCGAACGTCGAAACCGACTGGCGCAAAGTGGTGGACTCGCCGGAGATCGACCTGATCGACATCGCGAGCCCCAACGACACCCACGCCGAGATCGCCATTGCCGCCGCGAGGGCCGGCAAGATGGTGATGTGCGAAAAGCCGCTCGGCCGTAACGCCGCCGAATCGGAGGCCATCGTCGAGGCCGTCGAAAAGGCCGGCGTGCCGAACATGGTCTGGTACAACTACCGGCGCGTGCCGGCCGTCACCATGGCCAAGCAGTTGATCGACGAAGGCCGGCTGGGTCGCATCTTCCACTACCGCGCCAAATTCCTTCAGGATTGGACGATTTCGGCGGACCTGCCGCAGGGCGGGGAAGGGCTGTGGCGCCTCGACGTGAAGGTGGCCGGCAGCGGGGTCACGGGTGACCTGCTGGCGCATTGCATTGACACGGCCATGTGGCTGAACGGCGGCATTGCGGAGGTGTCCGCCGTGA
>CAZWDD010000362.1:0-5580 GCA_964632345.1 uncultured Solibacteraceae bacterium | reverse complement strand
ATCCCGCTTCCCGCGAAAAGTCCACTGGTCCGTGTTCTTCCCGTCGAAAAGGACTATCGCATCCGACGGCGGATTCGTCGGCATCGCCCCAGGCGTGATCTGCCGCGGCCGCGGACGGTCAATATCGTGCACCTTCCAGTTCTGCTCCGGAATCACCGGCGTGTCCGAATACCCCAGCGTCTGATGCCAGCGCCCATCGCCGCCCTTCTTCTGCGCCTGCGCCCACACCAACGCCACCGCCGCCGAAACAAGTCCCATCACTAGCAATTTCCGCGTCATAAAGGCCTTACTTTATCACAGCGCCTATGATGGTAAGAACACGCATGGAGAACATCGAAATCGCCCGTCTCCTGGCCGAAACCGCGGACCTGATGGAGATCGCCGCCGAGGACGGCTTCCGCATCCGCTCCTTCCGCAACGCCGCCTCCGTCATCGAAGGCTATCCCGAACGCATCGCCTCCATTCTCCACGACCCCTCCCGCAAAATCACCGATATTCCCGGCATCGGCAAGGGTATCGCCACGGTCCTCGCCGAACTCGACCAGCGCGGCTCTTTCACCAAGCGTGACGAGCTCCTCGAAAAGTATCCGCCCACCGCCCTGGAAATGCTCCACATCCAGGGCCTCGGCCCCAAGACCATCGCCCTCCTCATCGCCGAGTTCCGCATCTCCACCCTCGACGACCTCAAGCGCCTCGCCGAAGAGCAGAAGATCCGCATCCTCCCCCGCCTCGGTGCCAAGCTCGAAGAGAAAATCCTCCGCGGCATCGAACAGTACCGCAAATCCGCCGGCCGCTTCCTGCTCAACTTCGCCGCCCAGACCGCCGCCGAACTCACCGCCTTCCTCTCCGCCGTTGACGGCGTCACCCAGGTCACCCCCGCCGGCTCCTTCCGCCGCGCCAAGGATATCGTCGGCGATCTCGATCTCCTCGTCACCGGCCCCGCCCCCGAAGCCGCTCTCGACGCCTTCGCCACCCATCCCAAACTCCACGAACTCCTCGCCAAAGGCGCCAACACAGCCAGCGGCCGCTTCGGCATCGAAGGTATCCAGGTCGACGTCCGCGCCCTCCCCGCCTCCCAGTTCGGCGCCGCGCTTCAGTACTTCACCGGCTCCAAGGAGCACAACGTCGCCCTCCGCCAGCGCGCCCTCCGCATGGGCCTCACTCTCAACGAATATGGCCTCTTCACCGTCGAGGGCAACGAACTCGTCGCCGCCGCTACCGAAGAGGAGATCTACGCCAAACTCGGCCTTGCCTGGATCCCCCCCGAACTCCGAGAAAACCAGGGCGAAATCGAAGCCGCTGAACGCAACGAACTCCCCGCCCTTCTCACCCTCGAAGACATCCGCGCCGACCTCCACATGCACACCCGCGAATCCGACGGCCGCGCCTCCCTCGAAGAGATGGCCGAAACCGCCCGCGGCCACGGCTACTCTTATCTCGCCATCACCGATCACTCCAAAGCCCTCGCCATGGCCAACGGCCTCAACGAGGAACGCGTCCTCGCCTTCGCTCAGCGCGTCAACGCCCTCGATCACGACGCCCTCGGCATTCGCGTCCTCTCCGGCATCGAGTGCGACATCCTCAAGGACGGCCGCATGGACCTCCACGACGACGCCCTCGCCTCGCTCGACCTCGTCATCGCCAGCGTCCACAGCTACATGAATCTCTCTTCCGAGGAGATGACAGACCGCTACCTCCGCTGCCTGGAGAACCCCCACGTCAAAATCATCGGCCACCCCACCGGCCGCGTCCTCCTCCACCGCGACGCCTTCGTCTACAACTTTGAAACCATCGCCGCCGACGCCGCCCGCCGCGGCGTCGCCATGGAGATCAACGCCAGCCCTGAACGCCTCGACCTCCACGCTTCCCTTATCCGCATCGCCAAGGCAAAGGGCTGCCGCTTCACCATCTCCACCGACGCCCACCACCCCAAACACATGGCCAACATGCAGTTCGGCGTCCGCATGGCCCGCCGCGGATGGCTCACCGCCTCCGACGTGCTCAACACTCTCCCCTATGCCGCATTCCGCGGCGCCCTCCGAAAGGCATCATGAAAATCACCGAAAGCGAAGAACTCCTCCGCACTCCCATCTTCTGGGTCACCATGGACAAGGCCATCGATCCCGAGGGCTTTGAAATCCGCCGCGCCATCATCCAGCACATCGGCTCCGCCGTCGTCATGCCCGTCGATGAAAAGGGCCGCGTCCTGCTCGCCCGCCAGTTCCGCCTCCCCGCCGGCGACTATCTCTGGGAGATCCCCGCCGGCCGCCTCGACGAAGGCGAAACCCCGCTCCAGGCCGCCAAACGCGAGTTGAAGGAGGAAACCGGCCTCTCCGCCAAAAAGTGGACCAAGCTCTTCGGCCTCTACATGAGCCCCGGCTTCCTCGCCGAAAAAATGCACATCTACGTCGCCCAGGAACTCAAAGCCGGCAAGACGAATTTCATGGAGGACGAGCGCATCGAGACCCGCTGGTTCACGCCGAAAGAGATGAACGCCATGATCAGGGACGGCAGCATCGTCGACGGCAAAACCATCGCCGCCTGGCTCGCCTGGCGCACGCTCTTCAAAGCGAAGTAGGATCAATCCATGCGATTTCTGCTGACCCTCCTCGGCACCGCCGCCCTCGCCCTCGCCGCCGGCCCACCGCCCGTGCTCATCATCGGCGACTCCATCTCCATCGGCTACACCCCCGCCGTCACCACCCTGCTCGACGGCAAGGCCGCCGTCAAACACCACGAAGGCAACGCCGCCCATACCAATAACGGCGTGGCCAAACTCGAAGAGTGGCTCGGCACGGAAAAGTGGAAGGTCATCACCTTCAACTTCGGCCTGCACGATCTGAAAATCATGGAGGACAGCAAGCATCAGGTCTCCGTCGAACGGTACGAAAAGAACCTCCACACCATCGCCGCCCGGCTGAAGAAAACCAAGGCCCGCCTCTTGTTCATCACCACCACGCCCGTCCCGGAGGGCAAGCTCAACCCGCTTCGCCACCCTGGCGACGAGGTCACCTACAACGCCGCCGCCCGCCGCGTCATGAAGAAGCACAAGATCCCGGTTGTCGATCTATATGCCTTCGCCAAACCCCGCCTGGCCGAGATCCAGGGCAAGGCCAACGTGCATTTCAACAAGGACGGCTCCGCTCAGCTCGCCGCCGTCGTCGCCAAAGCCATTGAGGAGCAACTCCAGAAATGAACCTCGTTTCCCTTCCCGGCACCGGCCTCCGCGTCTCCCGCCTCTGCCTCGGCACCATGACCTTCGGCTCCCAGGTCGATGAAGGCGGCTCCCTCGCCATGGTCGACATGGCCCTCGACCGCGGTATCAACTTCTTCGACACCGCCAACGTCTACAACGCCGGCCGCAGCGAGGAGATCATGGCCAGGGCCATGGAAGGCCGCCGCGATAAGTTCGTCCTCGCCACCAAGGTCCGCGGCCGCATGGGCGATGGCCCCGATGAACAGGGCCTCTCCCGCGCCGCTATTCTCAAACAGTGCGACGCCTCTCTCCGCCGCCTCCGTACCGATTACATCGACGTCTACTACATGCACATGCAGGATCATGACGTCCCCATCGAAGAGTCCCTCGAAGCCATTGACTCTCTCGTCAAAGCCGGCAAGGTCCGCTACCCCGCCGTCTCCAACTTCGCCGCCTGGCAGATCCTCGACATGCAGCACATGGCCGCCGCGCGCGGATGGGTCCCCGTCCACATCTGCCAGCCCATGTACAATCTGCTGGCCCGAAATATCGAAGCCGAACTCCTCCCCATGTCCGCCCGCCATGGCGTTTCCACGTTCGTCTATAACCCCCTGGCCGGCGGCCTCCTCACCGCCAAGCACCGCCCGGAAGCCGCCATCAAGGGCAGCCGCTTCGACGGCAACAAGATGTACCGCGACCGCTACTGGTACGACGAACAGTTCGCCGCCGTGGAGGAACTCTCCTTCGCCGCCGCCGAGGCTCACCGCAGCCTCGTCAGCCTCGCCCTCAACTGGATCCTCCACCACACCACCGCCACCGGCCTCATCCTCGGTGCCTCCCAGATGCGCCACCTAAGCGCCAACATCGCCGCCTGCACCGAGGGTCCCCTCGATCAGGCGACCCTCGATGTCTGCGAAAACGTCTGGAAACGCCTCCGCGGCGTCACACCCGAATACATCCGCTAAGCGGAGCGCAACATCTCCTCCCACGTCACTTCCCGCTTCGTCTCAATCGCCATCCGCCCCAGGATCGCCGTCAGCGTGCTCTCAATCGAGGTCTTCGTCATGTCGTAGCGCTCCCCGGCCAGAATGCCCTTGAAAAACGCCATCGTCGCCTCGTTCGTGATATCCGCCTTCGACTCTTCTTTCTCCATCAGGCTCGTATCCCTCAGATCGTCGGCCGATTTGAACCGCACGTCCGGCGTCATCCCGTGCAGCTTCATGTAGCTCCGCGACGTCTCCAGCATCCCCTTCGATCCGAAGAACTGCTCCTTCACATCCCGGTACCCCGCCGTGTGCTTGATCGAAATCAGCCATCCCTCCAGCCCGTCCGGATACTGGTAGATCACGTCGTGATGGTCCGTCCCCCAGTTCCCATACGCCAGCGGATACCGCAGCCCGCCCCGCCCCACCGCGCTCACCGGATGCGCGTCCTTCGCAAACCAGTTGATCGTGTCCAGCCCGTGGCAGTCCTGCTCCACAATCGGCCCGCCCGATAGCTCGTTCCAACTCGACCAACGCCGGATCTTCTGATCCTCCAGCGGCAGGTCCTTGTACGCGCCCGAATCCGTCACCGGCGGCAGATACCCCAGCACCCAGTAGCTCATCATCAGCTTCATCTCGCCGATCTTCCCGCTCATCAGGTAGCTGTGGCTCTTCAGATACTGCGAGCTGAACCGCTGCTGGAATCCGAACTGGATCCGTTTCGATGGGTCCCGCCCCTCCCATGCCTTCAGCATTCGCTTACAACCCGCCACGTCCGCGCTTGCCGGCTTCTCGCAGTAGATATGCTTCTTCGCCTGTATCGCCGCTTCAAAGTGCTCCGGATGCAGGTAAACCGGTGTCGCAATTAGCACCGCGTCGATGTTCGGATCGTTCAACAGATCGGAATAGTTCCGATAACTCTTCGCCTGGTCGGCGCCCGGAATCTTCGTCTTCGCCGCGTCAATCCGGTCCGGATACCGGTCGCACACCGCCGTGATCCGCGCACTCGGGTGCTTGGTCATCAGCGTCCCCACATACTGCCCCCGCCCCCCGGTGCCAATCACGCCGAACCGCACCGCCGAATTCGCCTGCGTTCCGAACGCCGTCTGCGCGCTCACCAACAGCGGCGCCCCGGTCACGATACTGCGCCGTGGAATCGTCTTCATGAATCAGTGCCTCCCATTAAGAGATGAACTACGCCTTACCCCTATCAACTTCCGCCGCCGGAGTAAACGCCCCAAAAAAAGAGCCCGCCGCTTGGGAGGGGCGGCGGGCGATCGCAACAGAAATCTTTTGGAATTCGAATGGGAGAGAGAGGAGTGTTGCGCCTTACATCTACTTAGTAGATTTCCAGCGGAAATTCTCTCAATTTATTTGTCATTTCAAACACGCGGTCCGAAG
>CAZWDD010000361.1:0-5613 GCA_964632345.1 uncultured Solibacteraceae bacterium | reverse complement strand
TTAGCGATAGTCGTCGAGATCGTCTTCTTCTGAGTCATCGGTCGACTGCCCCAGTGTCTCCCCCGCCGCGCGTCCAATCGCCGCTTCCAGAAAGTTGCCCGAAGCGGCGTCGGCGGCCAGCAGGTCCCGCACCATCCGGATTACCGACTCGTTCTCTCCTTCCTGCCCCCGCAGGTACGCATCCCTATCCTGTTCCGGCAGCGCCGAAGCCGATTCAAAAAGCGCTTCCGCGCGGCGGAACTCCTCGTTCGTCACGCATCGTCCCCAGTGCCGCCCGTCATCCGGCGGTATAGCCACGCGCGCGCCAACCGCAGGTGCCGGTACACGGCCTGCTCGGAGATCCCCATCGCCTCGGCCGCCTCAGCCTGCGTCAACCCGCCGAAGTACACCAGGTCCGTCGCCAGCGCCTTGTTCGCGTCCATCGCGGCCAGTTCTTCCAGCGCGCTGTTCAATAGGATCATGTCATCGGCGCCTTCTCTAACCGCCGCGATCGAATCGTCCAGCGGGATCACTGGCGCCCCGCCACCCCTCCGTTCCCGGTTTGCCCCGCGGGCGTAGTCCACCAGCACCCTTCGCATCGTGCGCGCCGCTACGGCATAGAAGTGATACCGGTCTTGAAACGGAATGTCCGCTCCCGCCATTCGCACATAAGCCTCGTGGACAAGCGCCGTCGGGTTGAGCGTGTGCCCGTCCCGCTCCCGCGATACCTGCCGCGACGCCAGTGTTCTCAGGTGGTCATAAACCAGTGGCGCCAGTCGCTCCGGTGCCGTCTCGTCCCCTGCCCGCCAACTCGCCAGCAGGAGTGTGACCTGTTGGCGGTCGGTCTCCGGCGTTTCCATGCGTCCTAATTTAACGCAACCCATCCCGATCCCGCGCGACAATGAAAGCGTGAACGGCGTGCGAATGGACAAGTGGCTCTGGGCGGCGCGTTTTTTCAAGACCCGTGCGCTTTCGGCCAAGGCCTGCGATCTCGGCCGAATTCTCTCCAACGGGATTCCCGCCAAGCCTGCCCGCGAGGTGCGCCTCGGTGACCGCTTGCGCGTCCGCACCGAGGCCGGTGACTTTGAAGTCGATGTCCTTTCCCTCAGCGATATTCGCGGCCCTGCCGCCGTCGCCCAGTCGCTCTATCGCGAAACCGAGCAGAGCCGCCAGGCCCGCGCCAAAGCCGCCGAGGAACGCCGCAGCCAACCCCAGTTTCAGGACTTCCGCGATCCCCGCCCCGCCAAACGCAATCGCCGCGAGCTCGATCGCCTCCGCGGCCGCGCCTGATTCCACCCCCGCCATAGACGTCGCGCCCCGGGCGGCATACAGTAGAGGGACAAATCTATGCAATGGTCCTGGACGCTCGGCAGAGTGGCGGGAATCGATATCAAGATTCACGCCACCTTCATTCTCATCCTCGCCTGGGTTGCTCTGCTGCACTCCAAGGCCGGCGACGGCGCCCCCGGCATCATCGGCGGCGTGCTGTTTACCCTCGCCCTGTTTGGCTGCGTCATCCTGCACGAACTCGGCCACGCCCTCGCCGCCCGCCAGTACGGCATCGGAACGCGCGACATCACCCTGCTTCCCATCGGCGGCGTCGCCCGCCTCGAACGGATGCCGGACAACCCGCGCCAGGAACTAGTCGTTGCCTTGGCCGGGCCCGCCGTCAACGTCCTCATCGCCGCGACCCTCCTGCTCTGGCTCACCGTCACCGGCGCCTGGCAGCCCTTCGATCAGCTCGACCCCGCCACCAGCCCCTTTGCCGAACGCCTCTTCGTCGTCAATCTCTTCCTTGCCGCCTTCAACCTCCTGCCTGCCTTCCCCATGGACGGCGGCCGCGTGCTCCGGGCGCTGCTGGCCACCCGCATGGAATACACCGCCGCTACCCAACTGGCCGCCAACATCGGCCAGGCCATGGCCCTGTTCTTCGGCTTTGCCGGCATGTTTCTCAACCCATTTCTCATTTTCATCGCCCTGTTCGTCTGGATCGGCGCGGCCCAGGAAGCCAGCATGGTCCAGATGAAATCCGCCCTCGGCGGCATCCCCGTCATCCGCGCCATGCAGACCTATTTTCAGACCCTCGATCCGCGTGAAACCCTCGACGATGCCGTGAACCTCATCCTCGCCGGCTCCCAGCACGACTTTCCCGTCGTCGAGCGCGACGGCACCGTTGTCGGCGTTCTCACCCGTGCCGATCTGTTCACCGCCCTCGCCGCCCGGCAGAACGCGCCCGTCTCCGAAGTCATGCGCACCGCTGTCCGCACCGCCGATTCGCACGACATGCTCGAAGATGCCTTCCGCACCCTCCAGGGCTGTGACTGTCAGACCATCCCGGTCCTGCGCGGCGGCGTACTCGTCGGCCTTGTGACGGCGGAAAACGTCGGCGAGTTCCTCATGATCCAGGCCGCCAAGAAGGGCGTTCCGGCCGATGCCCCGCTCGGCCGCGGACCCCTGGCCTAGAAGCTCTTCGCGCAACGGAAGCCGATGTTCGGGCTCCGCTCTCCCGGCCTCGCCCAACTGCGATACGAACAGGCCAGGAAGCCTGCCTTGTCGAACCACGAACCGCCGCGCAATACCCGGTAGAGCCCCTTCGCTGGTCCCTTCGGGTCGCGCGCCGGCGCCGCGGCATAGTAGTCTTTCCCGTACCAGTCCGCCGTCCATTCCCACACGTTGCCTGCCATATCGCACAACCCCGCCCGCGACTTCGGCACGCTGCACACCGCCGCCGGCCCCTCCAACCCATCGAACCGCGCGTCCCCTTTCCCCGGCGCCCGGTCTCCCCACGGGTAGATCTGCCCGTCCACCATTCCCCGGCACGCCCGCTCCCATTCCGCCTCGGTCGGCAGTCGCTTCCCTCGCCACGCGCAATATGCGGCGGCGTCTTCCCAACTCACATCCGCCACCGGGTGGTCCTCCCTCCCCGCCGGCGCCTTGCCCTCGGCCCACACGGGCGGCGTCCGGTGCCCCGTCGCCTGCACAAACGCCGCATACTCGCCAGTGGTCACCTCGTGTTCGTCCAGGTAGAAGGGCGAAACATGCACAGGCCGCACCGGCAGGTCGTCCCGAAGCGGGTTCGGATACCACGCCACCTTCGTCTCCGGATCTTCATGCGTTCGCCCCCGCTGGAATTCGCCGCCCGGCACAAACACCATCCCCGCCGGCGCCGCCAGCAGCACCATGGCCGGCACCAGCACCCACGCCCTCATCCGTATATCGTCGCGATCTCGTCGGTCGGGATGATGCCGTTCGCCCCCAACGGGTCCACGTAGATGTAGTCCCGCCCCGACGGCAGGTTCTGAATCTTCTTGCCCCAGTCGATCCCCAGCGCCGAGTAGATCGTCGCCACCACGTTCTCAATCCGCGGCTGCTCCTTGCCGTGCTTCCATCCCGTCTCAACGCATTTGGTGCCGTCTTTGTCCGACGCACCCAGCACCTGCCCGGCCTTCACCCCGGCGCCCGCAAACAGGGCAGGGAAGCACGGGTTGTGGTGGTCCCTCCCCTTCATGTGGTTCAGATCGCCCGTCGTCCGGCCGAACTCACCCATCGCCACCACCAGCGTCTCGTCCAGCAGCGTCCGCCCCGGCGTCTCCGGTGACGGTGTCACCGCCAGATCCTCCAGCAGGCTCGCAAACGCCGGGTCAAACTCCTCGATCAGCTTGTAGTGGTTCGACGGCGCGCTCCGGTCCCAGATCCGCACATGATGGTCCCACCCCGGATGACACACATGGACGTAGCGCGTCCCCCCGCTCTGCCGCAGCAGGTTCCGCGCCAGTATGCACGACAGGCCCACCGAAGTATTCCCGTATCGCTTTCGGTCGGCTTCGTCGATCTGAAACGCCTGCGGCCACCGTGGATCGCCAATCAGCCGGTGCGCCGTCTCCGAGAAGTTCTCATAGGTCTTCATCTCGGAGCCGAACCCCGCCATCCGCGGCGCCTCCGCCTTCCGCAGTGCGTCCAGCAGCCGCCAGCGCTCCTCCACCAGTTCCACCGCCTTCCGGTCCAGCCGCATCCCCTGCAACGCCTGCTCCGGATTCATATCGAACACCGCATATCGCGCCGGCAGAAATCCGGTCGCCAGCGCGCCCGCCGCGCCCTTCTCCAGGTTGAACGATACGTAGGTCGGAAACGTGTCGGACTCCCGCCGCCGGCCTTCCAACTCGGCCGCCACCACGGACCCGATCGCCGGTATCTCCTTGGCAAATGCCAGATTCATCTGTCGCCCGGTCTGCACGTAGTACTGCCCCCGGAAGTGCACCTGCTCGTGGCTCTTCAGCGACCGCAGCAGGCAGACGCGGTCCATCACTTTCTCCACGCGCGGGAACAGGAAGTGCGACAGGTACACGCCGTTCGGCAACTGCCGGACATCGAAGTCCTTCTGTGTCGCTGGATTCTCTTTGAAATCGAAGCCGTCGATATGGCTGATGGCTCCGGAAAACTCATAGTAGATGACGTTCTTCGCGTTGCCCCGCGGAGCCGTCTTCCCGGCTGCCCCCGCGCGCAGCGGCCACAGCGTGTGCGCCGCCGCCCCGGCCAGTCCCAGCCCGCCGAACTCCAGCAGTTCCCGCCGCGTCGGCAATACTTCCGCCACTGTCTTCCGGTGTCTCATGTCAGTAGTTGTAGAGAAACTCCGCCAGGTTCAACAGCGCCCACTGCAGGTTCTGCGCGCCCCGCACGCGGTCCGCCTCCAGCGCCGCCTCCGCAATCTTCCTCTCCTCCGCCTGCGGGTACCGCGAAAGCGTCCCGAGGAACATCTCCTCCACCACCTTCCCGTTCTCCCGGTGCGCCGCGAGCAGGTTCTGCACCCGGCTGTCCTTCTCCGCCAGCACCCGCTCCGTCACCACCGGGGACCGCATCAGCAGCAGCGGCTGCAGCGGAGACGCCGCCGGCGGCCGAGGCGGATTGCTCCGGTTCGACTGTCCGAACGCCACCATAAAGCTCTTCAACTCCCCCGTCGCCGATGGCGTGTTTGCCTGCATTGCCATCCCCACCTTTTCGTTCCCATACTTGAACGTTCCGGGCCGCCCCGTCGCCGACACCAGCGCATCGTGCACCTCCTCGGCCGTCAGCATCCGCACGTATTTCCGAGCAAAGTAGGGTGTGTACGTGTCCTTCCACTCCCCCGGATACCGCGCCGAAAGCTGGTACGCGCTCGAACGGCAGATCCGCCGGAACAGGTGCTTCAGCCGGTATCCGCTCGTGCGGAAATCCGCCGCCAGTTCCTCCAGCAGTTCCGGATGCGATGGCTGCAACTGCCAGCCCTCGGGTACGTTGCGCGGGTCCTGCCGCGCCAGGTCGAACTCATCGTACGGCTCCACGATGCCCCGTCCCATCAGCCGCGCCCAGAACAGGTTCACCGTGGCCCGCGCAAACTGCGGATGCGCCGTCACCATCCGTCCCATCTCTTCGCGCGGTTCCGCGTCCAGCCTCGACTTCTCGCCTGTCAACGGAAACGCCGGCTGGTTCGGCCCGCCCCACCGCGGCGTGCGCAGCATGCTCCCGCCCTTCGTGTCGTATCCCGGCGCAAGGTCGTCCACAATGAAGTGGCCCATCACCGCCTGCGTCGCCTCGGTGTGCGGAATATACCGCGTCTTCCCCAGGAAACTCGCAAATGCAAAAAACTCCCGCCGCGTC
>CAZWDD010000360.1:0-5685 GCA_964632345.1 uncultured Solibacteraceae bacterium | reverse complement strand
TGGTGGAGCGGTGCGCGATTTCGACATCGGCATTCGGCTGCTGGCGTGTGCGGATGGCGTGGATGAAGTTCCGGATGTGCGGACCGTTTTCGCCGGGGCCTTCGACGATGGGGTCGGGTGCCCCCTTCTTCAACTCGGGCCGATTGGTCTTGAAGTCGCCGCGGAGGATCTGGATTTCGCCGTTGGTGCCATGGAAGATGGCGCCGAGTTGCTGATGGTCATTGATCTTCGGCTGTTCGAGGGAGACGCGGGTGCCGTTGGCGTAGACGAGAGACACCTGGCCTTCGGGGCCCGGCGTGTCGAGGCGGATGGTGACGGGGCCGGTAAGGGAAGCGCCGAGGGCGTGCTGGACCTGGTCGAGCGAATGGGTGCCCCAGCCGGAGACGCCCCAGGACTGGCCGCCGCCGTCGTAGTCCCAGAGGTTCATCCAGCCTTTGTGCATCTGCGAATGATAGGGGCGGAGTTCGGTCTGGTTGCACCAGGCGTCCCAATCGAGGCCGGGGGGCACGGGTTCGGCTTCGCGGGGTTCCCACCGGCGCGGGGCGAGGAAGTTGCAGACGACCACCTTTTCGATGCGTCCGATCCTGCCGCTGCTGACCAGTTCACTGGCGTAGATATTGATGGGCATGGAGCGCTGCTGGGTGCCGGTTTGCAGGACGCGGCCGAGGCGGCGGACCTCGCGGGTCAGGATCTGCCCCTCCTCGACGGTGAGGGTGAGCGGCTTTTCGGCGTAGACATCGAGGCCGGCCTGCAGGGCGTGCATGGCGATGAGAACGCGGGCGTGCGTGGTGGTTTCGATGAAGACGGCGTCGAGTTTCTCCTTGTCGAGCATGCGTCGGTAGTCGTTGTAGGGCCGCCAGAGTTGGGAGGCGGGCTGGAGGCGGAGGGCCTCGGCGAGGCTGGCGGGATCGATATCGGCGAGGGCGACGATGCGGGCGTCGCCGAAGTCCTCGTTGCGCATCATCCAGCGGGCGCGGCGGCCGGTGCCGATGAAGCCGATCTCGATACGGTCATTGGCGCCGAGGACGGTGGACTTGGCCACGAAGGGGAAGGCCACCGCAGAAGAAAGAAAATGACGCCGCTTCATGGCAGCCTCCTGAGCCGGGCGTTGCGCACCCGGATTTCCATGTTTTGAAATGCCGCCCCGGCGTGGACCTGGAGGCCCAACTGGCCGGGGCCGGGAAAGACGTTGGCGGCGCCGTCGACGACGCGTGTGCCGTTCATCCAGACCTGAACGCGATCGCCTTCCATCCGGATGCGGAGGCGGTTCCAGCCGTCCTTGCGGACGGTTTTGGGGTCACGGTTGACGGCGACAAACTTGAGACCCATGCAGTAGACGGAACCGGAGAGAATGCCGGCTTCGCTGGGCTGGTCGAGGAAGTCGGCCTGGCAGCCGGTCTTCGGGCCCTGGTACTTGAACCAGAAGCCGGAGTTGCCGGGCCAGCGCATCTTCCATTCGGCTTCGAGCTCGAAATCGGCGTAGCGGGCGGCGGTAAACAGATCGCCGGGTTCGCCGGCCGGACCCTGGCGTCCGACGAGTTCGCCGTTTTCGATGGACCAGAGGGCCTTGCCGCGCGGCTCCCAACCGGCGAGGGATTTGCCATCGAAGAGACTGACCCAATCGCCGGCCGACAAGGCGAGGGCCGCCAGCAGGAGCAGGCAGCCGAATCGGGAAGCGGATCCAAGCATCGACACCGTCCGTGCCCCCAGCATACACCCGGACGGGCGAAATGGAGCCGGGGATTTTCGCTTAGTGGACTTCGCCAATGGAATAGGGGTGGATGCGTTGATTCCACTCCGAGGGGGAGAATTGGGCCGGGCGAAGTGCGAGGACGGCGCGGAGGAAGAGATGGCGGCGGAGGAGATCGTTATAGAAGTGCTGGCGCGGTGGGGCGGAGAAGTGGTGAGACTCGCAGTTATCGCGCGTGATGGAGACGGCGTGAGGCTGGCTCCAATCGTCACCGCCGCCGGTGAGGAAGCGGGAAAGCGGGCTCTCCGCGTTATGGGGGCGGGTGCGGATGTGGACGAAGGGGGCGCCGGTTTCGGTGGTGTGGCAGCCGGCGCAGGTGTTGCGGGAGAGGATGACGCGGAGCGCTTCGTCAGCTTGGAAGGGCGCGGGGAGGCAGAGGACTTTCTGGTTGGGCTTCATGAGGGCGTCGCGGGAGAGTAGGCCCTGGGGAAGGCTATAGAAGCCGTTGCGAATTTGCTGCTGGTTGTTCTGGATGTAGGTAAAGAAATCTGGCGGCATGGAGGTGAGGAGGTTGAAGTTCCGTTCCATGGGGATGGATTGCAGTGACTTGGATTGGGGAGACCAGGCGAACTCCTTTGCGCGCCATTCGGCGTTGTCCCTGGTGACGAGACGGAAGCGGAGGGAATGGGCATGGCCCAGCATATGGTCGGTGAGTTTTGCCAGGGCCGCGTGGCGGTCCGCCACTCCGGGGACGGACGCCCAGGCGCGCACCCGATGGTAGAAGGTTTTGTAGGGCTGGCAGGGCATGACGGCTTCAAAGATCACCGAGACGGCGCTATTGCCGGCTCCGTCGGGGCCGAAGGAGCCGAAGGTGAAACGGACCTCGTCGCCACAGACGGCGTTACCGGAGAGACGGGCGAGGTCCGGACGGTAGACGATGGCGAGGAGCCGGAAGGGGGCGCTGGCGAGAACGGGAGTGTTGGGTTTGTGGAAGTGGCCCCATGAAGTTTTCAGGGCAATGGCCGCCTGCGCGCCGATGAAGTTGACGTCAGGCTTGGCGATATCGCTGAGCCAGTTGCCGGTGATACGGTCCGCGTCCTGCTGTCCTTGCCGAGAGAGCATAAGACGGAAGAGGTGCGGGAACGCCCATCGATTGTGTGGGCTTCCGGAGCGGGCAGAGACGTCAAAGGTGGATTCGGCGGAATTGACAACGTCGAGGCTGGTGATGAGAAGGGCTTTGCTGGCGAAGTCGCGGTGGCCTGGGGGCACCGTGAACCGGGCCGTGGAGCCAGTGCCTGTGGAGAGGATGCCGACGCTGCCGGTGGGGATCATCTCCCGGTTGCGGAAGGGCGGGGGCGCCTGCGCCCCGACGGAGAGGGCGCAGGCAAGCAGGATCCAAGGGTGGAAGGACGTTGACATGGGGCGCCTCGATTGGGATCAGGGAATGCTGACGTGGCTGGTTCTCGCGGGCGGCTCCAGGGAGTCGTACGCGTCGTGCTTCATGAAGCAGAGCTTGGAGCCCCAGGAGGAGAAGGCGACGGAAGACTCGTTGAGGAAGGCCTGGTCCTTTACGAGTGGGATGGCCCAGGGAGCCGACTGGAAGAAGCCGGGAACGGGCGCGTTGTGGTTGCGGCTGCGGAAGTTGCTGTCCATCATGAGGCAGCAGAGCAGAGCGAGATTGTCACGGCCCTGCATCGTCGTGTGGTCGAAGGAAACGTTTTTGACGAAGGGGAGGACGACGCTGCTGAGGCGGGAAAAAGCAGAGCGGACGTCGGCCGTGGTGTAGCCGGTGTTTGCACCGGGAGGGAACGCGGCGACGGGGTTGCCCCAGCCGAAATAGAGCTGTCCGAGGGCTTCGAGGCCGATGGGTATTGGGAAGATGCCCTGGATTTTCTCCCGGAGCGACTCGTGCGCTGATTTAGAATCGTCCTCCGATATGCGCGGGCTGAAGGTGTGGGCTACCGATGGCGGGTCGGAGCAGATGGGCTGGAACTCAATTACGGTATCGATATCGAGCCAGCCCTGGCCGGTACCGTCCGGGTTGTTGCCGAGCAGTTGCTCGCGCAGGTTCTGGCCTGTTGCGTTGACGGCCATTTCGCCGATGATCATCCAAGCGTCGTACATGGTGTTGCTTCTCCTGATTGGGTGTGAATTGGACTACGGGAACTCTGAGCGGATGCGCCGGACGATGGGCGCAAGGGGCGCGTTGGGCTGCCAGAGGGCGAGGCAGCGTGCGGCGAGGGCGGCGGCCTGTTGGGATTGTCCGGCGGCGCGGTGGGCGCGGGCGGATTCGAGCCAGCCGAGGATGCGGGTGACGGCGGGGAGGCGGCGGAGGATGGTGCCGGATTGGGCGTCCATGGCGGCGAAGGAGGCGAGGGCGGCGGGGAAGGAGCGGCGGAGGGCGTGGGCGCGGCCGGCCCAGAGGTGGGAGGAGGGGGCGGGCCAGAGGCGCGCGGCGCGGTCGAAGCCGGGGGAGGCGTCGGCGCCATCGAGGTGTGCGCGACAGCTTTCGAGGAGGGTGGTGATGCCGCGGGTGCGGTTGGTGGGCCACTGGCGATCGACGTGGCGGGCGGAGGAGATGGCGGCGTCGAGGAGTTGGGAGTTGGCGGCCCAGGCGGCGAGGAGGCCGGCTTCCTTGATGGGTTCGAGGGTGAAGGGATCGGCGGGGATGGAGAGGGCGAGGAGGGCATCGCGGGACCAGGCGGGATCATCGAGCAGGAAGCGGGACCAGGCGAGTTGGACGAGGCGTTCGGCGCGGAAGAGATCGGACTGGGGGCCTGGGGAGAGGCGGGCGAGTTCGGCGTCGAGGAGGGCGATGGACTCCGGCCAGCGGCCGAGGTAGGCGAGGAGGGAGGCGAGGAAGAGGGAGGCGGCATCGGCGCCGGAGTCCTGGGCGGTGCGGCGAAGGAGGGATTCGGCGGGTGCGAGGTCACCGGCGAGCCAGTGGGCGAGGGCGGCGGCTTCATCGATGACGGGGGAACGGAGGCCGTCGGCGTTGGAGGCGTTGTAGGCGGCGAGGGCCTCGGTGGGCAGGCCTGCCTCGACGAGGACCATGATGAGCTGGCCGCGGTTGTTGGAGCCGAAGGGATCGAGTTCGACGGCGCGGCGTGCGAAGGGGACGGCTTCGCGGGGGGAGCCGGAGCGGGTGAGGGAGAAGGCGAGCTGGCGCTGGAACATGGAGTCGGCGGGGTCGAGGGCGGCGAGGCGGCGGAGGGCGAGGGCGGCGGATTCATAGTCAAAGCGGCCGGCGTGGAAGGCGGTTTCGATCCAGAGGCGTTCGCGTTCGGGGAGGCGGGAGCGGAGGGACATGGCGCGTTCGTCGGCGGCGGCAGCGTCGGGGAGGAGGCCGGCGACGCCGAGGCAGAGGCCGCGGTAGGTGTGGGCGAGGGCGAAGGAGGGGTCGAGGGTGAGGGCGCGATCGAAGTAGGCGAGGGCGGCGGAGGCGTCGCTGCGTTCGTAGTAGTGAACGCCGCGGAAGTAGGCATCGACGGCTTCCGGGACGGCGGAGGTGACGGATTCGAGAGGGGAGTGGGCCATGCGGAGGGAGGCATCGGATTCGCCGAGGGCGGCGCGGAGGCGGCGGGCGGCGGCATCGGCGAGGGGGACGAGGGCGAGGGGATCGGGAGAGACTTCGTCGATGGTGAAGAGGGGATTTGGCGAGCCGGGGCGTTCGGCGCGGATGCGGAGATGGAGGCCGTTGGGGGAGGGGGAGAGATGGAGGGCGAGTTGGACTGTGGCGCGAGTGCGGGAGGAGAGGGCGGCGATGGGAGCGCCGGCGAGGGCGGTGCGGATATCGGGATCGGAGACGACGGAGAGGCGGGGGGACTGGGTGAGGGCGATGGCGAGGAGGGAGCGGAGGGTGGCGGCGGGTGGTTGGTTATCGGGGGCGGGGAGGAGGAGGACGCGATCGCGGGCGGGGGTGATGGGCTGGGGAGCGTCGTGCTGGTAGGCGGCGGCGCCGGCGAGGGCGAGGACGGGGGTGAGGAGCCAGTAGC
>CAZWDD010000359.1:1092-5705 GCA_964632345.1 uncultured Solibacteraceae bacterium | reverse complement strand
CCGCAGTAATTCCTTGTAGATCCCTTCCACCATCGGGATTGCCGCCCGGTTCGGTGTCCGCCGGTTCGAGTGATACCCGATGATCTTCCCGTTCCCGTCGAACGTCGGCGTCACATGCGCCAGCACCCAGTAGTAGTCACCATTTTTCGCCTGGTTCACCACATACGCAAAGATCTCGTGCCCCGCTTCAATCGTGTCCCACAAGAACTGAAAGACGCACATCGGCATCTCCGGATGACGGATCAAATTATGCGGCTGCCCCAGCACCTCCGCCTCGGTGTACCCGGCAACGCGCAGGAACACCTCATTCGCGTAGGTGATGATCCCCCGCGTGTCTGTCTTCGTGACGATGATCTCGTCATCTGCAAATGTCCGTTCCCGCCCGCTGGGCGGCGTGGGTAGCCGTCGCATTCTTACCTCTTCCCACTCATCGGTCTCAAGATCACCAAATATTAACCCGGATTTTTCCGGCTACACCCTCGTCCCTGCTGTATACTTTTGACCTGGATACGCCGCACGGCCACGCGATTGCCGCCTCCGGCGTCCATGCCGACGCAACAAGCTTTTTTCCCTGGGAGGGAACAGTATGTGTATTGCGTTTCGCGCTGCGCTGCTCTGTGCAGCGCTGGCCTCTTCCGCCGTGGCTCAGGAAGTCACGGCCGGCATTTATGGTGTGGTTCAGGATGCCTCCTCGGCCGTCGTGCCGGGGGCCACAATCCGCGTTGTCAACGCGGGTACCGGCCTGAGCCGGCAGACGACGTCCGACGAATCGGGCAACTACTCCCTGCCTCTGCTGCCGATCGGGACCTACTCCGTCTCGGCCGAAGCCAGCGGCTTCAAGAAGGCCGTGGTCAACGACGTCCAACTGCGCGTCAACGACAACCGCCGCATCGTCTTCAGTATGGAGGTCGGCCAGCTCGCCGATCAGATCACCGTCGAAGCCGCCGCCGTTACCGTCAACACCGCCAGCGGCGCGACCTCGCAACTCCTCGACGGGAAGGACATGGTCCAACTCCCGTCTCGCGGACGCAACGTACTCCCCTTTGCCCTTCTCATGCCCGGCGTCGTCTCTACCACTCCCTATGACCGCCGCGCCAACAACTCCGCCGTCAACGGCATCCGCCCCACCCACAACGCCTGGCTCCTCGATGGCGGCTATAACGTCGACACCGGCGGCAACTGGAGCACTCCACTCGCCCCCAACATCGAAAGCGTCGCCGAGTTCCGCGCCATTCGCGGCAACTACTCCGCAGAGTTCGGTGTCGGCGGCGGCTCTCAGTTCAACGTCATCACCAAGGGCGGCACCAACGATCTTCATGGCTCGGCCTACTATTTCCACCGCAACGACAAATTCAACGCCCGGAACTATTTCGTGCCCACGCGGCCGCCCTTCCGCGGCAACGATTACGGCTTCACCGTCGGCGGCCCGGTCGTCATCCCCAAGGTCTACGACGGCCGCAACAAGACCTTCTTCTTCGCCCTCCTCGGCTGGATCAAGGAACGCCAGCGTCAGCAGTTCTTCAACGTAGTCCCCACTGAGGCTATGAAATCCGGAGATTTCAGCGCCACCGGCCGGACCATCTTCGATCCCGTTACCGGCCAACCCTTCCCCGGCAACATCATCCCCGGCGCGCGCATCGACGCCAACGCCCGAGGCTACGCCCGTATGTACCCGGCGTCCAATTTCTCCGACGCCGCCGGCCGCAACTGGTTCTCCCTCCAAAGCCGCCGCGACGACACCGACGAGCAGAACTACCGCATCGATCACAACATCAACTCCAACCACCGCGTCATGTGGCGCTACACCCCCGAGTTCCGGCTCAACAACTTCGCCACCTCTTCCGGCTTTGAATTCCTCCGGCAACAGAACGAAACCCCGGCCCGCAACATGACGGTGAACTATAACGCCACCTTCAAGCCCAACCTCATCATGGACTTCAACTGGGTGCGTTCTCACAACCGCATCAAGCAGTTCCCGCCCGACCTGAGCGGCGCCACCTGGGGCATCAACATCCCTCAGCTCTTCGCCGACAATGAGCAGACCTATCCGCTCTCCAGCCTCAACCTCTCCAGCGTCCCCGATCGCGTGCCGACCGTCTCCCTCACGGGCTACGCCGCCGTCGCCCCCGGCGCTCCGTGGAGCAACTTCCAAACTATCTACGAATTCCGCGACACCTTCACCTGGATTAAGGGCGCTCACACCATCAAGACCGGCTTCAACTACTCCTACGAGATCAAGTTCGAGCCCACCAACACCAACGTCTTCGGCGCCTTCTCCTTCGACGGCCGCTTCACCCGCCAACCCGGTGTCGCCAGCGGCGGCGATGCCTTCGCCGACATGCTCCTCGGTCGCGCCGCCAACTACAACGAAACCAACACCGTCGCCTTCAACGACAATCGCCGCAACTCGTTTGAGACCTTCATCGACGACTCCTGGAAAGCATCCCGCAAGCTGACCCTCAACTTTGGCCTTCGCTACTCCCGCTTTCCACCAGCCTACGAACCCGACGAGCGTTTCCGCGTATTCGTTCCTAGCCAGTATGACCCGGCCCAGGCCGTCACCCTCAACGCGGCCGGCCAGGTCCTGCGCGGCTCCGGCAATCGTTTCAATGGCCTCGTCGATCCGCGTCCGTTCTGGCGCTCCAGCAAGAAGAACTTCGCCCCGCGCTTCAGCTTTGCCTACGATCTGTTCGGCAACGGCCGCACGGCCATTCGCGGCGGATGGGGTCTTTTCTACAGCCGCGAAATCCTCGGCGCCTTCATTCTCATGTCCGGCAACCCGCCGTTCTCTGAGCTGCTGACCATCGACAATACGCTGCTCTCCAACCCCGGCGGCGGCACAGCCCGGAACTTCGACCTACCCATCACCCTCGGCTCCATCGACACCAACCAGCTGACGCCCAACACCCAGCAGTGGAATCTCAATATCCAGCACGGCCTCGGCCAGAACATGGTGCTCGAGGTCGGCTACACCGGCACCCGCGGTGTCCACTTCATGCGCACCCAGGACCTCAACCAGCCCTTGCCCAACCCGCTGATTGCGCAGGGCCGTCTCAACGCCAACACCGTCCGGCCTTATCTCGGCTGGGGCGTCATCAACCACCGCGAACAGAGCTACGCTTCCAACTACCACGGCCTTCAGGTCGGCCTGAACCGGAACTTCGCCAAGGGCCTCATGTTCCAGACCGCCTATACGTGGTCCAAAGCCATCGACAACGCCGATTACACCGGCGGCATCTACGGCTTCTACCCCAACACCCGCGATGCCTCCGGCGAACGCGCCCGCGCCAGCTTCGACGCCAACCACAACTTCATCGGCAGCGCCGTCTGGGACATCCCCTTCCTGCGCGGGCGCACGGACCTGCTGAGCCGCGCCTTCGGCGGCTGGCAGGTGTCGGCCATCTACACCGTCCGCACCGGTCTGCCCATCAGTCCTGAACTCGGCCGGGATAACGCCGGCGTCGGCTCCGCCGTCCGCCAGCGTCCCTTCGCCTCCGGTTCTCCGTTCCTCGGCCGCGACGAGCGCACGGTCACGCAGTGGTTCAACCGGTCCGTATACTCCGAACCCACGCTCGGCACCTTCTCGCCCGTCGGCCGCAATGTCATTTCCGGCCCCGGCTGGAATCAGGTCGACATGACGTTCATGAAGTATTTCAAAATGAACGAACAGGTTCGCCTGGAGCTCCGCGCGGAAGCCTACAACTTCCTCAACCACACGCAGTTCAACGGTGTCGGCCTCTCCTTCAACACGCCCTCCACCTTCGGGCGTGTCACTTCGGCCCGCGACCCGCGTACCATGATGCTTGGTGCGCGGCTTCAGTTCTAGCTTCGTCTGGCTCCTGGCCGGCAGCCTTTCCGCCTCTCCGGAAAGCTGCCGGCCGTGCCACTCGGAGATCGTCGAAGCCTTCGAACAGACCGGCATGGGCCGCTCCATCCAGTTGCGGCCCACGCCCCCTTCCGCGTCCTTCTATCACCGTCTCTCCAACCGCCACTACACTGTTGACTCCGGCCGCATGCGCCGCCATCAACTCGACTCGCAGGGCCGCCAGATCCAGATCGTCGAAAAGTCCATCGACATCGGCATCGGCTCCGGTAATCACGCTGTCACCTACGCCCACCGCACCCCCTCCGGCGCCCTCATCGAACTGCCTCTTTCCTGGTATGCAGAACGCAGCGGCTTCGCCATGTCTCCCGGGTTCGATCGACCGGACCACCCCGACATGCGCCGCGAAATCTCCCCCGCTTGCCTCTTCTGCCACGCCGCATATCCCGATTCCCCCGCCGCCGCGCCCCGCTCCATTGACTGTGCCCGCTGCCACGGCGACACACGCGCCCACCTCCTGCAATCCCAGCGCGGCAACATCCTGAATCCGGCCCGTCTTGAAAAGTCCCGCCAGCTCGATATCTGCCTCCAGTGCCATCTCCAGACCGTCTCCATGGGCATCCCCGACGCCTTTCGCCAACCCGGCCGCGGCGTCTTCTCCTTCCGTCCCGGCGAACCGCTCGCCAACTACAAAACGTTTTTTGACCGTGCCGACCCGCCCGCCCCCCGCTTTGAAGTCAACCACGCCGGCGACCGCCCTCGACAGAACCCCGGGGAGACCGAGAACACA
>CAZWDD010000359.1:0-1082 GCA_964632345.1 uncultured Solibacteraceae bacterium | reverse complement strand
CCTTCTTCAGTCCGCCTGCTTCCAGAAGTCCAGTGGCGCCATGACCTGCACCACCTGTCACGACCCACACACCGCCCGCGCCCGCAACGCCTGCGCCTCCTGTCATCAGTCCGCGCACGCCCGCCAACCCGACGCCGCTTGCGCCTCCTGCCATATGCCCAAACGCCGCCCATCCGACGCTATCCACGTCTCCGTCACCGACCACTGGATTCAACGGAAGCCGCAATTCCAGAACCCCGAACGCGAAACCCACGCTCCCTACTCCGGCCCCGTCATCCCCTTCTACACCCCGGCCGACCCGCTCACTCTCGCCATCGCCAACATCTCCGCCCTCACGCCGGACGTCCCCGAACTCTACCGCCGCCACCTCCGTCGCGATCCAAATGACGTACCCACCATGGCCGCCCTCGGCAACGCGCTATTCCGCCTCGGCCAGCGCGGCGAGGCCGTCCAGGTCCTTGAACGCGTGCTCCGCCTCGACCCCACACACCCCGGCGCCCTCAACACCCTCGCCGTCGCCCATGCCTCCGCCGGAGCCTACGACACAGCGCTCACCCTCCTTCAACGCGCCCGCGCCGCCCACCCCGATCACTCCCTCACCTGGTTCAACCTCGGGGTCACCCTCGCAGCCAAGGGAGATAAACCCGGCGCCGAAAAGGCACTCCGTGAAGCCATCCGTCTGCAGCCCGACTTCGCCGAAGCCCGTGACCGCCTCGCCCGCCTACTCCACTAAAGCCGGTCTACCGCCGCCGCCAACCGTCCCGCCGCCGCCGATTCCTTCTCATACAACGCCCCCATCCGCGCCGAGACCTCATCCAGCCGCGCCAAGACCTCCGCCTCATCGTACGGAAACGGCGCCGCGCCTAACTCCCGCAGATTCGCCCGCTGTCCTTCGTCACCAGCCGCCAACTTCCGCAACGCCGACTTCAGCCCCGCGAATGGCTTCGGCAACAGATACTCCGCCAACGCCGTCCACTCGGCCCCCAGGTTCCGGTACTCCCCGGCCAACACGCCCAACTCCCTCTTCCCCAGCAACGCCGCCGCCTCCTCCTTAAAGTCGGCATACAAAGGCCGCATCAATC
>CAZWDD010000358.1:2696-5755 GCA_964632345.1 uncultured Solibacteraceae bacterium | reverse complement strand
GTTGATCCCCATGCCGCCGAGCACACGCGGAATCTCCTTGCTGGCGACGTAGACACGGCGCCCGGGCTTGGATTCGCGCTGCAGGTGGGTGATCACCGGCGTGTTGTTCGGGTTGTACTTCAGGTAGATCTTGATTACGCGCTTGGAGCCTTCGTCTCCCTGCTTGTAATTCAGAACATATCCTTCTTCCTTCAGAATCCGCGCAATCTCGAGCTTCAGCTTCGAGCCGGGCACGTCCACCTTGGCGTGCCGCGCCTGCATCGCGTTCCGGATCCGCGTGAGCATATCTGCGATGGGATCGCTAACCATTCCCGATTCCCCTTCCTTCTTGATGTCCCTTAGATTCTCAGCTCGCCACTACCAGCTGGCCTTGATGACGCCGGGGATCTCCCCGGCGAGCGCCAGTTTCCGGAAGCAGATCCGGCACAGGCCGAACTTACGGATATAGGCTCGCGGACGCCCGCAGCGGAAGCAGCGGTTACGGTGCCGGACCCCGGCTTTTTCGACGTTCTTTTCCTTCTGAGCCTTCAGCTTCAGGTCCTTGGCGATTTTGGCGGTTGTGGCCATGTGCGCTTCAAATCCTCTCTAATCTCGTTACTTGGCGAACGGCATGCCCATCAACTTCAGCAGCGCCAGGCCTTCGGCGTCCGTTTTGGCCGTGGTCGTGAAACAGATGTTCAGTCCCTTGGTCTTTTCCACTTTGTTGTAATCGATTTCCGGAAAAATCAGCTGATCCTTGAGTCCCAGCGTGTAGTTCCCGCGGCCATCGAAGGCGCGTGAGGAGATGCCGCGGAAGTCGCGAACGCGCGGCAGGCTGACGCTGATCAAGCGGTCGAGGAACTCGTACATGCGGTCTCCCCGGAGCGTCACCATGCAGCCGATCGGCATGTTCTCGCGCAGCTTGAAGGCCGCGATCGACTTCTTCGCCTTGCAGATGACCGGACGCTGGCCGGCAATCTGGCCGAGTTCGTTCACCGCGCCGTCCATCAGCTTGGGGTTGCCCGTCGCCTCACCGAGGCCGATGTTCAGCGAGATCTTCTCCAGCTTCGGAACGGCCATGATGTTCGAGTACCCGAACTCCTTCATCAGTTCCGGCAGCACGTTTTTTGTGTAATGTTCTCTGAGCCTGGCCATGTTACTTTCCGTCCTGTCTAGCTCTTGGTAGCCAGCACTTCGCCGGTCTTGCGCGCGATGCGCACCTTCCGGGCCGAAGCGCCTTCGCCTTCGATCTTGTAGCCGACCCGCGTCGTCTTTCCGTCGGAGGTGACTACCATCACATTGGAGGCGTGGATCGTTGCTTCCTTTTCGGCAATGCCGCCCTTGACCTGCTTGGCGGGGTTCGCCTTCGTGTGACGCTTCACCAGCATCACGCCTTCCACCAGAAGGCGATTGTCGTCCTTGTGCACTTCGAGCACCCGGCCCGTCTTGCCCTTGTCGCGGCCGGCGATCACCTTAACCGTATCGCCCTTGCGGATTTTCATCGTTGCCATCGGAATTCTCTCTTCCCAGCCTTCTCGTCTCTCGTCCGCCCTACAGCACTTCCGGCGCGAGGGAGACGATCTTCATGAACCGCTTGTCGCGCAGTTCGCGCGCCACCGGGCCGAACACACGGGTCCCGATCGGCTCGCCGAGGTCGTTGATCAACACCGCCGCGTTGGAGTCGAACCGGATATAGGTCCCGTCCTTGCGGCGGGTCTCCTTGCGCATCCGGACGATCACGCAACGCACTACCTTGCCCTTCTTCACCGTGCCGTCCGGGGAAGCTTCCTTCACCGACGCCGTGATGACATCGCCCAAGCCGGCACGCAATCCCAGATCGCCGCCACGCGGCAGAATGCACTGCAGCTTCCGCGCGCCGCTGTTGTCGGCCACCTCGAGGATTGTTCGCATCCCAATCATGACTGTCTCCTTTTTTGCCCGCAGCCTTTGCTACTTGCGCCCGCTACCTGCAACTGTTACTTGCTCGTCTGTCCGACCTGAACGGCCGCCCGCACCACTTCGGCCAGCGCCCAGCGCTTCAGCTTCGACAGCGGGCGGTGCTCCACGATCCGGACCAAGTCGCCAACCTTGGCGAGGCCCTGTTCGTCGTGGGCGTAGAACTTCTTCCGGCGCTTCACGATCCGGCGATAGAGCGGGTGAGCCACGCGGCGGGAGACTTCAACGACGATGGTCTTTTCCATCTTCGTCGAAACGACCTGCCCGACCTTCTCCTGGCCCTTCTTTTCGGCCACTTGCACGTTTGTGTTTTCCGGCATGACTTACTTCGCCCTCTCGCGCAGAACCGTCAGGATCCGCGCCCGATCTTTCTTCGCTTCCCGGTACTTCTTCAAGCCGTCCGCCTGTCCCATCGACATCTGGAAGCGGATCCGGAAGAGCGATTCTTCCATGTCTTTCAACTGTTTTTCGAGCTCGGCCGATTCCAGCCCGCGGATTTTTTCAGCTTTCATTTCCAATCCTTTTCCCGGGTCTCTTATCCCTGCTGCTCGCGCGTGACCATCTTGGTCTTCAGCGAGAGCTTCTGCGCCGCCAGGCGCATGGCCTCCGCCGCCACTTCCTGCGAAACCCCTTCCATTTCAAAGAGGATCTTGCCCGGGCGGATGACAGCCACCCAGAACTCCGGCGCACCCTTACCCTTACCCATACGGGTTTCAGCGGGCTTCTTGGAAACCGGTTTGTCAGGGAACACCCGGATCCAAACCTTGCCGCCGCGCTTGATGTGGCGCGTCATGGCGATACGGGCGGCTTCAATCTGCCGGTTGGTGATCCAGCCGCAGACCATCGCTTTCAACCCGAAATCCCCGAAGCTCAGGGTGCTTCCGCGCCAGGCGAGCCCGGTCATCCGGCCGCGCTGCTGCTTGCGGTATTTGACTTTCTTCGGCATCAACATGGCGTATTACTCCTGGCTCTCACTCGGCGTCTCGACGGCAGGGGCCGCTTCGACCGCTTCACTCTTCCATGCCGGCTGCACGGGCTGGGCCATCGGGGGAGCGATGGGTCCCGCTCCGCGGCCCTCGGCCTGCGGCGGCGGCGCCTGCACCGGAGGACCGGTCGGTCCACCC
>CAZWDD010000358.1:0-2686 GCA_964632345.1 uncultured Solibacteraceae bacterium | reverse complement strand
TGGTAGCCGCCTCCGGGCCCGCGACGATCCCGGCGTTCTCCGCCACGATCCCCACGGTCGCCCCGGTCGCCGCGGGGCGCCCGGCGCGGTTCGGGTTCGTTCGACATCTTGCGGAAGTCGCCGAGAATTTCACCCTTGTAGATCCACACTTTGACGCCGATGACGCCGTAGGTGGTCTGTGCTTCGCTGAAGCCGTAATCGATGTCGGCACGCAGCGTATGCAGAGGCAACTGGCCATCCAGATACCACTCGCTCCGCGCGATTTCCGCACCGTTCAGGCGTCCGGAGACCCGCACTTTGATTCCCTTGCAGCCGAGGCGCTTGGCCGAGTCGACCGACTTGCGCATGGCGCGGCGGAAGGCGACGCGTTTTTCCAGCTGCATCGCAATCGATTCACTCACCAGTTGCGCGTCCACGTCCGGCCGCGAGACTTCCTGGATGTCGATGAAGACTTCCCGCTTGGTCCGCTTGGCCAGTTCTGACTTCAGCTTTTCGATTTCCGCGCCCTTGCGGCCGATGATGATGCCGGGGCGGGAGGTGCGGATGGTGATCCGCAGTTTGTTGCCCGGACGGTCCACTTCCACCGAGCTCACGCCGGCGGCCTTCAGCCGCTTGCGCAGTTCGTCCTTCAGGTCGAGATCTTCCTCAAGCAGCTTGGCATAGTCCTGCTTGGCGAACCAGCGCGACCGCCAGGTTTTGGTAACGCCCAGCCGGAAGCCGTACGGATGTGTTTTTTGACCCATGTCTTTCCTTCTCGCCTGTTACTTTTCCGCCACGGCCACGACAATGTGGCTGATCCGGCGCTGATAGCGGTACGCGCGGCCCATCGGGGCGGGGCGAATCCGCTTCATCCGCGGGCCCTCGTTGACATAGGCCTCGCTCACCACCAACTGATCCACATCGACGGCGTCCGACTTGTTCTCGGCGTTGGCGATCGCCGACCGCAGCACCTTCTCGACGGTCGGAGCGATCCGCTTGTTCGTCGAGCGCAGAATGTTGATCGCGTCCCCGGCCCGGTGTCCGCGGATGAGGTCCACCACCAGCCGCGCTTTCTGCGGCGACACCCGGATATATCTTGCTTCGGCTCTTGCTTGCATGTCCTTTGCCTCGTTGGCTGCTCAACCGGAGTTCCGGCCGGTTAGCCCCTCCCGGATTTCTCGTTCTTGGCCACGTGGCCCTTGAACGTCCTGGTCGGCGAGAATTCACCCAGCTTGTGGCCAACCATGTTCTCGGTCACGTAGACCGGAATGAATTTCTTGCCGTTGTGCACCGCGAACGTATGTCCGATGAAGGTGGGCAGAATCGTCGACCGGCGCGACCAGGTCTTCACAACCTTCTTGTCGCCAGCGGTATTCAACTTCTCCACCTTCACCGTCAAGTGGTCATCGGTGAAAGGCCCTTTTTTGAGAGAACGACCCATCGTCTAGCCCCTTCTTACTTCTTGCCCCGGCGCGACACGATCATGTTGTCGGTGCGCTTGTTGTTCCGCGTCTTGAACCCGCGGGTCGGCTGGCCCCACGGCGTCACCGGATGGCGACCGCCAGAGGTCCGGCCCTCGCCACCGCCGTGCGGGTGGTCGACCGGGTTCATCGTCACACCGCGGTTGTGCGGCGTACGGCCCTTCCACCGGGTGCGTCCGGCCTTGCCGTAGGTTTCATTTTCGTGCTCAGTGTTGCCCACCTGGCCGATGGTAGCGGCGCAGCGAAGGTCCACCTTCCGGACTTCACCCGAGGGCAGCTTCAGGAGGGCGATGCCGCCTTCCTTGGAAACCAGCTGCGCCTGGGCGCCGGCGCTGCGCGCCATTTGCGCGCCCTTGCCGGGCTTCAACTCGATTGCGTGGATCACGGTACCGGCCGGGATGTTCTTGAGCGGCAGGGAGTTGCCGGGCAGAATGTCGGCCTCCGGACCCGAGACGACGGTGGCGCCGACTTCGAGCCCGACCGGGGCGATGATGTAACGCTTCTCGCCGTCCACATAGTGCAGCAGCGCCAGGCGGGCCGAGCGGCTGGGATCATACTCGATGGCGGCGACGCGCGCCGGCACACCGGCCTTGTCGCGCTTGAAGTCGACCAGGCGGAGCAGTTGCTTGTGGCCGCCGCCGATGAACCGCGACGTCACGCGTCCCGTGTTGTTGCGGCCGCCGGACTTGCGCAGGCCCACCGTCAGCGACTTCTCCGGCTTATCCTTCGTGATGTCGTCGCGCATCAGCGTCGTCATATAACGGCGGCTGGGCGTGTACGGGCGGTATGTTTTCACTGGCATGTTGCGATTCCTCTAAACGCCGGGGTTAGATCTCCGCGTATTCCGGCATCTTTTCGCCGGCCTTCAATTTCACGTAGGCCTTCTTCCAGTCCGAACGGTACCCGGCGAACCGGCCGCGGCGGCGCAGTTTGCCTTCGTTGTTGAGTACGCGGACATCGGCCACTTTCACGCTGAACAGCTTCTCGACTGCCGCCTTGATGTGAACCTTGTTGGCGTCGGTGTGCACTTCAAAGCAGAGCGTGTTTTCGGCTTCCTTCTTGGTTAGCCCCTTTTCGGTCACGATGGGGCGGCGGACCACTTCGTAGATGTTCATTACGCCAAGCCCTCCGAAAGCTTCTTCGCGGCGGACTCACTGATGAGAATCTGCTTCGCGTTCAACAAGTGATAGGGATTCACGTCGCGGCTCGGCAGCAGCTGCAGGCCG
>CAZWDD010000357.1:0-5765 GCA_964632345.1 uncultured Solibacteraceae bacterium | reverse complement strand
ACCAGCGTCACGAACGGCTTGCCCGTCTTCGGCGGGTCAATTGTGACAATCCCTATGGTCGCAAAGTCCGGACCGTAGTCGACGCGCCATGCCTGGTGAGGCATACGTGGCAGTTTCACACCCGGTATCGCGGGGAAGTGCACCTGCGCCGGCGGCACCAGATCCTGCTTGTCGATTCGCGGATAGCGCGACGCCGGAGGCGCCTTCTCGTCCTTCACCCATGCAGTGAGGTGCGTCAACAGGGCGCGCATCACGGGACGCGCGTCATTGGGATTGGCCAGATACGCCGTGGCATTCTTCCGCGGCGGGAAGGAACCCGGCCCGTGCTGCGTCCCGGTCAGGAAGTATACGCGGGTATCGGAGGCCATGCCGTCGTCCTTCTTGCCGTCGATCGAGGTGTGAATCAACGACGCCGCCCGGCCCCAATACTCGTAGGCGCCGTTCGTATAGAAGATCTTCGGCTGCACGTTCTGATCCAATGTGCGAACTAGCAACCCGTCCACCTCGCGCGTCTCCGGATCCAACATGCGAAGATCCGCAAACGGGAAAACATCGGTCGGATAAAACGTGTTCGTCATCCGATGCCCATCCCGCGACGGCTGCGCAAACCGATGATTGAAGCTTCCCCGCCCCGCGCCGGCCACGTGCGCCCACACGCCGTCAAACACACGGCGGCCCTTCTCATCGGCATTGAAACCGAAATACAGGAACGTCCGCAGAAAGCGGCCGGACTGCGACGTCCCGAACCCGATTGCCCTCTTCAGGTACCGCGACTGCTCCCCCAACAGAATCGTTCCGTCGTTCGTGTACTTCAGAAAACTGATCAGATCCCGCGTGGCCGCCATGCCCAACCCGGCGAGCGGCGGGTTCTTCGCGGTGTAGACAACATCATAGAATTTACCCGGAAGAAATCCGGCAGCCATCTCCACGCCCGTGTTGTCCCAGAACTTCCATTGCGTTCGAGGAATCACCCGGCGCGGACCGTCCGGCGTGTCGCGTACGGTCAACTGCGTGCCAGGCGCATCCGGATCGGCCACCGCATATGGCTTCATGTTCCGGTCGCCCAGCGAGAATCGCGTGGTCTTTTCATTCGGAACGAACTCACTGCGCACAATCCCGCTGACGCCTTCCGCCCGCGGCACCGCAATCCCGACATTCCCCGCCTCCTCCGGAATATCGAACTGCCATCCGAGCCACACCAGCGTATAGCCCTGCTCCAGTAGAAATAGATCGCCGAACTCCGCCGCGCTGCGCGGATCTTTACTCCCAACCGCGTACTGAAACGTAGACAGCAGGCCCTTGCCGCCCCGGTTGGAAACCTCATAAAGAATGGTCCCGTTGCCCTGATTCTGCAGCCGCGGCTTCAGCACATACAGATCGGCCGTGAACTCCACCAGGCCATCGGCATTCACCGGCGCCAGCGCAATGTCTCGAATCCGCTGATTCGCCTCCGCCTTCGGGTCCACCGTGAAGTGGGCTTTGGCGATAACGCGCTCATACGGCCCCGTCTTGCCGAACGAACGCCCATCCAGCACATCGGTCCGTTCCACCACGTAGATCTTCTTAATGGCGGCGCTGGCGCACAGCGAAACGGCCAGCGCCGCGCAGGCGGCTCGCAGAATCATGGACTTATTGGATCACAGCGCGAGCGACGCTTTCGCCCGCAGGTCAAGGCTCGCAAACTCGCCGCGCCCCAACTTCCGGAACGCCGCCGCGCCGATCATCGCCGCATTGTCGGTCGACAGCCCCGGCGTCGGGAAGTAGACCGGTATACCAAACCGGCTCCGCGCCGCCGCCTCCCGCAACCCCGCATTGCACGCCACCCCGCCGGTGATGATGACGCTTTCCACGGCGTGCGCCTCCACCAACTTCCCAATGCGCGAGAGCAGCTCATCGATCACCGTCTGCTGAAAGCTCGCAATCAAGTCCCGCGTCGCCGCCGGCGTAGCGGCCAGCCACTCCTCCAGCGGAGCCTTCGGGTCCATCTTCCGCCGCACCGCAATCTCTGCATCGATCGCGTTCGCCTCCGTCCATCGCAGCACGGCGGTCTTCAACCCGGAGAACGAGAAATCCAGCGCGTTGCCCTTCATGTGCGCCCGCGTAAAGCGCACGCCGCGCGGGTTCCCATAAGGCGCAAGCCGGTCCAGCATCGGCCCTCCCGGATACGGATAGCCCAGCAACTTGGCCACTTTGTCATAAGCCTCGCCGGCCGCGTCGTCCCTCGTACGGCTGATCAATTCGTACTCGTAATCCCGGCGGACGTGGTAGAGATGCGTGTGTCCACCACTGACAATCAGCGCCAGCGCCGGCAGCGCCGTGCGCGGATGTTCCAACACCACCGCATGGATATGCCCTTCCAGATGATTGACACCAATCAGCGGCAGCTTGTGCGCGAAGCTGATCGCCTTGGCGTAGGTAACCCCCACCAGCAGGGAGCCCAGCAACCCCGGCCCGTATGTGGCCGCCACCGCGCTCAGGTCCCTCCATCCGGTCCCGCTACGTTCCATCGCCTCGGCAACCACAGGCGTAATGGCCCGCAGATGCTCGCGGCTGGCCAACTCCGGCACCACGCCGCCATACTTCTGGTGCGTCACAATCTGTGACGCAACCACGGAGGAAAGCACCCGCCGCCCGTCTTCCACAACGGCCGCAGCGGTCTCATCACACGAGGATTCAATAGCCAGGATTCGCAAGTTGTTAGTCTGAGAGTTTGGACCTCTCTCACTTCGATTATGAACTGCCGGAGCATCTGATTGCCCAGCAACCGCTGCCCGAACGCGATGGCGCCCGTATGCTCGTCCTCGACCGCGCGCGCCAGTCCTGGCAGGATCGTCAGTTCCGCGACCTACCGGAGTTCCTCCAACCCGGAGACCTGATGGTCTTCAACAACTCCCGCGTCTTCAAGTGCCGCCTCATCGGCCACCGGCCCGGCCACACCGGACGCGTCGAGGTCTTCCTGGCCGGACAGATCGGCGACAAGTGGCGCGCCCTGGTCCGCCCCGGCCGCAAACTCCCGCCCGGCACAGTAGTTGAGTTCGCTCCCGATTTCCGAGCCGTCATCGAAGAACGCCTGGAGCATGGCGAACGTCTCGTACGCCTGGAGGCGCCCGACACCTGGACCGCCATCGACGCGCACGGCCACATCCCGCTTCCGCCCTACATCCACCGTCCCGATAACGACGCCGACGCCGAACGCTACCAGACCGTCTTTGCCCGCGAACGCGGCAGTGCCGCCGCACCCACCGCCGGACTCCACTTCACGCCCGAGGTCCTCCACCGCTGCGAGGCCGCCGGAGCCGCCCGCGCCGAGGTCACACTCCACGTCGGACTCGGTACGTTTCAACCGTTGCACTCCACCGTCGTCGAAGAAAACACCCTGCACCACGAACGCTTCCACGTCAGCCACGAAACCGAGCAGAAACTGCACGACGCCGCCCGCGTGTTGGCCGTCGGTACGACAGCCGTCCGGACCCTCGAATCCTTTGCGCGCCTCGGCAACGCCGGCCAGACGAATCTCTTCATTTATCCCGGCTTCGAGTTCCAACGCGTCAATGCGATGCTCACCAATTTCCACCTGCCCCAGTCCAGCCTCCTGCTGCTCGTCTCGGCCTTTGCGGGTACTGAGTTCACACTCGGCGCCTACCGCCACGCCGTCGAGCAGCAGTACCGCTTCTTCAGCTACGGCGATTGCATGTTAATTCTGTGATCATGCCTCTCTCGCGCCGCGCTCTCCTGCTCTCCCTCGCCCACCCCCACACGCTCCGTGCCGGCGCCGCCACGGCCAACATCTCGCCGCTGCTCGGCACTTCGCTTGCAGGCTACATGACGGACCGCAAGTGCACGAACGTCAATGACGAACTTCTGGTCCGTTGCGCCGCGCTCGAGTCCGGCTCCACTCGCCTACTGCTCGCCACCATCGACTCCTGCATGGTCCCGCGCACCGTGCTCGACCGCGTCCGCTCCCGCATCGCCCGTGAAAACAGCGTCGCGCCAGAGTTCATTCTCTTCAGCTCTACTCATACCCACAGCGCCCCGCCTGCCATGCACCTGTTCCAGAGCATGCCGGACTCGGCCTACATCGCCATGCTGGAAACACGCCTCGCCGACGCCGCCCGCATGGCCTTCGCCCGCCTCCGCCCGGCCCGCGTCGGCTCCGCCCTCGGCGCCGAACCCGCGCTGGTCAACAACCGCCGCTCTTTCATGAAGGAGGGCTCCATCCCCCCGAACCCCTTCGGCTCAAAGGGCGAAAAGGTGCAGATGAATGCGCCGCTCGAAAGTCCCAACCGCGTTCGCGCCGCCGGCCCCACGGACCCCGACCATCATGTCCTCGCCGCTATCGGACTCGACGGCCGGCCCATCTGGATCTACGCCTCCTACGCGCTGCACTACGCCGGGTACAACCCCGCTACCGACGCCAGTGCCGATTACTTCGGCGCCTGGTCCCGCCGCGTCGAAGCGGCCGCCGGCGGGGTCGCCCTCCTCGCCAACGGCTGCTCCGGCAACATCAATGCAGTCGCCTACGCAGCCCGCTACCCCACCCGTAATGACTATGCCTTCATCGATCGCGTCGGCTCCGTCCTCGCCATCGAAACGCTCCGCCTCCTGCGCGCAATCGACTACGCCGATACACTCCCGCTGTCCGCAAGGATGGAGGATATCGAGATAGCCGTTCGCCGCCCATCAGCCGATGAGACGGCCCGCGCCAGGCAGTTAGTCGGCGACCCTCCCGGTAACGACTACAAGGACCGCGACCGCATCTACGCCCGCGAAACCATCTACATGAGCCGCTACCCCGCGTCCGTCAAAGTCCCCGTGCAGACCCTCCGCCTCGGCCACACCGCCATCGCCACCTTCCCCGGCGAGACCTTCGTCGAACTCGGCCAGCAGGTCAAGCAGGCGAGTCCACACAAGCTGACCCTCACCGTCTCCATCGCCAACGACGCCTGCGGCTACATCCCCACCACCGAAGCCTTCGACGAAGGCGGCTATGAAACCTGGCGCGCCAAGTCTGCCTACGTCGAGCGCGACACGGCGCCGAAGCTGACCGGTGCGCTCTCCCGCATGTTGCGCGAAATAGCCTAAAGAAACGCCTCGGCCACCGGCTTTCCCTGATCCGTCACCGGCACCGGGCGGTCCCCCGCATACAGGTTCTTATGCGGGTCGATGCCCAGCGCGCAGTGAATCGTCGCGTGGAAATCCGGAATCGTCACCGGCCGCTCCACCACGCGCTTGCTCAACTCATCCGTCGCGCCAATCGCCTGGCCCGTCTTCAACCCGCCGCCGGCCAGCACCATCGTGTACGCCACCGATTGATGCCCGCGCCCTCCGCCGGAATCGAACTCCGGTGGCCGGCCGAACTCCGTGGCGATCACCACCAGCGTTGAGTCCAGCATCCTGTTCCGCTCCAGGTCCTGCAGCAGCGTCGCGAAGCTCTGGTCCAGATCCTGAATCAGCAGGTGCTGCTTCAGTTGTCCCTCGTTATGCGTATCCCATCCGCTGCCGTTCAGGAAATTGAGGTTGTAGGAGACCTCCACAAACCGCACGCCGGACTGCACCAACCGCCTGGCCAGCAGGCAGCGCTGGCCGAACTCACTGCCGTAGGATTGGCGCAGCGTCTGGCTCTCCCGATTGAGATCGAACACGTTCATGAACCGCGGTCCGGCCAGCCGGAACGCCTGCCGCGACACGTCCCCCTGCGCCTGCACCACCGGGTCACCCGCGTGCCGTGTCTGGTGGCCATCGCGCATTCCGGCCAGCAGCGTCTC
>CAZWDD010000356.1:0-5779 GCA_964632345.1 uncultured Solibacteraceae bacterium | reverse complement strand
GGGCAGTTGCGCGCGGGGAATCCAGGCGACGGCGGCGGAATCGTCGCCGGCGGCGGGTGAGCCGGCGGTCACGGTGCAGAGATAGTCGATCAGGACGTAGTGGTATTCGGGACGGCCGTCGGCGTCCGGCATTAGGCGTTCGAAGATCTCGGCGACCTCGCCCACTTCGACGGTGAGGGCAGTTTCCTCGAGGACTTCGCGGGCGATGGCCTCGCGGAGGCGCTCGCCGGCCTCGACGGCGCCGCCGGGTAGAGACCAGTAGCCGCGGAGAGGGTCCTTGCCGCGCTGGACGAGGAGAATGGAATCGCCTTCGAGGATGAGGGCGCCGACGCCGAGCACGGGGCGGCGAGGATAGCGGCGGTCATCGTCCGGCACGGTGGCGGGGCTCAATAGGGGATGTGGCCCTTCACATTGAGGCGGACGCGATAGACCGACTTCAGCGCCGTCACATAGAGCGTCTGGAAGTCCTGATCGCCGAAGGTCAGGTTGCGGGGCGTCTCTGGAAAGTCGATCTTCCCAACCAGCTTGCCCTCTGGAGAGAATACCGAGACGTTGTTGCAGGTGACCCAAATGTTGCCCTTCTCATCTGTTCGGATGCCGTCGGGAGGGCCGTTGATGCCGGAAACGAGGACGCGGCCGTTGGAAGCCGTGCCGTTGGAGGCGACGTCGAAGACGCGGAGGACGCGTTCGTCGGAGTCGGCGACATAGAGCAGGCGGCCGTTGGGGGAGAGGGCGGCGCCGTTGGGGCGGCCGGGGGTTTTGGCGACGAGGTTCAACTGGCCGCGGGGGGTGATGTGGAAGATGCCGTAGAAGTCGAGATCGCGGGAGTCGGCCTGGGCGCCGAAGGCGGGATCGGTGAAGTAGACGTGGCCGTCCTTGCGGACGACGATGTCGTTGGGGGCGTTGAGGCGCTTGCCTTCGAACTTTTCGGCGAGGACTTCGATTTTGCCGTCCTTGGAGGTGCGGGTGACGCGGCGGGAGCGGGACTCGCAGCTGTAGAGGCGGCCCTGGGCGTCGAAGGTGTTGCCGTTGGCGCCGTTGGAGGCTTCGCGGAAGACGGACTTGCCCTCGGCCGATACGCGCCAGATTTTGTTATCGGGAACGTCGGAAAACAGCAGGTAGCCGTCGCGGCTCCAGACGGGGCCTTCGGTGAACTGAAAGCCGCCGGCGACCTTCTCTATGTTGAGGTTGTCGAAATCCTGAGCGAAGGAAGAGAGGGCGGCCAGGAGGAGAATGGCAATACGCATAACCACGACGATGTATACCATGAAGTATGCTTTCGCGAAAGGTTTGGCTGGCGGCCCAACTGCTCGTGCTGGCGGCGGATCCGCACACGCGGGCGGTGGAGGAGTGGCGAAAGCAGTATGAGGCGGGGCTGCGGGAGCCGTATGCGGGGTGGTTGAGCGTGGCCGGGCTTCACTGGCTGCGGCCGGGGGAGAGCCGGGTAGGGACGGCCGAGGAGAACGATATCGTGCTGCCGCGGGGGCCGGGACGGGCGGGTTCGTTTCTATTCGACGGGCGGAGTGTGAAGTTCCGGGATGCGAAGGGCACGGAGCGGCCAATGCGGACCGATACTTCCGGGGCACCCGATACGCTGGAGATTGCGGGTGTGCGGCTGGTGGCGATTGAGCGGAACGGGAAGTTCGGGATCCGGCTGCGGGACGCGGAGAGCAGGATGCGGCGGGAGTTCCAGGGGACGCGGTGGTATCCGGTGGCGGCGAAGTACCGGCTGAAGGGCCGGTTTCTGCGGCATCCTTACCCGCGGACCGTGAACTTTGCCGACCAGACGGGGAATGTGCAGAAGATGGTGAGCCCGGGAGTGGTGGAGTTTACGCTGGACGGGCAGCGGCTGCGGCTGGAACCGGTGGAGGACGAGGGACAGTTGTTCTTCATCTTCAAAGACCGCACGGCGGGCAGAGGGACATACGGGGCGGGCCGGTTTCTCTACGCCCCGATGCCGAAGGGAAAGACGGCGGAGATCGACTTCAACATGGCGAAGAATCCACCGTGCGTTTTCACGCCGTATTCAACGTGCCCGCTGCCGCCGAGGCAGAACATACTGCCGGTGGCGATTCCGGCGGGGGAGAAGCTGCCGGCTGGACACTGATCAGGGAAGCGGGTTGGCCATGAGATAGAAGACGTTGCGGCCGGTGCGAAGGTCCTTCCCGTAGGTGGCGGTGAGACTGGCGCCGAGGATACGGAATTTGGCCTGGAGCCCTGTATCGACGAGCCAGAGGCGAGGGGCGAGGGCGGGGTGCTGGCCGCCGATGCGGCCGAGATCGAGGAAGGGACTAAGGGAGAGGGACAGGATGCCATCGTTGTGGATGGACTTGTCTAATTCGGAGTGGAGGAGGACGTAGGTCCGACCGGTGGGGGCGCTGCCTTTGCGGCCGTCACGGGTACCGATGTGAGCGCGCATCCAGAGGTCATTGTCGCGTTCCAGGCCGAGGGAGAAGAGCTCGTCGAAGGGGGCGTCGCCGAGGATGTGGCCGGCGCGGAGGCCGGCGTGGAGCAACTCGCCGTCCCCCTTCATGCGGGGGAACCAGCGAGCGGAGGCGGCGAGTTGGGAACGATGAAAGGCGCGGGACGGGGAGTCCCAGACTCGGCCAGTATCGGCGGAGAGGCGGAAGTGGCTTTCGAAGCGATGTTCGGGACGGTACAACAGGGTGCGACGGAGCCAGAAGGTATGCTTCAGGGCGTAGCCATCGGGAAACGCAAGTTCCTGCGAGGCATTCCGGAGGTGGCGGTGGGAGAGTTCGGCGCCGGAGGCCCACCGCCAGTGGGGGCCGTGGAGGGCGTGATATTCGGTGGAGAGGGCGGAGCGGCGAAGTTGGAAGGAGGCGAGGGTGGAGGAGACGGGGCGGAGTTGCCAGAGCTCGTCGCGGAGATCGGCGGCGAGGGAGAGACGGGGAGTGGAGAGGCTGGCCCGGGCGCGGCGTTTTTGGGAGTCCCAGCGGAGGAGCGAGGAGAAGTTGAGGGCACGTCCGCCGATGCCGAAGGCTTCCGGGTGGAGAGCCTGCCAGGCGATGCCGCGAAAAGTTGCGATGGCGGCGGCGGACTTGGGGCCTGTCCAGCCGGGGCGTTCGCGGACGAGGAGCCGGAGATCGAATTGGCCACCGGGGCGGGCGGCGAGTTGGAAACGATGGGAGGAGAGGAGACCGAGAGAGTCGAGGCGGGCGCGGGTGGCGAGGAGATCGGGAAGCAGGAGCGGTTGGCCGGAGGAGAAGGTGAAGGCGCGGTCGAGCACGTCCGGGTGGAGGCGGAGGGGAGGCGTATCGATATGGGCGAGGTGGGGTTTGCCAGCGCGGTTCCAGAACTTGAGCGCGGCGTCGAGGTTGGATTGCAGGAAGTAGATGGAGCCGAGGAAATCGGCGGTGTAGGGATTGGCCGGACGCGCGCGGCGGAGGTAGCGGGCAGCTTCGCGGAGACGCTGCTGGCGGAAGGCGACGCCACCGAGTTCGAGCAGGAAACGGTCATCCGAGGAGGCGAGCCGGAGACCTTCGCGAAGGCGAAGGGCGGCTTCGTCGAAGCGGCCGAGGCGGGCGAGGGCGGCGCCGTGGAAGTATTCGAGATCGGGAGTGCGGGGGGAGGCGTGAGCAGCGGCGTCAACGACCTCCGGCCACTTGCCCTGGGAGAAGAGATCAGGGATCTGCGCGGGTAAAAGGAGCGAGAAGAGAAGGCAGAGAGCTAGGGCGTGGAGGCGGGGACCGCGAGGAGGGCCCAGAAGCGAGCGCGGCGCCACTGCGACTCGAAGGCGGCGCGGCGCTGCTTGACGTACTGGCGGACGGCGGGATCGTGCAGGAGGACGATCTGCGAATCGAAACCGGTGACGACGACGTAGTGCAACGGCCCGCGGCCGGGCTGGAGGGCGACGATGAGGGGTCGGCCTTTGCGCAGGTGATTTTCGATGTCGTTCCATTCGGCGCGGAAAGCGTAGGCCTGGAAGCCATTGTGCTGGAAGTAGCGCTCCATGGCGGAGGCAAAGACGCCGCGCGCCAGAGGGGAGAAGAGCTGGTTGTGGATGGCCTGGACATCGGCAGCGGGCCGGGGGGAGTGGCGGGACCAGTAGTCGATGACCATGGCGATGGAAGCGGCGCCGCAACCATCCGGCGGCTGCGCCACGAAGGGGACTTCGAGGGACACCGCCGACGGATGGGCCGCCTGGGCAAACAGGAGGAGTGCGAACGCGGATAGGCCGTAACCGCGCATGAGGCGGATCAGCGAACCGCGACAATGATGAGAATCAACGCGGCGAGGCCGACGAGGACGATGAGGAGATCCCGGTCGGTGAGACGGCCGGCGGCGAAATCGGCCTGTGCTTTGTCTGCCCGGGCGGCGAGGCGCGCAAGTTCTTCGTCATTGAGGGACGCGATGGCGGCACGAACGTGGCCTGCATCGAGTTTGGCGGCACCGAGGGCCTTCTGTGCCTGCGGGGTAGAGAGGAAGCGGGTTACGGTATCCCGGTCCTTCTGCTGGTCCTGGCTGGCGGCGAGAACGGCGGCCTGGAGTTCGGCAGGGGAGACGAACTGGGCCTGTGCCTGAAGATTCTGCTGGAAACCGAACGCGGCGATCAAGGTGCAGGCGGTCAGGTTTCGAAGAAAGTTATGCGTCATTGCGGGTTAATATCCTCCACGATCCATCGAGGGAATGGAGCGGCGCGAGCGCGGCTCCTCGTTACTTTGTAGCACAGCGGTTCCGGGGGCGAACAAAGGGATGGTTGCGCGGAGGCGAGCGGCAAAAAGCGAAAGGGCCGGCGCTCCAGAGGAGGCCGGCCCTTTCGGCAGGTTGCGTTGGTTAGCGGATTACCAGGTGGTGCGAAGGCCGAAGCGGAAGGTCCGCTGGTCGTCGACGGCGCTGGTGATGCGCATAAAGGCGGCGTTGTTGAAGTTATTGTTCGGGTTGTTGAAGTGCGGGGTGTTCGTGAAGTTGAACGATTCCGCACGGAACTGGAGCTTGAAGCGTTCCCCGATAGGGAAGTCGCGGAACAGGCTCAGCGAGAGGTTGGCAACGCCCGGCCCGCGGAGGATGTTGCGGCCGGTGGTACCGAAGCGAGTCTGGGTGACGCCGGCGAAGGCGGACCGGTCGTAGAACTGATCGAGAGACCCGAGCTTTTCAACGACGGGCTTCACCTGATCAGCAGTCTGCGTATTACCAGGGGCGTTGAGGGAGCCACCATCGGCCACAACCGTGAACGGCCGGCCAGCGATGAGGGAGACGTTGCCATTGAGCTGCCAGCCGCCAAGAATCTTGGAGGCGACCCCTTCCTGAGCGAAGGCCTTGCCCTTACCGGTGGGGAGTTCATAGACGAAGGCCATCTGGAACATGTGCGGCGTGTCGAAGCCCGCCCGAGCGCGGTTGCGGCTGAGGTGGGGCAGGTAGTTGAAGGTCATACCGGCCCAGCCATCGTCGTCGGTCATGTTCATGGCCTTGGACCAGGTGTAGGCACCCTTGAGCATCAGGCCCTGGGAGAACTGCCGGTTGATGGCAACCTGCAGCGAGTGGTAATTGGTATTGGCAAAACCCTGCCAGTAGAGGGTAGATGCCGTGCGGCCGAACCTGGCTGCGAAGGGACGGCCGGCGGCGCCGGCGCCCGGGGCGGCGGCGTTGGCATCCCAGTCCGCAAAGGAGCGAATGGTTGCCGTGCCGACGTAGCCGACGGAGGTGATGAGGTTGGCCGGGAGGTTGCGCTCCACGAAGAAGTTCCAGGACTGGACGTAGCCGCGCTCGACCGAATCGCCGGCGATGGTGCGCATCTGGGCGGTGGGCGGAAGCGGGACGG
>CAZWDD010000355.1:0-5783 GCA_964632345.1 uncultured Solibacteraceae bacterium | reverse complement strand
CCCCAGAAGCTGATGGAGCGGAGGAGGGGATCGATGACGCCGACCGGGGCGTCGCAGTGGGGGGAGTTACGGCAGGAGGTCATGCGGCCGAAGGCGACCTTGCCGTTGGCGTCGAGGATGCGGCGGTTGGAGGCGACGGATTCGACCTCGGCGGCGCCGGCGGAGATGCGGGAGACGGGTTGGGGGCGGGCACGTTTGACGGCATCGGCAACGCGGCGGGTGGCGAGGCGGGCGAAGGCGTGGTCAAAGATGGGGACGGCGGCGGGGAGGAGGGCGAGGGCGGATTCATCGTCGCCGGGGGCGTCGTGCTGGTGGACGGTGTGGAGGGCTACGCGATCGGGCGTGGTGCGGGCAGCGGAGGCGAGAGCGGCGCGCCAACGGTCGCGGCTGGCGCTGCCGATGCCGAGCCAATCGACGGCGCAGAGGACGATGGGTTTTTCGCCGGCGGGCAGGAGGACGACGCCACGGGCTTCGAGCTTGTCAACAACCTCCTTGCCGGGGACGACGAGGCCGTAGCAGAGCGGGGCGCCGAGCGGGGGCGTGACGTCGGCGGAGAAGGTGGCAAGGCGGAGGCCGCGCCCGGCGAGGGCGAGGCTGAGAAAGGCGCGGCGGCGGAGCATGAATACTATGCTACTGCTGGCCGAAGCAGTAGACGGCGTCGCGGGTGCGGAGGAAGACGCGGCCGCCGGCGAGGGCGGGGGTGGCGAGGATCTCATCATCGACGGCGTGGGTGGCGAGGAGTTCCTGGTCCGGGCCTGCGCGGAGGACGCTGACGGTGCCGGTGTGGCTGGCGATATAGATCTTGCCATCGGCGGCGACGGGGGAGGAGTAGTATTTATCGGCCTGGCCGCGGAGGCGGGCCTGTTTGTGGAGGCGGCCGGTGGCAGCGTCGAGCGTGGTGAGCACGCCGCCTTCGTTGATCATGTAGACGACGCCGCGGTAGACGAGGGGCGAGGGGAGCTGGGGGATGGAGCGGAGGAACTTCCAGACGAGGCCGCCGCCGATGCGGTAGGCGAGGAGGGCGTTTTCGGCGCGCATGGTTTTGATGTACTGGTCCCATTCGGCGAGATCGAGGAGGCCATCGGCGTCGAGATCGAGGTAGGCGAAGTTGGCGGCGGCGTGGGGGAGAGGTGCTTCGGCGCGGCTGAGGCGGCCGTCGGCGTTTTTGTCGAAATCGCGGAGGGCGGCCTGGAAGGAGGGGATTTTGAGGAGGCGGCCGGCATCGTTTTCCGGGGTGTTGAAGCCGTGGACGAGGACGAGATCGCCGTGGAGGACGGGGGTGGATTTCATCTCCGAGGGGAGTCCGTCGACGGCCCAGGCGGGGCGGCCGTTGGCGACGTCGTAGGCCTCCATGCGGAGGGAGCCGGGGGCGAGGATCCAGTTGCCGTGGAGGATGGGGGTGGAGTGGCCGCTGAGGGCTTCGGCGCGGGGGGTGCGCCAGAGTTGCTCGCCGTTGCGGAGGCTGAAGGCGGCGGCGTAGGAGCCCTGGGATTGATCGACGATGAGGATGACGCGGCCGTTGGCGAGGATGGGGGAGACGCCCATGCCGTAGATGTTTTTGAAGGGGCCGAGGGGAGTGCGCCAGAGTTCGCGGCCATCGAGGGAGAAAGCGGCGAGGCCGAAATCGGGGAAGAAGGCGACGATGGACTGGCCGTCGGAGACGACGGAGGGGGAAGCGGCGTGGTTGAGCTTGTGGAGCTTTTCGGCGCGTGGGCGTGGGAGGTGGCGGCGCCAGAGTTCGCGGCCGGAGGAGCGGTCGAGCGCGAGGAGTGCGAAGCGGGGGCCGTCGAGTCCGGTGAGGAGGACGCGGGAGCCGACGACGACGGGAGAGGAGAGGCCGTCGGGAATGGCGGCTTTCCAGAGGGTGTGGAAGTGGGTGGGGTAGGGGTGATCGCCGGCGGCGATGCCGGAGCCGTTGGGGCCGCGGAACTGGGGCCAATCGGAGGCGCCGGCCACGGCGAGCGCGAAGGCGAGCAGGCAGAGGAGGCGCATACCCGGTTATACCGCGGGCTTGTATTCGACGGCGAAGCGGCGGGCGGCGACGGCGGCGAGGAGGAGGGCGGAGAGGATGGAGGCGGCCATCATCCAGACGACCATGCCGTCGAAGCCGATGGTCTCTTTCCAGATACCGGCCATGTAGATCATGACGCCGGAGGAGATACCGCCGGTCATGTTGAGGAGGCCGCCGCCGAGGCCGCGATTTTCGATGCCGATGACGTCATAGGCGGCGGCGAAGGCGTTGGTGGCGAGCAGGCCGCCGAAGAGGCCGAAGGCGGCGGAGAAGAGGCGGGCTTCGTCGAGGGAGGAGGCGGAGAAGGTCCAATAGGCGAAGGGGGCGCTGGCGAAGACGCCGAGGGCGGCCATGTAGAGACGGGCCGGGCGCCAGCGGCGGCGGAGGCGATCGGTGAGCCAGCCGCCGCCGAGGATGCCAGCGACCTGGCTGAGTTGGACAAAGACGGTGGCGTTCCAGCCGGAATCGGTCATGGAGAGGGCGAAGCGTTCCTGGAGGAAGGTGGGATACCAGGCGAGGAAGATCCAGAGAATGGCGCAGAAGGCGGCGAAGGCGAGGCAGAGGGCGAGATAGCATCCGGAGTGGAGGATGCCGGCGACGGAGCCGGATTTGGCGGCGGAGGGGCGCTGGCGTTCGGTGGCGGCGAGGGGGCGGAGGCCGCGCCAGAGGAAGAGGCTATAGACGATGCCGAGGCTGGCGGCGAAGGTGAAGGCCTGGCGCCAGCCGATGTTATCGGCGGCCCAGCCGCCGTACCAGCCGCCGAGGATGACGCCGATGAACTGGGCGGACTGATGGACGCCGAGGGCGCGGGAGCGGGCGCCTTCGGAGTAGTAGCTGGCGATGGCGACGAGGGCGGTGGGGTAGTAAAGCGACTCGGTGATGCCCATGACGCCGCGCCACATGAGGAAGGTGGACTCGGAGGCGGCGAGGCCGCAGCCGAGTGTGGCGGCGCTCCAGAGCAGGAGGCTGGCGATGAGGAGATAGTCGCGGCGCCAGAGATCGGCGAGGCGGCCTGCGATGGGCATCGACAGCGTGTAGACCCACATGAACACGCTGCCGATGAGACCGAGTTTGGCGCCGGCGAAGCCGAGATCGGCCTTGAGCGCGGGGAACATGGAGTAGACCATCTGGCGGTCCATGTAGTTGAGCGCGAAGGCGATCCAGAGCCAGGCGACGAGGGGCATCAGCGTTTCAGATCCGAGACGTCGGCGCGGGCGAATTCGGCGAGGGCGTCGAGGTTGATATCGATGCCGAGGCCGGGGCGATCGGGGATGGGGAGCATGCCGTCGGCATCGAGCTGCCAGCCGCCGGCGCAGAGGTCATCGATGAAGGGGGAGCCGGTGAGGTATTCGACGAGGTCTGTGCCGGGGAAGGCGGAGGCGATCTGGAGATCGGAGGCGAGGCCGACGGTGGTGTTCCAGCCGTGGGGGATGAAGCGGACGCCGTTGTCGTTGGCGGTCTGAGCGATGCGGCGCTGCTCGCTCAAGCCGCCGCACTTGGTGACGTCGGGCTGAACGATATCGAAGGCGCCGGCGGTGAGCCAGGGCTGGAAGGACTGGCGGCGGGTGAGGACTTCGCCGCCGGCGATGTTGACGGAGGAGGCGCGGCGGAGGGCGACGAAGTCTTCGAGAGCGTCGGGGTGGAGGGGCTCCTCGAACCAGAAGACATCGTAATCGGCGAGCATTTCGGCGGTGCGGAGGGCCCATTTGTAGCCGCCCTGCCAGTAGGCGTCGGAGCCGCCGGCGTCGACCATGAGGAGGGAGTCCTCGCCGACGGCTTCGCGGGCGGCCTTGACGATGGCCTCATCGGTGGCGTTGTCACGGCGGCCGAAGGGGCCCCAGCCGATTTTGAAGGCGCGGAAGCCCTGATTTTTCACCGGGTATAATTCGCCTTCCATGCGGCCGGGTTCACGCATGAGGAGGGAGGCGTAGGGGCGGACGCGATCGCGATAGCGGCCGCCGAGGAGGCGGCCGACGGGCTGGCCGCAGGCCTTGCCGAGGAGGTCCCAGAGGGCAATATCGATGCCGCTGATGGCGTGGGTGATGGCGCCGCCGCGGCCGAGCCAGAAGGTGTTCTGGTGGAGTTTTTCGCTGACGCGTTCGGGCTCAAGGGCGTTCTCTCCGATGAGCAGCGGACGGAGGATTTCGAGGGAGGCTTTGACGAGGGCCTCCGAGGTGAAGACGGAGCCCCAGCCGATGGCGTCATCGGTGAGGACGGCGATGATGGTGTGGACGCAGTCCTCGGGCTGGAGTTCATTGGACCAGCCGCCTTCGGGGGTGCGGCCGCGAAGGCCGTAGGCGCGGACATCGAGGATTTTGGAGAAGTTTGGATTGGGCATGATGTTGGATCAGCTCCGGCGGAAGACGCGCGGGGCGGGAGTGTAAGGGAAATTGTCGTCGATGGGATAGAGGGGGCGCTGGGCGACGGTATGGCCGAGGCCTTTCACGTTAGCGCTGGTGGAGCCGGGCGCGTCGATGTTGAGGACGTGCTGGGCGCCATCGTTAAAGAAGCGGGGCTGGCAGAGGGGGCTCTTGACGACGGTCATGTCGAAGTTGGCGGGGTCCTGGCCGTTGACGAGGAAGGGAGTGCGGTCATAGAGGCTGACGGGGCGGGAGGTGAGGACGAGGGTGTAGGGACCGGATTCGAGGACGGCGGTGGGGCCGGCGAACCAGTGTTCGCCGTGGGATTCGCTGTCCATGTGGCCATCGGAGAGGACGCGGACACGGCCGGTGAGGGGGATGGGGGTGAAACGGCGCGGGTCGAGCGAGCCACCGACGGTGACGTTGACCTCGGCACCGATGCCGGCGGCGAGGCAGACCTGGACGGCGGGAGCATCGACGATGGGGGCGAGGACGGTGCGGGTATTCTGCTGGCGGATGAGTTCGGCGAGGATGGCGTTGGAATCACCGGAGGCGCCGGAACTGGTGGCGTCAGCGGCATCGACGAGGACGACGCGGCCGGTGGCGGATTTGGCGATGGCGATGCTTTCGGCGAGGGTGAGCAGCGGCTGCTGCATGATGGCGCGGGCGTCCCAGAACTCCTGGGCGAGGCGGGCGCCGAGGGCGCAGGCGGCGGACTCATCGCCATCGGCCAGGAGATAGACGTTGGAGCAGAGGTCGGGAACGTCAGTGAAGGGGTTGCCGATGAAGAAACCGCCGGAGAGGCCGCCGGGGCTGTTTTCGAATTCGATGGCCTGGCGGACCCAGCCGCCGTAGATGCCGGTGGCGGTGATGCATTCCTGGCCGCGGACGAGGGCCGGGACGGGGACGCGGACGTGGACGGGACGGATGCCGCGATCGAGGAGGCGGATGAGGAGGCGGGCGGCGCGCTGGCCGGTTTCGTAGAAATCGGTGTGGGGGTTGGTGTGGAAGACGGTGAGGACGTCGGTGTGTTGGAGAATGCGGTCGGTGAGGATGCCGTGGAGATCGAGGGAGACGGCGATGGGGAGGGAGGGGCCGACGATTTCGCGGGTTTTTTCGAGGAGAAAGCCTTCGCAGTCGTCGACGTCTTCGGCGGCGAGGGCGCCGTGGAGGGAGAAGTAGATGCCGTCGAGGGGGCCGGCTTCGCGGACGGCGGCAAGGAACTCTTGGGCGATGCGGGCGAAGCCGGCCGAGGAGAGGGTGCCGGTGGAGGTGATGCCGCGGGCGGCGTAACCGCCGATGAGTTCGAAGTCCGGGCGGGTGGCGAAGACGTTGAGGGCGCCGCCGACTTCGGAGCGGATGGGGCGATGGTAATGGAGAACCCCGTCGCCGCGACCGGTGAGGAAGTCCTC
>CAZWDD010000354.1:0-5810 GCA_964632345.1 uncultured Solibacteraceae bacterium | reverse complement strand
CGGCTCCAGATTCGTGAATGGGAAGCCGAACTTGCCGGATCCGGTGGCGGCGGCGTGAACCAGATGCTGCACCGGGCCCAACCGCTGCTGGGTCTCCGCCAGCGCCGCGCCCACCGACTCATAGCTGGAGACGTCAACGCCGTTCAATAAGTCCCACACCGCAACCTGACACCCCTCCCTCTCCAATGCCTCCACACACGCCCGGCCAATCCCACTGGCGCCACCGGTAACGACGGCCACATGGCCGCTCAGTTCTAAATTCATCCCGTCCTATCCCTTCTTTCTGGCTGCCAAGCTGGCCAGTGCGCGAGCCTCCAGCGGACGCGCCTGCTGCGCCCGGGCCAACTGCACGGCGTGTTCCAACGAAGGCACGTCTCCCGTCCATTCGCCGCGCAATCGCCACAACTCGGCCTCGGCCACCCGCTCCCCTGTCCGCGTCGCAAAGGACAGCGCGTCCTCCAGCACCCGCAGCGCCTCTCCTAACCGGCCCGCTGCAGCATACCCCTCGGCCAGGCAACCCAACCAAAGGGAGTTCCCCAACTGCGACTCCGTCCGCCGGTAAACCGCCAGCCCATCCTGAATGTCGCCAATCCCTTCGTCTACCTTCCCCAGTCCCACGCGCGCCCACCCGCGAGTGATCTGCCCGAAGCCGAGAAAAAACGGCAGGCCCAGTTCGGTCGAAACGCTCACCGCCAGGTCTCCCTCGCGTTCCGCCTCCGCCAGGTCGCCGCATAGCCGGTAGACCCAGGCCGCCATGATCGCCGCAAACGCCCTCGTCATCGGGTGTTGCAATCTCCCGGCGATCGCATTCGCGGCCAGAATGTTCGCCCGTGCCCGGTCCGGTTCGCCCAGATGCCACAGTGCCACCGCCCCATACGTCAGGCAGGCCATCCCGGTGTCGTATCCATAGAGAAACAGGTGACCGCGGAACTTGTCCGGATCGTAGAGCCGGATGCCAACTTCCAGGTGCTGCCAGGCCGTTGCAAACTCGCCCATCCACACTGACGTATCCCCCATCACGTCGCAGGCCACCGCCAGCACGCCGTCATCCCGCAGCGATTCGGCAAGCGATAACAACTGACGCGCCAGCGGCAGCGCCGTCGCATAATCGGACTGCACCTCGTAGTACTCCCAAAGGCCGCGCAGCACCGGCACGAGCCGCGCATTCTGTCCTGAGTGCGGGCACAACTCGCGCGCCCGGGCAAACGCCTCTCCCACCGCCGGATCGGCAAAGCCCTTCACCGCACGAAGCGCCACGCCGTGCATCACCTGCAGCGCCAACTCCTGATCGGTGCGCTCCGGCGTCTCCGGCGTCTGCGCCAGTGCGTGCAGCCCCCGCCTGGCCAGTTCGGCGCTTTCGGCATCGGCAAACACCTTCGCCGCCTGCCGTGCGGCAATCGCAAAATAGGCGGATGCCTTGGCGTAGTCCCGCGCCGCCTCCCACAGCAATGCCAGTTCGTTCGCCGCATGCACGCCTTGCTGCCCATGGCAGGTCTCCAACGCCTGCGCCACGTCCCGGCTCAGCGTCGCCCGGCGGGTCGCGCGCAACTCGTTGTAGAGCGCGTTCTGGTAAAGGGCGTGCACAAAACGGTACCGCAGCGTCAGCTCGTGGTTCGGGAACTCCGCTTCCCTCAAGAGACGGACAAACCCATACACCCGCTCCAACTTCTCCAGCCGCTCTTCCACCTCATCCGGCGCCAGTCCCGACACTCGCGCGGCGATCGCCGAGTCAAACTCATAACCCTGCACGCTGGCCACGCCAAGCAGCCGCCGGTCCTCTTCGCTCAACTGCGAGATCTTCCGTTCAATCATCCCCCGCACCGACTCCGGCAGGTCCTTTTCGATCGAGGGCAACTCCGTCGCCAGCCGCCAGGCGCCGTCTGTCTGCGCAATCACCCCGCGATCCCGCAGATAGTGGATGACGTCGGCCATAAAGAGCGGGCTGCCTTCCGTCTTCGCTTGTATCAAACGCGGGAACGCCGCTGGAAAGCGATGGCCGGGGAACTCCAGATTCAGATACTGGCCGATCTCGGCGCTATCGAGAAATCCCACCTGCAGTTCGCGCAAAACCCCGCGGGCCTGCAGGTCCGGCTTGATCTGCAGAAACGGATGCCGGGCCAGCAGCATGTCGGAAGGCCGGTAGGTCACCACAATCAATAGCCGCAGCGAATCAAAGTAGCTGGCCAGGTAGGTCAGGATGTCGATCGTCGACACATCGGCCCAGTGCAGATCGTCCAGAAACAGGAGCACGGGCCGGGCCTGTGCCGCCTCCTGCAGGAATACGCCCAGTTCCCGCTTCAGCCGGTCCTGGGAAATGGCGAGTCCGCCATTCAACAACTTGGCCGTGTCGCCACCGCTTTCGGCCAGCGGCGCCACCTGTGCATACCAGGCTGGGGCCAGCTGTTGCATCGACGCCGAGAGCCCTGGCTGGCTGCCACGCTGCAACAGGCTCTCCAGTGCTCCCAACACCGGCAGATATGCTTCGGTGCCCGCAAGCCGCTCCGAGCACCGCCCGCGCCCGATCAGCCACTGGCCCGAGACAGTCATGCCGTTCAGAAACTCTTCCACTAATGTCGACTTGCCGATGCCCGGCTCGCCAACCACGCTGCAGATCAAGCCCCGGCCGCTGCCCACCCACTGCAGCGCCGCCCGCAACTCCTGCTGCTCCCGCTTCCGGCCCACCACCGCATGGCGCGCAGGCACCGGCCATGCCGCCGCAGGCATCGCCTGCGTGGCAAATTCAGCCGGCGGCGTCCCGTCGTGCGCGAAAAACGCGGCCACTTCGGCCGCCGACGGCCTCCGCCCCGGGTCCTTCTCCAGCATCTGCATGATCAGTCCGTTCCACTCCGCCGGCAGTTGCGGGTTCAACTGCGCGGCCGGCGGCGGCGTCTCCCGCACGATGGCGTTCAACACTCCAAGGAACGAATTCGCCTGATACGGTCCCCGGCCGGCCGCAATCTCATAAAGCACCATCCCGAGCGAGTACACATCCGAGGCCGGTCCCGCCGTTTCCCCGGAAGCCTGTTCGGGGGACATATACCGCAGCGTTCCCATCAGTACACCCGGCTCGGTCGCGCTTTCCAGGCTTCGTGACTCGCTCTGCGTCAGCCGCGCGAGCCCGAAGTCGAGGATCTTCACATAGCCGTCCTCTCGCACCATCACGTTGTCCGGCTTGATATCCCGGTGGACGATGCCAGCCGCATGCGCCGCGGCAAGGCCTTTGGCCATCTGGGCGCCAAGGTCACGCAGTTGCGCCAACGACGCTCCGGCGGCCATGATCTCCCGCACACTGCGGCCCTGCACATGTTCCATCACCAGGAACCGGCCGGCTTCGCTCTCGCCGATATCGTGGACCGTAATGATGTTCGGATGGTTGAGCGCCGACGACGCCCTCGCCTCCAACAGAAACCGCCGCAGTCGATCGGCATCCTGCGTAAACGCCGCCGGCAATACCTTGATCGCCACCTGCCGTTCCAGCCGGGTGTCCTCGGCCAGGAACACCTCGCCCATCCCGCCAGCCCCTAGACGGGAAAGCAATCGATAGTGCGAAAGATGCGTATAGGGGAGTGCCTGGCCCATCCCTAGTCCAGAAATGCCTCGACCATTGCGCCTTAGTATACTGCACCGGACTGCGGCGTCTCCGTTGGCTTCGTCTGTGATATCAAGGTTGCATTATGCCGAACCGATCCCTTCCCGGTGCAGCTACTTCCGCCGAAGGCTCCGCGGTTCCCTGGCACGCCCTACCGGAGGCTGACGTTCGCGAAAAACTGGATGTCACCCCCGCGGGTCTCACCGCCGCCCAAGTCGTCGAACGGCAAAACGAGTTTGGCCGCAATGTGTTGCCCACCAAAGAGCCACCGACGGTCCTGGTCATCTTCCTCCACCAGTTCCTCAGTCCACTGATCTACATTCTGCTGGCCGCCGCCGCGGTGGCCATTGCCATGAAGGACTTCGCCGATGCCGGCTTCATCTTTGCCGTTGTGCTGTTCAACGCCGGTCTTGGCACTTTCCAGGAGTGGAAGGCCGAGAAGAGTGCCGCCAGCCTGCAGCAGCTGCTGCAGGTGGTCGCGCGGGCGAAACGGGACGGCATCATGACGGATGTCCCCGGCGAGGACCTTGTCCCCGGGGATCTGGTCTTTCTCGAATCCGGCGCCCGCGTGCCCGCTGACCTCCGCCTGACCCAGGTCAACGGCCTCGCCATCGACGAAGCCTTCCTGACCGGCGAGTCGCTCCCGGTAGAGAAACGCCTCGACGCGATTGGCACCGATGCGCCGGTCAGCGATCGCCGCAATCTGGCGTTTGCCGGCGCCACAGTCACCTCCGGACGGGGCGCCGGCTTCGTCGTAGCCACGGGGTTACGCACCGAAGTCGGCCGCATCGCGCGTAGCGTGACAGAAGCCAGCACCTCTAAACCGCCCCTCGTGCAGCGAATGGAGCGGTTCTCCCAACAGATCAGTTTTGTCGTCCTCGGGGCCTGTGTCTTGCTCGGCGCGGTGGCAATGAGTAAGGGAATGCCGCTGATTGACGTCTTCTTTATGGCCATCGCCCTAGCCGTGGCGGCCATTCCGGAAGGACTTCCCGTCGCCATGACCATCGCCCTCTCCATCGCCACCAACCGCATGGCCAGGCGTAACGTGATCGTCCGGAAGCTCACCGCCGTCGAAGGCCTCGGCAGTTGCACCTACATTGCCAGCGACAAGACCGGCACCCTTACCATGAATAAGCAGACGCTGACGGCGGCCTGGGTTCCCGATGGTGGCGCCGTCGCCGTTGATGGCGACAGCCCCGGTCTGCGGCAGATGCTGCGCGCCAGCGTTATCTGCAATGAGGCTGCGGCGCGAAAGACAGACACAGGCTGGCAGTTCGCCGGAGATGCCGTCGATATCGCCTATTGGGATGCCGCTGTTCCGAAAGGCATCGACCCCGCCCAACTGGAGCGCGAAATGACAGTGGCCGGTGAGGTCCCTTTCGAATCGCATCGCGCGTATTCGGCTAAGTTCTACTTGGAACAAGGGCGCATGAACGCCGTCGTGAAGGGTGCCCCGGAAGTCCTGCTGCCGATGTGTGCGGGCAATCTGGCCGACCGGGTGCCCGTTGACCACCAACTGGATCAGCTCACCCGATCCGGCCACCGCGTCATCGCCATCGCCGCCGGAGTCGTCGAAACCGCTCCCGAAGGCCGTCCACTCGACGAACGGGATCTTCCTCCCCTGCAACTCCTCGGGCTGACCGGACTCATCGACCCGCCTCGCCCCGAGGTCCGTGGCGCCGTCGAAAAGTGTCAGGATGCCGGAATCGTCGTGGCCATGGTTACCGGCGACCATCCCCTCACCGCCCTAGCCATCGCGAAAGAGCTCGGCATTGCCGGACACACCGACCAGGTCGTTACCGGTAGCCAGTTGACCGCCATCGGCTCCCCGGACCTTCCGCAGTTCCTCGAAACCGTCAAACATGGCCGCGTCTTCGCCCGCGTCAGCCCAATTCAGAAACTCCAGATTGTCGACGCCCTCATGCGGCTCGGGCACTTCGTCGCCGTCACCGGCGATGGCGTCAACGACGCCCCTGCGCTCAAAAAGGCCAATATCGGCATCGCTATGGGTTCAGGGACCGATGTCACTAAGGAGACCGCTTCCCTGATCGTCACGGATGACAACTTCACCTCCATTGAGGCAGGCGTCGAGGAGGGCCGCTTCGCCTACGACAATATCCGCAAGGTGATCTACCTGCTCATCGCCACCGGCACTGCTCAGGTGCTTCTCTTCGTGCTGGCACTGCTGACCGACCTGCCCCTCCCGCTGCTGCCAGTGCAA
>CAZWDD010000353.1:0-5834 GCA_964632345.1 uncultured Solibacteraceae bacterium | reverse complement strand
GAAGATGCCTTTATGCGGCGCGGCGCTCGTAGCGATGATGGCGTCTGCGACCTGCTGTCAGCGCCGGTGCAAAAATCCCCTTAGTGCCGGTTGAAAATTCCCCACCCCTTGAGAAGGAATGAGGCCGGCTAGGACCCTTGAAGGTGAAGGGAGAGCCGAGATCTGTTAAGGGGAAAAGACGTGAATGACCTTTTGGAGATGAAGCGGCAGGGACTCAGCGTACAGGCGATGAGCACGATGACCGGCTTCGATCGGAAGACGATTCGAAAGTATCTGAAAGAGCCCGAGGGACGACCGGAGTACGGACCGCGACCAGCGGCGGCGAGCAAACTGGATCCGTTCAAGCCGCTGCTGGCCGAACGGCTGAAGGCCGGCGTATGGAACGCAGCCGTGCTGCTGCGAGAGCTGCGACAGGCCGGCTACACCGGTGGCTACACGATCCTCACCGACTGGCTTCGTCCGCAACGGACGATGGCTGTGGCGACTGCTGTCCGACGCTTCGAGACACCGGCAGGACGCCAGGGCCAGGTCGACTGGGGGCACCTGGGGTGGCTGGAAAAAGACGGCAATGAGAAGCGGATCTGGGGGTTTGTTCTGACGTTGGGGTTCAGCCGGCTACTGATCAGCGAGGCCGTCCTGGATCAGAAGCTGGGCACTTTGCTTCGGCTGCACGAGAGAGCGTTTCAGCAGCTCGGAGGCGTACCGCAGGAGATCCTCTATGACCGGATGAAGACAGTTTGGAAGGAGGTCGATGAGCGCGGCGAGATCGTCTGGAACCCTATATTCCTTGACTTCGCTCGTTACTGGGGTTTCACGCCGCGGCTGTGCCGCGCCTATCGGGCGCAGACGAAAGGGAAGGTGGAATCGGGCGTAAAGTATGTTCGGCGGAATTTTCTGTGCGGACTCCAGGGGCGGGAGCCCGGCGGGCTGGAGGACCTCAATACGCAGCTGCGCGAATGGACCTGGGCGGTTGCCAATCAGCGGATTCACGGGACCACGCATGAGCCGGTGACAGTGCGATGGGAACAGGAGAAACCTGCGTTGCAGCCACTCGATGGACGACCGCCATATCCGTATGGGGATGAGGAGTTACGGAAGGTGTCGCGCGATGCGTTCGTGCATTGGCGGGGAAGCCGCTACTCGGTTCCGTGGGAGTACGCGGGCAAAGAGGTTTGGGTGGTGGCCCGGGACCATGGCAATGTGGAAGTCCATTACGGAGACCGGCGAATCGCGGTACACATGGGTGCGACGCATCGCCATCAGGCCGTGATTCAGGGTGACCATCATGCCGGGATTCCGATGGGAGCGCGGCAGGAGCGCAAGACGCTGGTCGAGATCTGCGAAACGGCACCTATCGTGGAGACGCGTCCGTTAGCGGCTTATGAAGCCGTGGCGGGAGGTGCGTGGTGACGGTGTTTGAAACACTGCGGGAAAAGCTGGCGGCACTGTCGCTGACGGCGGTGGATCAGCGGCTGGAGGCGTTGTTGGAACAGGCGGCGAAAGAGGAGGCCAGTTATGGGGATTTTCTACACCAGGTGCTGGTCACGGAACTCGATGCGCGCCGGCAACGTTACTTGAAGACGCGATTGCAGCTGGCGCATCTGCCGTACGTGAAGACGTTCGAGCAGTTTGATTTCGGGTTTCAGCCATCGCTGGACGAACGGCAGGTGCGGGAACTCCGCACGCTGCGGTTTGTGCATGAAGCGTCAAATGTCATCCTGCTGGGCCCGCCCGGAGTTGGCAAGACGCATCTGGCGGTGGCCCTGGCTGAGTCGGCCATACGGGCCGGGCAGGCGGCGTATTTCATGACGGCGCATGATCTGGTGGATGATCTGGGGCGGGCCTACCGCGAGGGTCGACTGGATCGGCGGATGAAGGTCTATCTGGCGCCGAAGGTGCTGGTGATTGATGAGATGGGCTATCTGCCGTTGGATGAACTGGGAGCCACGATTTTCTTCCAGCTGGTCAGCGCGCGGTATGAGCGGGGGAGCATCATCCTGACTTCCAACAAGAGCTACGGCGATTGGGGTGGGATCTTTGGCGATCCGATCATTGCGACGGCCATTCTGGACCGACTGCTGCACCACTCGACCACGATTAACATTCGGGGCGAGAGCTACCGGCTGAAGGAGCGCCGCAAGGCCGGATTGGTTTCCGATCCGCAAGCCGGAGGCCGCCCAGCGCCCGCACTTTCTGGTCCGCCGGCGTCCGCTACGCCCAATTCGCGCCGCCCAAGGGCGGCGCAGGGCTCCGCTCCCGCCGCCGGACCAGAAAGCTAACTTTTCTGTTTTGGGGGTGGGGATTTTTCGACCGGAGATTTGGGGATTTTTCAGACGGAGTTGACAGCTCGACATTGGCGAGTATTCGGTAAGCGTGGAAGCGGATGGATTCAAGGCGGCCACGCGAACGGGCCTGACGCTGCAAATTAACGAAAAGCTGCGGCGGATTTCACGCTGCAGGTGGGACAGGTATCGGAACGCGTGGAAGTAACGGGCGCGGTGACGGCGCTGAAAACGGACGAGGCCTCGATCGGCGAAGTGATCGAGCAGAAGCGGATTGTGGAGTTGCCGGTGAACGGCCGGAACGTGGGCAACCTGGCGACGCTGCAGGCGGGTGTGATGTTCGGCAGCCGCGGCGGTTTGGACGGGCAGAGCGGTGGCGGCGGCGGCATTCCGATTCCGTGCCAGACGATCGCCCTGGTGGCGAACGGGCAGCGCGAAGTGAGCCAGCACGCGACGCTGGACGGCGTGGTGGCGACCGAGGCACGTGTGAACACGGTGCCGTTTTCGCCTTCGCCGGAGGCGATCGAGGAGGTGAAAGTATTCACCGGGAACTACTCGGCGGAATACGGGTTCAACTCGGGCGCGCAGCTGATTATGGTTATGCGGTCGGGCACTAACGACTTCCACGGGTCGGCGTTCGAGTTCCTGCGCAATGACAAGCTGGACGCGGAGAACTACTTCCAGAACTACTTCAACACGACGCCGACGCGGCTGCCGAAACAGGGCATCCGGCAGAACCAGTTCGGCTTTGTGGTGAACGGTCCGGTGGTGCTGCCGAAGCTGTACAACGGCAAGGACAAAACGTTCTTCATGTTCAACTTTGAGGGACGGCGGCGCCGGCTGCCGGGCGCGGCGGCTTCCGCGCTGGTACCGACGGAGGAGTTCCGCAACGGCGACTTCAGCCAGTTGCTGCGGATTCCGACGCCGGTCCAATTGGTGGACCCGCTGAACGGGACGCCGTTTGCAGGCAACATCCTGCCGGCGTCGCGGATTTCGAGCACGGCGCGAGCGCTGCTGCCGTTCTGGGAGCGTCCGCAGGTGGCCGTGGCGAATCCGCAGGCCGGGTTCAACTATACGGGAACCGGGCGGGATGCGATCAATGACAACCAGTATTTCATGAAGGTGGACCACAACATTTCGCAGAACGACAAGATCATGGCGCGTTATGCGACGAACAAGGTGGACTGGTTCACGTATGCCGGGCAGTCGCCGCAGTTCAGCTACCTGGTGGACGGGCGGAACGACAACCTGGCGACACAGTGGATCCATGTTTTCTCGCCGGCGGTGGTGATGGAAACGCGGTATGGGTATACGCGGTCGAAGAGCGACAGCTTCAACCCGCGCGCGAACACGGACTTCAGCCTGGCGGCAATCGGGATGGACGGGTTCCGCGTGGTGAACGACGGCAACCGTCCGCTGACGCAGCGGGAGGCGGGCATTCCGTCGATGAACATGGCGAACGGCCTGCTTGGCCTGGCGGAGCGGGACGGTGGCAACGGGTTTGACGACAACCAATTGCACCAGATCAGCTCGAACTTCAACCTGAGCTTCGGCGCGCACAACGTGAAGGCCGGCGGGGAGTTCCGCCGGGTATCGCTGTTCCGCGGCGCGGCGAATGTGCCGCGCGGGGCGTTTTCGTTCCGGGGTGACATCACGGGGCACAGCTTTGCGCAGTTCCTGCTGGGGCTGCCGAGCGCGACCGATACGCCGGAAGGGCTGCCGTTGACCGATGTGCGGCAGAACCGGATGGGCTTCTACGTGACGGACGACTGGAAAGTGAACCGGAAGCTGACGCTGAACCTGGGCGTGCGGTGGGAGTACAACACGATGGCGACCGACGTGCAGGGCCTGTGGCGGAGCGCGGAGTTCAGCGGCAACACGCTGACGTTCGTGCCTGGCAAGATCCGGGAGCAGTATCCGTTCTACGAGCCGCAGAAGGGTCTGATCATGCCTCGTATCGGCATCGCCTACCGCGCCAGCGACTCGTGGGTGATCCGGTCCGGCTTCGGCATTTACTACAACGTGCACCAGTTGAACAACTACACGATTCTGAACCTGAATCCGCCGTTGTCGGGCAGCGCGAACTTTGTGAACAACGCCGTGAACAACGCGCTGGTGAACACGGCGAATCCGCTGACGTTCGCCAATCCGTTCGGCGTGATCAACCGTTCGTCCCCGACGAGCGCGAACGTGCTGAACCGGGACAACTTCCAGCCGCAGGTGGCGCAGTGGAGCTTCGATGTGCAGCGCCGGCTGTTCTGGGATATGGCGTTGAACGTGGGCTACGTCGGCTCCAAGACGACGCACATGGACAACACGGTGGAGATGAACTCGCCGGATCCGGCGTTCAACACGCCGACCTCGACGCTGCAGAGCCGCCGTCCGTTCCAGTTCATCAACGACGATGGAGTGGTGCGGCCGCTGACGCGTATCCGGTTCCTGGATTCGGGGGCGAATGCTTCCTACCACGGGCTGCAGATGACGCTGCAGAAGCGGTTCAGCAACGGGCTGTCGTTCTCGATCGCGCACACAACTTCTCTAAGACGATCATGGAAGGCTACGGGCGCAACGAGGGTGACGGCCTGAACCCGAACACCTACCAGGACCCGAGGAACCGCCGGGCCGAGCGCGGCCGAGTGGGCTTCGACGTAACGCACAACGTGGTTTCGAACTTCGTGTATGAACTGCCGTTCTTCAAGTCGGCGGACAAAGCGTTGGCCAAGCACGTACTGGGCGGCTGGCAGACCAACGGCGTGCTGACGTTCCGGACGGGCTTCCCGTTCACAGTGACGCAGGGCGCGATTACGAATACGGCGAACGTGACGATCCGGCCTGACCGGATTGCGAACGGGAGCCTGGCGAACCCGACGGTGAACCAGTGGTTCGACCCGAACGCGTTCCGCCTGGTAAGCTGCCAGAACTCGGCGCTGCCGGAGATCTGCCGTTACGGCAACTCGGGCATGGGCATTCTGGAAGGACCGGGCGCGAAGATCGTGGATTTCTCGCTGTTCAAGAACTTCCAGATCGTGGAGCGCGTGAAGCTGCAGTTCCGTGCCGAGATGTTCAACCTGTTCAACACGCCGCAGTTCTTCCGTCCGAACAACGCGTTGAACACGGGCGGAAGCTTCCTGCCGACGCGGGCGGCCGATGGTTCGGTCAACTATCCAAGCCAGGCCAACCAGGTCCGCGGGCCGGGTGCGATTACGAGCCTGGTTTCCCCGATGCGTCAGATCCAGTTCGGAATCAAGCTGCTCTGGTAAACACGCGAACACGCAACAAGAGAAAGGGCCGCTCCCAACCGGGGGCGGCCCTTTCGGTTTGGCGCGGCTACCTTGCGGGCAGGGCGAAGGCGACGTAGCCCTTGGGCAGGTCTGTCCGCAGGCCGGCCTTGACGCCGGCGTGGGCGGGGTGGCCGCCGCCGGGGGTGACATTAGAAGAGGCGGAGACGACGAGGAACTGGCGGCCGCCGGCTTCGTACATGGAAGGCACGCCTTCGGCACCGGCGGGGAGAGTGGCGGTCCAGAGGACCTGGCCTGTTTCTTCGTCGAGGGC
>CAZWDD010000352.1:0-5858 GCA_964632345.1 uncultured Solibacteraceae bacterium | reverse complement strand
GGCCCCGCCCCCGCCGCCATGACCGTCGACGCCCTTAAGGCGGCCGGCTGCAAGGAAATGCCCCGCACCGGCATCCACTCGGCCACCGTCCCCGGCTGCGTCCGCGGCTGGGAGGCCATGCACCGCAAGTTCGGCAAGCTCCCCTGGAGCAGCCTCTTCACCACCGCCATCCGCCTCGCCGATTCCGGCTTCCCCATGCAGGAGATGGTCGGCCGCGTCTGGGAGTCGGACCTCGTCCGCTCCGATCCCGAAGGCCTCCGCGTCTTCTACCCCAACGGCAAAACTCCGCCCGTCGGCGACATCTACCGCAATCCCGATCTCGCCCGCGCCATGCGCCTCATCGCCGCCTCCGGCGCCGACGCCTTCTATAAGGGCGAAATCGCCGCCGCCATCCTCACCAAAAGCAGAAAGATCGGCGGCCTCCTCGCCCCCGCCGATCTCGCCACCTTCGAACCCGAATGGGTCGCCCCCATCTCCACCACCTACCGCGGCTGGCGGGTCTTTGAACTGCCTCCCAACGGCCAGGGCCTCGCCGCCCTCTCCATGCTCAACATCCTCGAAAACTTCGACGCCGCCCCGCCCTTCTCCTCCACCGAGTTCCACCGCAAAATCGAGGCCATGAAGCTCGCCTACGCAGACCTCAAATACGTCGCCGATCCCCGCCTCGTCAAAGTCCCCACCACCGGCCTCATCTCCAAACCCTACGCCGCCTCCCGCGCCAAACTCATCAAGCCCACTGAAGCCAACTGCGCCGTCGAGCCCGGCAACCCGCCCCTGTCCAGCGACACCACCTACTTCACCGTCGTCGACAAGGAAGGCAACATCGCCTCCTGGATCCAGAGCGTCTCCGGCCTCTGGGCCTCCGGCGTCACCGTCGATTCCATGGGCTTCCACCTCCACAACCGCGGCGGCGGCTTCCGCTTTGAGCCCGATCACCCCAACTCCCTCGCCCCCGGCAAACGCCCCTTCCACACCATCATCCCCGCCATCATGCAGAAGGACCACCTCCACATCGGCTTCGGCATCATGAGCGGCGCCAACCAGCCCCTCGCCCACGCCCAGTTCGTCTCCTACCTCGCCGACCACGCCATGAACCTCCAACAGGCCATGGAAGCCCCCCGCTTCACCAAGTCCCGCGCCACCGGCTGCGACGTCATCATCGAATCCCGCGTCGGCCTCGACACCCTCCGCGAACTCTCCTCCATGGGCCACCAGATCACCATCGCCCAGCCCTACACCGCCCGCATGGGCCGCGGCAACGCCGTCATGCACAACGCCCTCACCCGCGTGAACACCGCCGCCTCGGACCCGCGCGCCGATGGCGCCGCCATCCCCGAACCCGAGTAGCGCTCAGAACTGCAACCGCAGCGCCAGCTGAATCTGCCGCGCCGTCCCGAAGCCGATCGTTCTCCCGTATGTGTTGAAGATCCGTCCGAAGTTCGGCGTCCCCGCCACCGCATTCGGCTGCGCGAAGTTCGGATGGTTCAGCACATTGAAAAACTCCACCCGCAACTGCGTCCGCAGCCGCTCCCGCAGCGCGAAGTCCTTCATCACCGACACATCCACCTGATGGAATCCGGGGCCCGTCAGCGGGTTCCGCCCCGACGTCCCATACCGCCCGCGCGGCGCCACCGTGAACGCCACCGGGTTCAGCCACATCGCCGGCGACGGATTCGACGCATACAACGGCACCCCCACCACCCGGTCCGGCCGCTGATTCGTCAGATTGTCGCTCCCCGCCGAGTTGATTCCCTGCGTCACATTCAACGGGAACCCGGTCCGGAACAGCCCCAGCACCCCCACCTTCCATCCCCCGGCCATTCCCCGCCCCGGCAGGTCCCACATCCCGCTCAACGTCAGGTTGTGCCGGATGTCCGTCGCCCCCAGGCCCCGCTCGCACCCCAGGCAGAACGGATTCTGCGGCTCCGTCGCCCCCACCACCGCGTCCGGCACGTTGTCGATCGCCTTCCCATACGTGTAGTTCACCGCCGTGTCCAACCTTCGTCCGAATCGCCGCCGTAGCGCCGCCTGCAACGCGTGGTAGCTCGATTGCCCGTTCGCGTAGTCGATATTCACCCGCGAATACCGCGGAAACTGCCGCGTGTTCGTCGCCGGGTTCAGCCAGTTCACGTTCACCTGCCGCCGCAGGTTCACCCCCCGGTTGCCTACATATCCCGTCTCCAGTCCAAATCCGCCCGGCAGCTCCGTCAGCACCGTCATGTTCCACTGCTGCGCGTACAGGTCCGGCTTGTCATAGTGAATCCCGTTCGCCACCGGCGCCGGCGCCACCCCTTGATTCACAAAACGCTCCAGCGGCCACGACAGGTCCGGTATCGATTGCCGTACCAGTTGCGCATTCCCGGCCAGCGTATTCTGCGGCAGGTTGTTGCCAATCCCCGCCGGAAACTGCTGGAAGAAGATCCCATACCCAGTCCGCAGTGCCACCCCGCGCCGCACCTGCCACGCCACCCCCACCCGCGGCGCAAAGTTGTTCCGGTCCGCGTTATACCACGGCTCGCCCGGCGCCTTCAGTTGCCCCGTCCTCGTGTCGAACGGCAGCAGCCGGTCCTGCGCGTCCCGGTTCGGCGCCGTGTAGTCATAACGCAGCCCGATGTCCACCGTCAGCCCCGGCCGCGCCTGCCACGTGTCCTGCACAAACGCCCCCGTGTGCGTCTGCCGGATTCCATTGCCGAACGTTCCCGCCGTCAACGTCGCCAACTGCATCCGGTTCGCGATAAAATCCGCCGGCGATAAATACGCCAGCGACACCACCGAGGTCGTCCACGAGTTCACCTGCGTCCGCCACAACCCCGCCCCGGCCTTCACCGTATGCCCGCCTCGCACGCTCGTCACGCTCCCGCTGTACTGGAACACATTCGCGTTCGATAGATTCAGCCGCCGCGACCCCGGCACCACCGTCAGCCCCGTGATGCTCACCTGCGGATACGGCGTCTCCGACGATCCATTCGTCGCCGTCCGCTGCAACCCCGCCCGCAACTCCACCACCGTCCGCGGCGAAACCGTATGCTGCAGGTTCAACACCGCGTTCCGCGTCCGCGTCGGCACCGTCTGGAAATCCGTCACCCCAAGCGCCGATGGCAGGATCGAAAACAGCGGCCCGTCCACCGTCCCATTGTTCAGGTTCACCCGCCCGTAGATCCGCGTCGCCTCCGAAAACGCATGGTCAATCCGCGCGCTCCCGGTCTCTTCATTCACCGCCAGCGACTGGAACCGGCTGTAATTCGCCACCAGCGGATTCGCCGTCGCCGACGTTCCCCGCGGAAAATTCTCCAACAGGAACCCCAGCTCCGGCGACGTCCGCAACGCCTGCTCCCGCATCGCGTCCGACGGCACCGTCCCCGTCCCGCGCACCCCCTGCCGCTGCCGCGAAAACTCCCCGTTCACAAAGAAAAACGTCTGGTTCCGCCGCACCGGCCCGCCCAGATTCCCGCCGAAATTGTTGTACCGGAACTGGTCTTTGTCCTGCGTTGCAATGTTGAAGTAGTTCCGCGCGTCCAGCACGTTGTTCCGGAAGAAATGAAACGCCGTCCCGTGCCAGTCGTTTGACCCGCCGCGCGTCGCAATCGAAATCGTGCTGCCCGCCGCCCGGCCGTACTCGGCCCGGTAGTTGTTCGCCTGCACCCGGAACTCCGCCATCGTCTCCAACGATCCCGTCAACAGCCGCGCCCCCCGCCCGAACCCGTCGCTCAACGTCGCCTGGTCTCCACGGTTGGCATCCATCCCGTCCATCGTGATGTTGTTGTGCGCCGGATGCAGCCCGTTGAACGCCAGGTCGCTCAGCCCCGCCGTCCGCGACACCGCCCCCGGCGAAAGCAGCGAAAACCGCGCAAAATCCCGCCCGTTGATCGGCAGTTCCACCAGCGCCTTCCCCGATACCAGCACCCCCGCCGCCTGCCGCGCCTCCACCGCCGGCGCTTCCGCCTGCACCTCCACCCGCTCGCTCACCGTCGCCACCGCCAACTCCGCCCGCACCGCCACCGTCGCCCCCACCGTCACGGTCAAGTCCTCCATTACCAGTTCCCCGAATCCCGGCGACGCCACCGCTAACCGGTACCGTCCAATCGGCACATCCGGTATCTGAAACTGCCCCGTCCCATCCGTCACCACGATCCGGCGGAAACCCGTGTCCGGCTGAATGGCCGCCACCTTCGCCCCCGGCACCACCGCCCCCTTCGGGTCGGAAACCGTCCCCGTCAGCCGCCCCGTGGCCTGGCCCCACAGCCCCGCCACCGCAAACATCATCGTCATTATTGTGCGCATCGGAACCCCGTGAAATCGTTATTCGCCTTCTCCCCCAGCGCCAGCCGCGCCGAGGCCCGTATTGCCGCCGGGTAGAAGGTCCATGCCCCTCCCCGCGCCACCCGCTTCTCCCCATCCGCCGGCCCCGCCGGGTCCGTCGCCGCCCCGGCCCCGTACACGTCGTACCAGTCCGCCGTCCACTCCGCCACGTTGCCCAACATGTCGTGCAACCCGTAGGCGTTCGCCTTCTTCCCCCCTACCCGCTGAAACCGGTTCCCGTTCGCCGCCAGCGTCGGCATATACTCCCCGCGTTTCTCCCGCGCCAGCCGCGCCGCGTCCAGCGGCTCCCGCCCGCTGTTGTCCGCCAGCCATGCCACCTCGCCCACCTCTCCGTATCGCGCCCCCGCCGTGCCGCCCCTCGCCGCATACTCCCACTCGGCCTCCGTCGGCAGCCGTCCCCCCGCCCACCGGCAGTACGCCGCCGCCCCCGCATGGTCCACCCGCACCATCGGCATCGCCCCGTCCGCCCACCCCGGGTTCAACTTCCGGTCACTCATCTCCGGCTCGGCCGGCATCGCAATCCCCGCCGCCGCCGCATATCGCCGGTACGCCGCCACCGTCACTTCCGTCGTGTACAGCCAGTAGCCCCGCGTTATCGTCACCTCCCGCGTCGGCGTCTCATGCCGTTCACATCCCGCGTCCCCTTCGCTGCAGCCCATCCGGAACTTCCCCGGTTGAATCCACGCCATCTCCATCCCGTCCGCCCCGTTCTTCCGCCGCTCCCCCGGCCGCCCCGGGCCTGCCGCCACACCCGCCGGCCGCACCGCCGGCCGCTCGGCCGCCGCCGTCTTCACTACCCGTGGCGCCGGGTCCTTCTGCCCCAGTTCCGCCACTTTCCAAAGCTGTGTCCCGCTCCGCAGCAACAGCCCGTCCCCCAGCGGCGTCACCGCATAAATGGTCGAATCCGTCTCCAGCCGGCTCTCCCCCAGCTTCTCCATCTGCCGTCCGTCCCGGTACACAAACGCCTCCCCCTCCCCCGTGAAGAAGTACACCCGGTCCCCCGCCCCAATCGCCGACGCCCACGTCGTCGCCGGCAGCCGCGTCGTCCACAACTCCTCGCCCGTCGCCAGGTCCACCGCAAACAGCGCCCCCACCGAGTTCACAAAATAAACCCGCTCCCCCGTCACCAGCGGCGAACTGAACGCGTTCGTCGCCGCCTTCGCCTTCCACAACGCCTCCTTCGGCTTCCCCATCCGGAACGCCCACGTCCCCCCCTTCGCCTGGCTCGGCACCACCACGATCTCCCCGCCCACCGATACCGACGGAATCGCGCTCTCCCGCGAAAACTCCCGCAGATCCTCCCACAACAGCTCCCCGTTACTCACCTGGTACGCCGCCACTCCCCCTTTCCGCTGCACCAGCAGCACCTCCCGCCCCCCATGCTCGGCCACCACCGGCGTGTTCCATCCCCCCTCCCCCGGCAGGTCCACCTTCCACAACGTCCGCCCGTCACTCTTCGCAATCGATACCAGATACGACGGTCCCACATGATTCACAAACACATGCAGCGCGTCTTTCGACTGCCGCGGCGAACTCCC
>CAZWDD010000351.1:0-5874 GCA_964632345.1 uncultured Solibacteraceae bacterium | reverse complement strand
GTCGCCGCCCTTCTGGTTGATGATCGTGTCCAGCGCAATCGCCGTCTTGCCCGTCTGACGGTCACCGATGATCAATTCGCGCTGTCCGCGCCCGATCGGGATCATGCCGTCGATGGCCTTGATTCCCGTCTGCATCGGTTCCTTCACTGGGCTTCGCGCGATAACGCCAGGCGCCAGCCGCTCCACCGGGTTGAACTCCGTCGTCGCAATCGGCCCCTTGCCGTCAATCGGCGCACCGATTGCGTCCACAACGCGCCCGATCATTGCGTCGCCCACCGGCACCGACATGATCCGTCCCGTGCGCTTCACTTCCGCGCCTTCGCCGATGTGCTGGTAGTCGCCCATCAACACCGCGCCCACCTGGTCTTCTTCCAGGTTCAGCGCCAGGCCCGTCACCCCGCCCGGGAATTCGATCAGCTCGCCCGCCATCACGAGTTCCAACCCGTGGATACGCGCAATGCCGTCACCGACCGATATCACCGATCCGGTCTCGGAAACGTTGACCGCCTGGTCGTAATTTTCAATCTCTTCGCGCAGTACTCGCGCGATCTCATCTGCCCGAATTTGAGCCATACTTTGACGTTCTCTCTAAACGAACCTGAATCAAGACCGTACCAGACGGCCGCGCATCGCCTGCAGTTGGCCGCGCACCGAACCGTCATAGAGCCGGGATCCCACGCGTGCGACCATTCCGCCGATCAACGCTTCCTCCACGGCATACTTCCCGAACACCTGCTTGCCGGTTGCCCGGCCCAATGCGGCTTCCACCGCCTGGCGTTGCCCTTCGTCCAACGGCCTCGCCGATTGTATCTCCGCCCGGACAATACCACGCCGCTCGTCCAGTTGCGCTTCGAGCGACGCCAGAATCTCCCCCAGCATCGCTGTCCGCCGGTGGTCGATCAGAACATACAGAAAATTCCGCAGCACTTGGGTGTACCCCAACGGCTCGGCGAACCGCGTCACCACGGCCCGCTTCTTTCGCGCCGGCACCGCCGGCGAACTCAAAATATTGTTCAGCTCCGGAGAACTCGCCAGCATCTCCTGAAACGCCCGCAGCTTCGTCACCGCGTCGTCGGCCGCCTCCGGCGTGTTCAGAATATCGGCCAGCGCTCGCGCGAACCGGGATGCGACTGCCAGTGACATGCTCTAGTTCAACCCCTTCAGGAAGCCGTTGATCAACCCGGCATCCGATTGCGCGTTCAACTGCCCGCGCAGCTTGTCCTCGGCCATCCGCAGCGCCAGGTCCGCCGCAAACGTCTTCAACTGCGCTCGCTCGTTCTTCGCCGCCGAAGCGATCTCGCTGGCCGCGTGCTCCTGCACCTTCGCCATCGCCGCCGCCGTCTCGGCCTGTATCCGCTCGCCTTCCATCGCGATTTCCGACTTGGCCTTCGCCTTCATCTCCGCAATCTCGGCTTCCAGATTCTTCAGCCGCGCTTCCATCGCCGCCGTGCGCTCATTCGCTTCCCGCTGCAGCCGCGCGCCCTCGTCCAGACCCTTCCGGATCTCTTCATTCCGCGACGCGAAAAACGCCGGTGCGTTCTTCCCGATCAGATACCCCAGCCCACCGGCCAAAATCGCGAAATTCGCCCACTTCCACCAGATCGATACTTCCGCAATCGCCCCGCCGTCGTGCCCGCCGTCGCCGTGTTCGGCCGCGCCATGCTCCTGCGCCCACACGCCCACCGCAGCCAGTAGCAGCACCAGAGTCAACCGCCGCATTATGCCGTCCTCCGCAGAATCGCCGCCGTAATTCCGTCGGCAATCCGCTCACTCTCCGCCTGCAGGCCCTCACGGGCCACTCGGACCTCGCCCGCAATCTCCGCCTTTGCGCTCGCCACCATCGCATCAGCCTTCGCCCGCGCCTCGGCCAGCGCCACCGCCTGCGCCTCCCGCCACTGCTTTCGCAGCGCTTCGTTCTCCCGATACACCTCCGTCCGCGCGTCCCGGATGGCGTCTTCGTACTCCTTTGCCTTCGCCTCGGCACGCGTCAGCGCGCTCTCGGCTTCCTTCCGCGCGCCCGTCGTGGCCGCGTATCGTTCGTTGAGCAGCTTCTCCAAAGGAGAGAAGAAAGTCTTCTTCAAATAAAAGTGAAGGAGAACAAGGAGGAAGAACGTCGGCAGACCTTTCAACACGATCTCGCCGAGCGCGTGTAACGTGGCTTCCATTGATTTGGGTGAGTAGAGCGGCGGGGACCGGGTTTCCCCGGCCAGACCTTAATATCTAACGTAACATATTGCACTAAACACGGGCAACCAATCGTCCGATAGTTGCCTATGCCAGCCCTGCGCCCGGCGTACCTCTACTACCTCGTCTTCCTCGCCGCCGCCTCCCTCGTCTGGTGGCTCGCCGGGGACCGCCTCATTCTCATCAACGACGAAGGTACCTTCCTCTCCCAGGCCGCCCGCATCGTCCGCGGCGAGGTGCTTTACAAGGATATCTTCGGCCTCACCGGCCCCCTGTCGTACTGGCTCCTGGCCATTGTTTTCAACATCTTCGGCGTCTCCCTCACCGCCGCCCACGGCATCCTTGCCGTCCAGGTCGCAATTCTCACCACGCTCATCTTCTTCATCACCCGCAAACTGGCCGACACCACCTCGGCCGCCATCGCCGCCTTCCTCTTCTGCGCACTCTACGCCTCCGACGCAGCCATCATGACCAACAACCACCGCTGGGACGCCAACACCTACGCCATCGCCGGCATCGTCGCCGTCTGGCGCGCCCGTCCCCTCCTCGGCGGCTTTCTCCTCGCCCTCTCCGTCTGGGCCACCCCCATCTTCGGCATCACCGCCGCCGCTGCAACGGCCGCCGCCTGGGTCATCGGCCAGTCTCCCTGGCGCGTCATGGCCGGCGGCGCCGCCGGCGGCGCCCTCGGACTCCTCGCCATCTTCCTCTCCGGCGGCCTCCCCGGCTTCCTTGGCGACCTCCTCTGGGCCAAGTCCAACTACTCCCAGGCCAACAACATCCCTTATGGCGGCATCGTGGGCGGCTACTCCGCCCTCTTTGCCGGCGCCGCCTCCCCCGGCGAATCCCTCATCCGCGTCTTCATCGTCATCGGACTCACCGTCCCCGTCTGGCTCCCGCCCCTCTGCGGCCTCCTCGTCCTACGCAACCGGGACCGCAATCTCATCTACTTCTCCATCTGCGGCGCCTCGATGATCGCCGGCGTCTCCCCCCGTTTCGACGCCGGCCACCTCATGTTCGCCGCGCCTCTCTTCTACGCCATCGCCGGCACGTTCCTCCAGCGCGCCCGCTGGACCGTCCTCCCCATCGGCGCCATCGCCGGCGTCTTCCTCCTTAGCGCCGTCCTTCACCGCTCGGCTTCCGAATACGTTTCCACCCCCGTCGGCCTCGTCCGCACCGATAAGGACAGCGCCGCCATCGTCCGCTGGCTTACCACCAACATCAAGCCCGGCGAGCCCCTCTTCGTCTACCCCTACCCGCCCATCGCCTACTTCCTCACCGGCGGCCACAACATCTCCCGCTACTGCCTCCTCCAACCCGGCCTCTTCACCGAAGCCGACGAGAAACTCGCCGCCGACGAGATCCGCCGCCGCACCCCCGCCAAAGTGCTCTACATGGACATCCCCCCGGCCGACATCCTCCACATTTGGCCCAATACCGATCCCTCCCGCCTCCAGCTCCGCTATCTCCACAACTTCGTCACCGCCAACTTCCAACCCGCCGCCAAATTCGGCAACTTCCACCTCTACACCCCGCCCGTCACGGCCGCCGCCCATGTCCCCTAACGTTCGCCAGGCCGCCGCCATCTTCCTCCTCGCCGCCGCACTCCTCTGGTGGCTCGCCGGGGATCGCCTCGTCCTCACCAACGACGAAGGCATCTACCTCACCCACGCCGCCCGCATCGCCGAAGGCGAAACGCTCTACCGTGACCTGTTCGCCCTCACCGGCCCCGCCTCCTTCTGGCTCCTCGCCCTCGCCTTCCGCCTCGCCGGCGTCACCCTCGCCGCCGCCCACGCCGTCCTCGTCCTCCAACTCGCCCTGCTCACCACGCTCGTCTTCCTCGCCGCCCGCCGCCTCGCCGCCCCCGCCCCCGCCGCAATTGCCGCCTTCATCTTCCTTGCCCTCAACGCAGCGGACCCGGCCATGCTCACCAACAACCACCGCTGGGACTCTTGCCTCTACGCCGTCGTTGGCGTCCTCCTCATCTGGCACGCCCGCCCCTTCGCCGGCGGCCTCCTTCTCGCGCTCGCCGTCTGGGCCACCCCCACGCTCGCCATCACCGCGCTCACCGCCCTGTTCGCCGCCCGCCTCGTCGGCCAACCCCTCCTGCCCATCGCCGCCGGCGGCGCCGCCGGAGCCCTCGCCGGCCTCGCAACTCTCCTCGCCACCCACTCGCTCCAACCCTTCTGGCAGAGTCTCCTCTGGGCCTCCTCAAACTATTCGGAAGCCAACCGCATGGCCTATGGCGCCATCATCGGCGGCTACTCCGCCCTCTTCCACGGCGCCGCCGGTCCCTTCGACCTCGCCCTCCGCGCCGCCATTGTCTTCGGCCTCACCCTCCCCGCCTGGCTCCCCCCGCTCGCCTCTGCCATCGCCCTCCACTCCCGTCGCCGCGATCTCCTCTTCCTCTCCGCCTGCGGCCTCTCCATGGTTGCCGCTTCCGCCCCCCGCCTCGACGTTGCCCACCTCGTCTTCGCCGCCCCTCTCTTCTACGCCGTCGCCGCCTCCGCCCTCCATCGCGCCCGCTGGACCATCCTCCCCGTCGGCGCCCTCGCCGGCATCTTCCTCTTCGGCGCCGTCCTCCAGCGCCTCAGCGCCGTCCCCCTCCAGACCCCCGTCGGCCTCGTCCGTACCGATCCCGCTTCCGCCCAACTCCTCTCCTGGCTCACCGCCCGCATCCAGCCCGGCGAATCGTTCTTCTCCTTCCCCTACGTCCCCATCGCCAACTTCGTCACCCGCTCCCGCTCCGTTTCCCGCTTCTCCTTCCTCCAGCCCGGCCTCTTCACCGAAGCCGACGAGCGACTCGCCATCGACGATCTCCTACGCCATCCCCCCGCCAAGATCCTCTTCAAAGACGCCTCAGCAGACGAATACCTCCGCATCTGGCCCGCCTCCGACCCTCAGCGCCTCGAACTCCGCCTCCTCCACCGCTTCGTCCTCACCCACTACCAACAGGCCGCCCAACACGGCAACCTGCTTCTCTACACTCCCGCAACACGCGCCAGTAACGCTCCGCAATAACCTCCAGCCGCATCGTCTCCCCCGCCCACTCGGCCCCCAGCCGCCCGCACTCCCGCCGCCGCACGGCAGATTCCGCCATCCATCCCATCAACGCCGCCAACTCCTCCTCCTCCCCCAACCCCGTCGCCACCCGCGGACACGCCGCCTCCGGCAACTCCCCGTTCTCCGCCACCTCCGATACCAGCACCGGCCTCCCCATCCGCAGCCAACGCGCCGTCAGCCCCGAACTCTCCCCCGCCGCCGGATACCGCAGATTCACCCCCACATCGCACGCCGCCGCCCGCATCTGAAACTCCGCCTCCCCCAGGTGCCCCTCCCGCAACACCCCCTCCGCCCCGTTATAAAACTCCATCGCCCGCGCCAGGTCGCTGCCCCCCGCCTCCCCCGCCAACAGCAGCCACACATCTTTCCGCTCCGCCCGCAGCCGCGCAAACACCCGCAGCACCGCCATCACTCGCTTGGACTCCCGCAAGTACCCCATCACCCCGAACAACGTGTGCGACGCCAATATCCCCCGCTCCACCCGCCACCGTTCCACCGCCACCCCGTCCACCGCCGGCGTCGCCAGCGGCAGATGCGGAATCACCTCCACCCGCGCCCCCGGCGCCTCCCGCTGCACCATCGCCGCCGCCCCCTCGTTGTGCACTATCACCGCCAGCGCCCCCTCGGCCA
>CAZWDD010000350.1:0-5902 GCA_964632345.1 uncultured Solibacteraceae bacterium | reverse complement strand
TCGAATTGATCTCCGATAGCGACCGAGTTTCGCTCACTCCACTCCGTTACCTGCTCCACTTTGGCCGCTATCCGCCCCGTGTTCCGTTCGGGCCTCATGCGAAATCTCTGAAAACGTATCTAACATGATGTTTTGATTATGGATAGATAAAGCCAGTCTCTCCTTCACAACCCTCCCGGTCCGCACCGCCGGCGTTGCGCTTCGGAACCGCATCCCGCTCGCCGCACGGAAGCTCGAAACAAGCCGGCGCGGTGGGCCTGAAACCTCGATTATACTCGCCCTATGCAGTCCAATAGAAGATTGGATGACCTGAACGGCATCGGCAAAGCCATGCTCGCCGATCTCGCCCTTCTCAAAATCCGCTCCGTTCCCCAACTCGCCGCGGCTGACCCCGACGCCCTCTTCGCCCAACTCTCCCGCCTCACCAACTCCCGCCAGGACCCCTGCGTCCTCCACACCTTCCGCTGCGCCGTCGCCCAGGCCCGCGACCCGGAGCTTCCCTTGGACCAACGCAACTGGTGGTACTGGAGCCGCCTCCGCAAAGCAGGCAAACTGTGATCGCCGCTCACATCGAATCCGGCGCCGTCTCCCTTCGCCAGTTCCCCCTCCCCCGCGGCCGCGCGCTCATCCGTATGACTACTGCCGGCATCTGCAATACAGATCTCGAACTCCTCGCCGGCTACTACGGCTTCTCCGGCATCCCCGGCCACGAGTTCGTCGGCATTGTGGAAAAGGGCCCCCCCGAGTGGCTCGGCAAACGCGTCGTCGGCGAAATCAACCTCGCCTGCCGCCGCTGCGCCTGGTGCCGCCGCGGTCTCGGCCGCCACTGCCCCCGCCGCACCGTCCTCGGCATCGTCAAACATCCCGGTGCCTTCGCCGAGTTCCTCACCCTCCCTGTGGAAAACCTCCTCGAAGTCCCCCGGTCGCTCCCCGATGACATCGCCGTGTTCACCGAACCCGTCGCCGCTGCCTGCGAAATCCTCGAACAACTCCGCATCCCGAAAGGCGCCGAGGTCGCCGTCCTCGGCGACGGCAAACTCGGCCTCCTCATCGGCCAGGTCCTGCTCGCCCATGGCCTCGCTGTTCACCAGTTCGGCCGCCACCCGGAAAAACTTGCCATCGTCAAACGCCGCGGCGCCCTCACCGCCGCCAAGCCCCCCGTCGCCCGCTTCGACTACGTCGTCGACGCCACCGGCTCCTCCGAAGGTCTCTCCACCGCCGTCTCCATGTGCCGCCCCCGCGGCACCGTCGTCATGAAGTCCACCGTTCATGATAAGGTAGCCCTCGACATGGCCACCGTCATCGTCCCCGAAATCACCCTCCTCGGCTCCCGCTGCGGCCGCTTCGCCCCCGCCCTCAAACTCTTGAAGGACCGCAAGCTCGATGTCGAATCCATGATCCACGGCCGCTTCCCCCTCTCGGAAGCTCCCGCCGCCTTCGCCCGCGCCGCCCAAAAGGGCACCCTGAAGATCCTTCTCCAAAACCAATGAACCGCCGCCAATTCCTCGCCACCGCCGCCACCGCCGCCGCCCAGCCTGCCCCCCGCAAGCGCAACATCGTCTTTATCCTCTCCGACGATCACCGCTTCGACGCCATGAGCTGCGCCGGCCACCCCTGGCTCCAAACCCCTAATCTCGACCGCCTCGCCGCCGGCGGCGCCCACTTCCAGAACGCCTTCGTCACCACATCCCTCTGTTCCCCCTCCCGCGCCTCCATCCTCACCGGCCTCTACATGCACGCCCATAAGGTGCAGGACAACTTCTCCCCCCTCAACCCATCCCTGCCCACCTTCCCCGCACTCCTCCAGCAGGCCGGCTACCGCACCGGCTTCTACGGCAAATGGCACATGGGCGGCGACTCCGACGAACGCCGCCCCGGCTTCGACGACTGGTACAGCTTCTTCGGCCAGGGCCAATACGAAAATCCCCCCGTCAACGACAACGGCGTCAAGAAGACCGAACAAGGCAACATCACCGATATCCTTACCACCCGCGCCTGCGAGTTCATTGACCGCAACGCCTCCCGCCCCTTCTGCCTCTATCTCTCCCACAAAGGCGTCCACTTCCCCTTCCAGCCCTCCGCCCGCCACAAGAACCTCTACGCCGATAAACCCATCCCCCGTCCCGCCACCATCTGGCACAGCGAAGAGCGTTACGCCCAGAAACCCGAGTGGGTCAAGCGCCGCCGCTACACCCGCCACGGCGTCGAAGGCCTCTTCGGCCAGGTCATCCCGTTTGAGGATGCCTACCGCGACTACATGCGCTGCCTCCTCGCCATCGATGACAGCGTCGGCGAAGTCACCCGCAAACTCGAATCCCGCGGCCTCCTCAACGACACCCTGCTCGTCTACATGGGCGACAACGGCTATATGTGGGGCGAACACGGCCTCGTCGACAAACGCGCCATGTACGAATCCTCCATGCGTGTCCCGCTCATCGCCCACTGTCCCAGCCTGTTCCCCAAAGGGCTCAAGCCCAAGGAAATGGTCCTCAACCTCGATCTCGCCCCCACGTTCCTCGAAGCCGCCGGCGTCACCCCGAAGTCCCCCATGCACGGCCGCTCCTGGCTCCCCGTCCTCCAGGGCCGCGCCCGAGACTGGCGCAAGGATTTCATCTACGAGTACGAGTGGGAGCGCGACTACCCCTATACCCCCACCATCACCGGTCTCCGCACCGAACAGTACAGCTTCATGCTCTCCGAAGGCCTCTGGGATATCGACGAACTCTACGACCTCACCAAGGACCCCGATCAGCTCCACAACCTCATCGCCTCGGCCAAAATCGGCTACAAACGCGGCCGCATGATCGAACAGATCACCGACCCCGCCCTCAAGCAAACCGTCGCCGCCCTCCAGAAACGTCTCGCCCAACTCCTCCGCGAAACCGGCGGCGACCCCCGCCGCGCCGGCGAAGCCATCCCCGGCTACGCCAACGCACTCTAGCCTCACCCGGAAGTCCATCGGAAAAACGCCGGGACGGGAACCGCCAGGCACCCGAAACGGACGTCATCTGGCAGCACCACCGAAGAGCCGCAAAGCGCAAGCGTGCGATTCCCTCGGCCCGCGTCGATCGCGGACGCACGCAGGAATCAACGCCTCGGACATCGACGAGGAACGCCTGCACAAGCGAACGCCCCGGCTTCCGGCCTAGTGAACCGCAAACTCCCGGATCCGCCGCAACACCTCCGCCGGGTCCGACGTCACCGCTACCAACTCCCCAAACCCCTTCTCCTCGGCCAGCTTCCGCAACAGCGGCCACGCCGGCTTCGTCTTCCCCGGGTAGTTCCCCGCCGCATCCGGCGCCGGGTTCCAATACCCTTCGTCGAAAAGGATCATCGGACTCTTGTGCCCGTACGTCTCGGAGTAGTTCTGGCACCCGTCCTGGAAGATCTCCTGCACCGTCCCCCCATTGCCCGGCGCAAACACAATCCCGTGCGTCGCAATCGCCAGCAACCCCTCTTCCCGGTGGCTGTTCTCGAAGTACTTCGCAATCGCGGAAGCAAACACGTTCGGCGGCTCGTGCCCGTAGAACCACGTCGGCACTCCCACGCTCCCGCCCCCGCCGCCCCGCCTGCCGCGGACTTCCCACCCCCCGCTCAGCCAGTACCGCTCGTCGTACCGGTCCCCGCCCCCCACGCCCAACTCCGCAATCGCCTCGTCCAACGCCCCGTCCGGATGCAGTGCCAGATACGCCCCCAGGTTCGCCGCCTCCATCAAACCCGGCCCCCCGCCCGTCGCCACCAGATACCCGCCCCGCGCCAACTCCCGCGCCATCGCCGCCACCTGCCGGTACACGCCCTCGCTCCGCAGCGCATCATGCCCGCCCATGAACGCCACCACCCCGCTTGCGAATCCCGCCAGATACCGGTTCAGCTCTTCATTGATGAAGTGGTCATGCAGCCGCCGCGCCAGCATCTCGTCCGCGCTCACGTCCACATACTTCGGCGGACGCACCGGCCGGTGGTCTTCATTCACCCGCAGATACGACTCATAGATCCGGCAGTCCGGCGTCCGCCAGTACGTCTCCGGCTCCTCCGCCCGGAACCCCGCAAACAGCTCGTCCGGCGTATATAGCCCGCCCCGGTAGGCATGAAACACCCGCCCGGCCAGCTCCGGAAACACAATCCCGTAGTGCAGCCCCGCCGCCTCCCGCATCTGCGGCCCCAGCTTGCAGTCGATGAACACGCACCCCTCCGCCGCCCGCTCCGCCTGCGCCAGCTTCGCCAGCCGCCAGTCGTCGGCCCGCATGTCGATGCCCTTGAATACCAGCCCCCGGCAGTGCCGCGCCGTCTCCAGCCACGTCCCGTACTCCCCCGGCCCGATCTCCGGCTTCAACATAACGCCTTATACCGCCGGCTGCTGCTGCGTCATGCAGTGCAGCGTTCCCAATCCCAGCACCAGATCCGTACAGTCAATCCCCGTCACCTCCCGGTCCGGAAACACCTTCGCCAGCGTCTGCAGCGCCACCCGGTCCTTCGGGTCATTGAACGTCGGCGCTAGCACCTGCCCGTTGGCAATGTAGAAGTTCGCATAGCTCGCCGGCAGCAGTTGCCCGTCGTAGAACACCGTCGATGGCATCGGCAGCGGCACCACCTTCAGCCCCGCCACACGTTCCAATATCTTCACGTTCGGATCCTTCCGTGCGTTGTGCGTCGCAATCACCACCGTGTCCGCCGAAACGAACCGCGCCAGGTCGTCCACATGCCCGTGCGTATCGTCCCCCTCAATCCCGTTCAACAGCCAGATCACCTCTTCCACGCCCAGGTGCTCCCCCAGCACCGCCTCAATCTCCTCTCGTGTCAGATGCGGATTCCGCGCCTGCACTGGACTCAACAGGCACTCCTCTGTCGTCAGCAGACGCCCCCGCCCGTCCACATCGATTGACCCGCCCTCCAGCACCACCCGCTTGCCCCCCGCCTTCGGCACCACCCGCTTGCACCGCAACTGCCTGGCCACAAACGCCGGCACCTTGTCATCCCGCTGCCAGTTCGGATACTTCGCCCACCCGTTGAAATGCCAGTCCGTCGCGCACAGCCCGCCCGCCCCGTCCACCGTGAAAATCGGCGCCGTATCCCGCACCCAGCTCCGGTCGGTCGCGCACAGGTGCCAGTCGATGTTCTCCATCCGCGCGCCCTCGCGCCTGGCCAGCCGCAGCGCCGTTTTCGCCTCGCTCTCCGTCTGGCACAGCAGATGCACCCGCTCGGTCCGCGACAGCCGCGCCATAATCTTCCCGTATACATACGGAATCGGCGAAAACTTCCCCGGCCAGTCGCTCTTCTCGTGCGGCCATCCCAGCCACGTCCCCTCGTGCGGCTCCCACTCGGCCGGCATCCGCCAGCGGCTCACTTGTCCATCCATCGCTTTGTGATATCCCCGTAAAAATCGATCCGCCGGTCCCGGAAAAACGGCCAGTTCCGCCGCACCTGGTCCATCTCCCGCGGGTCGCACTCGGCCACCAGGATCTCCTCCTGGTCCACCGTCGCCTGCGCCATCACCCGCCCCCCCGGGTCAGCCAGGAACGAGTTTCCCCAGAACTCAATCCCCGTATCCTCCGGCCCCTGCTCGAACCCCACCCGGTTCACCGCCGCCACATAAATCCCGTTCGCAATCGCATGGCTCCGCTGGATCGTCCGCCACGCGTCCAACTGCCGCTCGCCATACTCGGCCTTCTCCCCCGGATGCCACCCGATCGCCGTTGGGTAGAACAGAATGTTCGCCCCCTGCATCGCCGTCAGCCGCGCCCCTTCCGGATACCACTGGTCCCAACACACCAGCACGCCAATCCGCCCATACCGCGTATCCCACACCCGGAACCCCAGGTCCCCCGGCGTAAAGTAGAACTTCTCGTAGTACAGCGGATCGTCCGGAATGTGCATCTTCCGGTAAATCCCCAGCATCTCCCCA
>CAZWDD010000349.1:0-5906 GCA_964632345.1 uncultured Solibacteraceae bacterium | reverse complement strand
AACTCTCCAGCGCTGCTTCCACTGCCCGCCGCTCCCTCCGGCTCGTACTCGAATACGACGGAGCGTTCTCGATCACCCTAAACTGCTCGATACTCTTCTCCAACCAGCGCCGCGCCTCCTCCCGGTACCCCGCCGCACCCGGACTCCGCTTCGCCAACTCCGCGTACGCAAGGCCCAACGCTGCCGACCCCCTCGGCGCCAATCCCCGTTGCAGCGTCACCGGCCGCCCCTTCATCACCGCTGACGATGGCTCCGTTATCGCCACCGCCCGCCGCCCATGCGCCAGCGCTCTTTCCCTGTCTCCCCGTGCGGCCGCCTCCACCGCCAGCTTCCGGTTCATCAACACCGCTGCCGTAATCAACGCTGCGTTCCCCGCCCCCAGCACCGGCTCGGCCGCCGCCAGCCCCTTTCGGAACGTCTCGGCCGCCTTCTCCCGCTCTCCACCCCCTTCGTAAGCCTCCCCCAGAAACGTATAAACGAACACCACCTGCATTCGGCCAGCCAGATTGTCCGGATTGCTCCGTACCCCCTCCTCCGCCAACTGCAGCGATTTCCGGAACATCTCAATCTTCTCCTCCCCCTTCCCGTCAGGCAGCACGGTCGCCGCCCGCATCAGCGCAATCCCATAGTCGCTCTTGGCCCGCTCATCGGCCGGGTCCGCCTCATGCAGCTTCTTCGCCGTGTCCGCCATCCTCCCGTATGCCTCCGCCGCTCCCGCCGCATCCCCCAGATTCGTCAGATTCGGATGCCCCAATACATCCCCCGTATGCGAGTAAGTGAACATCAGATCCCGCTGCCGCTGCAGCTTCGACGGATTCCGCCGCACTAACTCCTCCAGCATCGCCGCCGACTCCCGGTACTTCTCCAGCGCCGGCCGCAGCCGCCCCATCCGCACCTCGCACAACCCCACCGATGCATACCCTACCGCCACCGAATGCCGCAACTCCTCGTCCTCCGGATGCGCCGCCAGAAACCTGCGCAACAGCCCCAGCGCCTTCTCGCTCTCCGGCAGCGCCCCTGGAAAGTCCCCCATTCTTCGCCTTACATCGGACAGCTCCGCCAGTACATTCGCCAACTGCCGCCCAATCGCCTCATCCTCCGGACTTCGCTCGTACTGCTGCTCTGCAAACGCCGCCGCCTCCCGGTACGTCGCCTCGGCCTGCGCCAGATCCTTCGTGTAGGAGTACACCGATCCCAGCCGCTGCAGCAGTAGCAACTGTTCCACCAGCGCCTCCCGGTCCGGCTGCGCGCCCGCCGTCAACGGCGCCAGCAGCGCCAGCGACTTCCGGTAACTCGCCGTCGCCTCCTTTGTGTTCCCCAGATGCGAACCCAGCACATTCCCCTGCACATCCCCGATCCGCCGGTACGCCGCCGCCAACTCCCGCCGCAGCGCCGCATCTCCCGCCGCGTTTCCAGACAAGTTGTCCAAATACCGCAGTCCCGTTTCCACGATCAGCTTCCGCGCATTCGTCGCCCCGGGAATGTCCTTCACCGAGTCATACACATCAAAAACGAACGTGTTCGACAACTGCCGCACCAGCGCCAGGTTCTCATTCGCAATCCGCGCCGAACGCACGGAAAGGAAGATCCCGGCACCCATCGATAGCAACACCGCCCCAACTGCCGCCACCAGTCCCGCTCGCCGCCGCACGAACTTCCCCACCCGGTAAGGCACCGTGTCCGGCCGCGCCCTCACCGGCAGGTGCAGCAGGTGCCGCCGGATATCCTCGGCAAATTCCCCCATCGTCCCATACCGCCGGTTCGGATCCTTCTGCATCGCAAACAGCAGAATCGTATCCAGGTCCCCCTCCAGCGCTCGCGCCGCGCCCCTATCCTCCGCCCGCTGGCTCGGCCGCACGATCTCCTCCTCGCAGATCGCCCGGTCGATCTCCCGCGGCGTGTACTCCTCGATTCCATGCGGCTTCGCTCCCGTCAGCAGCTCATACAGCACCGCCCCCAGCGAATACACATCGGAGGCTATCGTAATCGCCTCCCCCCGTATCTGCTCCGGACACGCATACTCCGGCGTCATCAGCCCCGCGCTCGTGTCCCGCGTCTCCTCGCCTCCCGTCCGCAGCAACTTGCAGATCCCGAAGTCCAGCAGCTTCACCGCCCCGGCCTCGTCCACCAGAATATTGCCCGGCTTCAAGTCCCGGTGCACCACAAACTGTCGGTGCGCGTACTCCACCGCATCGCAGACATCCAGAAACAGCGCCAGCCGCTCCGGAATCCCCAGCCGCTTCTCCCGGCAGTAATCCGTGATTCTCACTCCCTTCACGTACTCCATCACGATGTACGGCATCCCCTCGCCCGTGGTCCCACCGTCCAGCAGCCGCGCGATGTGCGGATGCTGCAGCCGGGCCAGCGTCTGCCGCTCCCGATAGAAGCGATGCAGGATCAGGTCCGTATCCATCCCCCGCCGCACCAGCTTGATCGCCACCTGCGTCTGGTACTGTTCGTCATCCCGCTCCGCCAGGTACACCGTCCCCATCCCGCCCCCGCCCAACACCCGCACCAGCCGGTAAGGCCCCACCCGTTCCGGCACACCCCCCGCTCCCAAAAGCGTCTTCACCTCCGGCTCCAACTGCGCCGTCAAGTACCCCCTCCCGGCCGCCTCATCGCTGCCCAGCAGCGACAGCACCTCCGCCGCCACCGCCGGGTCGTCCGCGCAGACAGACCCCACCCACGCACGCGCCTCTTCGGCCGGCTTCGCCACCGCTTCGTGGAACACCTGCCCCACCCTTTCCCACCGTTCCGGCGTCATTTTGCCGGGTTGTGCATTTCCCGGTGCAGCCATGCGACAGCTAACCGCAGCTCCCTTCCCACCGTGGCGGTGGAAAGCTCCAGCGCCTGGGCGATCTCCTCAATCCGCAAGCCGCCGAAATATCGCAACTCGATCATCTTGCACTTCCGTTCGTCCACCTCCGCCAGTGCGCTCAACGCAAGGTCAAGGGCAAGCACCCCCGCACTCCGCTCCGGCACAAAACTCAGCGCCTCGTCAAACGGCACATTCCCCGCCCCGCCGCCTCGCTTCTCCGCCTGATGCCGCCGCGCCCGCTCCACCAACAACTGCCGCATCAAATACGCGGCCACTCCCACAAAGTGCGCCCGGCTCTGCCAGTCCGGCAGCTTCTGCTGCACCAGCCGCAGATACGCTTCGTGTACCAGCGCTGTCGGCTGCAGCGTCTGCGCGTCCCGTTCATTGCGCAGGTAACGTTCCGCCAACCGGCGCAGCTCTCCGTACACCATCGGGATCAGGCTCTTCCCGGCTTCGTCGTTACCGGCCTTCCACTCCATCAGAAGGCCGGTAACGTCGCTGTCCATTGCCATGGGCTTCGTCCTCGACGGAATTATAGCCCCCGAATCCACCCGGTTAGTTGTACACCTGCTTCAGCCATTGCGCAACAGGCGCCTCCAGCAGGAACAGGTGGTTGCCCGAGCCCAGATGGTCGACATGCCCGAAGTTGTGGATACTGTTCATCGTTACCGACGTCGATCCCAGCTTCGCCGGCAGTTCATCCATGATCGAGCCAAATCCCAACCCGCCCTGGATAATCATCACCGGCGCCCTGAAGTTCGACAAGTTGTTCACGTATGCCGTCTCCTGTCCCGCCAGGCTGCAGTACAGGTCCTGCACAACCCGGTTCGCCGTCACGTCATTGAACGCCGCAATGTTCGCCGCCAACCGCTCCGGGCTCGAATGAAACAGCGTCCCCGTCGTGAAGTCTCCCGCCGCGCTCACAAAACCCGGCCGCGGTGATGGCGCCACCGGATTCGGCGCCGACAGGATCAGCACCCACGCCTGTCGATTCGTCAGCCCCGGCGGGAATCCCGGCACGGGGATCGCAAACGGTGCGTCCGGCGACGCCAGCGCAAACTGGTTGACCAGTTTGACGAACGGCAGCGACTGGTCATCAACCGCCAACCCGCCCGCCACCATTCCCGCGAACTGCGTGCAGAATCCCTGATTATGCGCCCGGATCGCCGCGTCTTCCGTGATCAGCGAACCCTCCCACGCCAGAAGTCCGGCATAATCGTTCGGGTGCTGGTTGACGACCGCCATCGCCGTGATCGCCCCCAGCGACAGTCCTCCAATCACCGGCTTCTTCCCCGGTACGATGCTCTGGATCTTCCCGCGTATGAACGCGACATCGTCGATCGTCGTCTGCAGGCTCCACTGCAACGCCGGACTGCAGTCCAGCACCACCCCGCACTGCCCCCCCTGCAGTCCCGTCTCCCGCGGCGAGTATCCCCACACCTCGTAGCCCAGCCGCGCCAGGTAACCCGCAAACGACTTTGTGAAGTCTCCGCCATCGCCCGTCAGATATCCGTTGAAGTTGTTGCCCAGCGCCGGCAGCAACAGCACCGTCCCGCGCGACGAAAAGTTCGCCCGCCGCAGCCGGTGCATCCGGAACCGGTTGATCGGCAGCGGTCCGTCCTGTACGACGGTTTCCGTCATCTTCATCGTTCCAATCGGCAACGCGATGTTCACCGTGTTCTCGCTCACGATGTTGTAGGGCGCGGCAATCGCAGCGGCCTGCGCCAGCAGGGTCAGTCCTAGTGCCAGCAGGCCGTGGCTTCCAGTAATTCTCATAATGGGTCTCCTTTGCTTCTGGCCCGGGCACTTCCGTGCGGCTTCTTTCCGGGCTCATCTGGCAATGGTGAAAAACCCATCCGGAATCGATCATCGAGTCCGGTTTTTTTCTCCGGCGCGGAAATCCGCCGCCCCTCACCCGTCGCTCGCCCGCGCCGGAATGGTCATCTCGAGCGAATAGCTCGTGCTGCGTCCGCCTGCGGCATTGCGGACCATCACGCCGGCATCCACCAGCGCGAGAATGTCGCGATGCGCGGTGTCCTGTGAGCACCTCGCCAGCGCCGCGTATTTCGATGACGTCAGCTTTCCCTCGAATCCATCCAGCAGCCGGTTGAGAACCAACCGCTGCCGTTCGTTGAGCGTGACGTCCCGGATGCGCTCCCAGAACCGCGCCTTCGCCAGAACACCGCTCAATATCTCCTGCGCTCCGTCAATCGCCCGCCCCAGGCAGCCCAGAAACCATTCCATCCACTCCGTCACCTCCAGCGTGCCCCTCTGCGTGCTCTCCAGGATGTCGTAGTAGGCTTTGTGCTCCTTCCGGATCTGCGCCGACATGCTGTAGAACCGCTGCGGGCTATGCGCCCGTTCCCATCGTCAAACGGTTGAATCGTCACGAACCATAGATGGGCAAGCCCGGCGCGCAGCACCGCATCGGTATCGTCTCTGCCCTCGAACCAGCGAAGAAACGCACGCATCTCCCCATCGAGCCGCTCCGCCTTCGGTGCCTCGTAGTGGACGCGGCCCCTGCCTAACGGACCGGAGACCACCTGCATGGGCCCCTCCCGGTCATCGCGCCAGCCGCCAGTCGTAATCCTCCGCATCCCGCTGCGCCCGGTCGGCAACAGTGCGGCATGCCAGCCGAACAGCCGCTCCGAGGTAAGCGGTTCCCGGTAATGGCGCGTGGCGTCGAGCATCAACTCGACGACGCCCTCGACGTCGCGGTCCGCCGCCCTCAACGCTCCCGCGTCCATCCCGAGACGTCGGGCGATCGACGACCGCACGAGTCCCGCGTTCAGCCTTTCACCTTCAATCTCGCTGCTCTTGAGCACATCCGCCGTCAGAGTCTGCAGCACCGCCTCCTGCTGAAGGGGGAAGCCGAGGTCCCCAATCTGCCGGATCAACCGGCTCTGACGGTCACGCACCGACGCGAGCGGCCCGGCAATCGCCTCCACGCTCCAATGAAGCCTCGGCCAACCGTCTCGCTCGTGGATGTACATTCTCCGCACGCCTGCGGAGATTAGAGCCCGCAATCTCCGCACGGGTCCAGATTGTTCTCCATGATGATGCGGAGAATGCACGTCGGTACCGCTAT
>CAZWDD010000348.1:0-5923 GCA_964632345.1 uncultured Solibacteraceae bacterium | reverse complement strand
GTGCAGCCGGTTTTCGCCGTGGCGGACCCGACGGAGATCTATCGGGAGTTGTTTGCGCTGCTGGCTGCGGAGGCGCCCGAGACAGCGCCGATGGTGCACGCCGCGGTGGCGAGGCTACTGGCGCTGATCTGCCGCGCTCGACTGATGACGGAAGCCAGCGCGCAAGTGCCGGCTCCGCTGCGGGCTGCGGTAGAACGCATGAAGCTGTTCTATTTTGAGCCCCATACCGTTCCACAACTGGCCGCGCTGGCCGGCATGAGTCCCTCGCACTTCTCGCGGGTTTTCAAAACCAGCTTCGGCACAAGCCCCATTGACTGGCTGCGGCGGGAGCGGATCAATCAGGCGAAACGCCGGCTGGGCGACACGGCGGACCCCGTGCAGTGGATCGCGGAAGCCGTTGGGTACCGGGACCGGTTCTTTTTCTCGAAGGATTTCAAGAAGCTTACCGGACTCACGCCGAGCGAGTTCCGGCGGCGGGAACGCGTCTAGCACAGACAAAATCCGCATTCTGCGCTACGTTGGAGAGTATGGTTAAGAACGTACTCGGCGGCGTACTACAGACCTGCTGCACGGACCCGCTCACCGGCTTCTACCGCGACGGCAAGTGCAACACCGGACCGGACGACATCGGCAAGCACACCGTCTGCGTGACGGTGACCGAAGAGTTCCTGCTGCACCAGGCATCGATCGGCAACGACCTGATCACGCCGCGTCCGCAGTGGGGATTTGCAGGACTCAAACCCGGCGACTCGTGGTGCGTTTGCGTGGAGTTGTGGAAGCAGTCCCACGAAGCGGGCATCCGCGCGCCAGTGCGGCTGGAGGCGACGCACGAGAATGCGTTGGAGGACGTGACGCTGGAGATGCTGGCCCAGCACGCGCGGTTGCAGTAGCTGACGCCGCCGCGCCGCCTAGACGCGAAAGTGCGGACGCAGGGAATCCATGATGGTGTCCAATTCGCGGAGATCTTCGGCGTCCATGTTGAACCGGCGCGTATTGCGCATGACGACGGTCTTGAAGATACCGCGGCGGCGAAGAATCTCCTTCTGCAGCACGTAGGTGGTGCGGCGTTCAAGCAGCGCCGCGGGCAGAAACTTGAGGAAGAGGTCACGGGACTCCTTCTTCTTCCCTGCCTGGAACAGATCCCAGATTTCCGCCTGGATATCCGCCAGCCCCGCGCCCGCCATGGTGCCCCCGGAGCCGCGCTCCATTTCGCTGTAGAGATACTGCGCACCGCCGCCGGTGGAGGGGATCAACTCGCGCTTGCGCTCTTTGACGACGCGAGTGACGTCTCGGGGAACGTCGCCGGCTTCAAGCTTCAGGATCTTCAGCGTCGGAATTTTGTCGGCCAAACGGAGCAGGAGATCGGTGGTCATGCCGCCGTTGGAAACCTGGATGCACATCGGCAGTTTGGAGACGCTGGCGATGGAAGTGAAGTAGTCGGTGAGGATCTCGCCGTCAGTGGCGTTGCTGGTCGGCCCAAGAGCGTGGAGACCGTCGGCTCCGATCTTTTCCGCGTGCCGGGCGTACTCCATGGCCTCGAACTTGTTCGCGCCATGGACGCCGATCAGAACCGTCGTCCGGCCGCGGGCCTCCTTGACGACAGATTCGGAATAGCGGATGCGCTCACTGTGGGAGAGAGAGACGGACTCTCCCGCGCCGGCCGGCCAGACGACGCCATGCACACGGGAACGGATCAGGAAGTCCGTCTCTTTCCGCAGGGACTCTTCGTCGAGTTCCAGGTTGTCGTGGAAAGGCGTCTGCATGATGACGATGATGCCTTCCCAGGTCTTGGCGGGAAGGAGTGCCTGCGCGGCAAACATGCCGAGGAAACCGCGGCGTGGGACGGAGGTGTACATGGATGAAGGCCCGCAGGCAGTATATCGGGTTCCTCCGGCGCGGGTAGAATGGCGGGGATGACCAGACGCGCGTTCACCGCCCTGCTTGGCGCCCAGACGATACCCGCCGCCGACCGGAAGACGAACATCATTCTCTGCATGGGGGATGACCACGGGTGGTTCGAGACGGGCTACAACGGGCACCCGCTGGTGAAGACGCCGGTGCTCGACGGGATGGCAGCGCGCGGATTGCGGCTGGACCGCTTCTACGCGGCGCACCCAAACTGTTCGCCAACGCGGGGAAGCATCATGACCGGGCGGCATCCGAACCGCTACGGGACCTTTGCGCCGGGTTGGTCGATCCGGCCGGAGGAGATTACCATCGCGCAGATTCTGCAGCGGGCGGGGTACGCCACGGGGCACTTCGGGAAATGGCATCTGGGACCGGTGAAGGCGGCTTCGCCGACCTCGCCGGGGGCGATGGGCTTTGCCGAATGGGTCTCGCACGACAACTTCTACGAGGTGGATCCGGTGTTCTCCCGCAATGGAGCGGCGCCGGAGAAGCTGGCGGGCGAGAGTTCGGCGGTAACCGTCCGGGAGGCGATCGCGTTTCTGGAGAAGGCACGGAAAGGCGGGAAGCCGACGTTCACAGTGATCTGGTTCGGCAGTCCGCATGAGCCGTATGTAGGAGTGGAGCCGTATCTCTCGATGTACAAGGACCAACCGGAGCCGGTGCGGTCACGGCTGGCGGAGATCACGGCGATGGACGCGGCAATCGGCACGCTGCGGGAGTATCTGCGGCGGTCGGGACAGGCCGGCAATACACTGCTGTGGTACTGCGGGGACAATGGCGTACCGCCGGAGGGACGGCTGACGACGCCGTTGCGCGGGGCGAAGGGGGACGTCTACGAGGGCGGAGTGGCGGTGCCGTGCGTACTGGAGTGGCCAGAGAAGATTCGCGGCGGGCGGCGGAGCGATGTGAACACCGTGACCACCGACATGCTGCCGACACTGTGCGCCGTGACGGGCCAACCGCTGCCGGACCGGCCGCTGGACGGAGTGAACCTTCTACCGTTGCTCGAAGGAAAAATGGCCGAGCGGCCCCGGCCGATCTGTTTCTGGATCTATGAGGCCAATCGCGAAATGCGCGCGGGTGGCACGCCCTACCTGACGGCCGAGCAGCAGGAAGGGACCACTCCAACGGCCAAACTGATGGCGGGGAAGTATACGCGAGACTTCCGCAACCTGCGGCACCCGGTGGTAAAGGAGTCCGACTACGCGGGGCGGGCAGCGATGCTCGACAACCGGTACAAGTTGGTGCGGGAGAAGGAAACGGCTCTGTTCGACGTACGTGCGGACCGGGAGGAGTCAAAGGACCTGGCCGCAAAGCAACCGGAACGAACCGAGGCCATGCTCCGGACGCTGCGCGAATGGCAGGAGTCCGTGCTGCGCAGCCTGACGGGCGCCGATTACAAAAGGAGTGGTTCGGCCCTGCGCCAGTAGCGGGAGAAGCGGCGGAGATCCACTGGCCCGCGCAGATTGACGAAGGGTTCGGGCTGAAGAAGTTCAACGGGGCCGCGGGCGCGAAGGGCCTGCATGCATTGGCGGAGCCAGGGTTCTGGGGTATCGACGGTAACGATGGGGCCACCGGCGGCGAGGTGGGTCAACAGACCGATGGTATCTCCTTTATGGATCGTGACGGGCAGTTCCAGCAGGCATTCATAGACAAACTGCACCCGCTTGAGGCTCCAAGCGTCGCGATCGAGTTGGAGGGGGTCGAAGATGTAATGGGCGGGCATAACGGGCGGGGCGGTAATGGCGTCGAAGTGCATCCAGAAGATGGGGGTCATGGACGGGATTCCTCGATTTGAAAGAGGCGGGCAGAGAGCTGGTTGTATCCGGCGTCGAAGGGACAGGCGGCGCGGCAGTCGCGGCAGTAACGGTTCTCCGTGTACTTCGCGAGGTTTTCGCGATTGAAGAAGTACGGCTTATGGGAGAAGGTGGAGGCGACCCACTGGAAGGAAAGGTTGTTTGAGGCAGGGTCCCCGTCGAGGAGATGGGTGAGAAACCAGCGGGCGCCGGCTTGCCAGGCAACGCGGCGCCAGTGGACCAGGTAGGCGGCGAGCCACATGCGGGCATGGTTGTGAAGATAACCGGTGGATTGGAGTTCGCGCGAGAAGGCGTCGATACAGGCGAGGCCGGTGGCGGCGGCAGGGATGTCGGCGGGAAGGCCGGGACTGTATGCGGAGGGAGGAAGGCCGGTTTTGGCGGGTTCGCGGTCCACCCAGACGGCATCGCCCCAGAGGGCGTAGAGGCGCCGCCAATAGTCTCGCCAGGCGAGTTCATTGACGAACTTCGCGGCGTCGATGGGTTTCTTGACGAGGCCGAGCGCGTGGCGGCGAACCTCGGCGAGGGATAGAACCCCGTGCCGGATGTAGGGGGAGAGGTGGGAGACGGCGCCCGACAGGAAGTTGCGCGAGCGGGCGTAGTAGGCGGGTTGGATGGAGGAGAGTTGGCGCAGCGCAGCGGCACGCCCGCCGGGGATTGCGCTGGCTGCCGCACTGCGCGCGGCCGTGGAGGGGAATTCCGCGGCGAGGTAATCGGTCAGCTCGCCGCGAGAGGTGAACTGACGGCGGAGGCCGGAGAGCGAGGGCGATTGCGGCGGCACCGCTCGCTGCAGTACTTCACTTCGTTCCAGACTTTCTCCCATTTCTTTCTCCAGAAAAAAGGGCGGCCGCAAACTCGGCAAATCTTGGCGGGCAGATCGGATTTCTTAACGCCTCGCATCGCTCAGCGGGGCCGGAGCGTGGCCAGCCCGCCATCGACGCCGAGGACCTGACCGGTGACCCAATCGTTTTCCGGATGGACCAGCCAGGCGATGGCGGAAGCGATGTCCTCGGGACGGCCCAGACGGCCAAGTGCGTGCATGGACTGGCTGGCCTGGCGAGCGGGTTCGTTTTGGAAAATCCGGGCGGTAAGAGGGGTTTCGACCAAGCCGGGAGCGACACAATTGACGCGAATGTTGCGCGGCGCGTAGGTGGCGGCGGCGGAGTAGGTGAGCCCGATCACCCCTCCCTTTGCAGCGGCGATAGCCTCATGGTTGGCAAAGCCGGCACGGGTAGCGGCCGTGGCGCAAAGCACGATGGACCCGCCGGAACCCATCATGGCGCGCGCGCCGGCGCGGACAGCGGCGAAGGCCGTGGTCAGCGACTGATCGACGGTGGCGCGAAACTCCCGCTCAGAGGTGAGGTGAGCAGGCTTGAGGAGCAGGGATCCGGCACAGTTGATCAGCGCGTTTATAGGCCCGGCAGACGCAACGGCGGCGTCAAGCGCATCGAAATCCGCGGCATCCACCGGAACTGGAATGCCACCGATCTCGCCGGCAAGTGACGAGAGACGGTCCTCATTGCGGGCAGCCAGAACCAGTTCGACTCCGGCGCCAGCCATACGACGTGCCGTTGCAGCACCAATGCCACCTGTCGCGCCGATCAGGAATACTCTCACTTCTTTCCCGATGCGGAACGGTGATGCGCGGCGCTAGAGTTTACGCTTCAGGAACGAATTCCCGCTCCTCGGGGGGCAGCGTGAACAACTCGATCGGACGGGTCTCAATGGCGGGACCGGCACCGGGGACGCGCGTCGCATCCTCGGCCTTCTTCTGCAGGCGACGGGCGGCCTTCTCCTGCATTTTTTCCTGTCGCGCGGCTTCTTTCTGTCGTTTCTTAAAGGTCATAGCTTCCTTCAACCACCGTCTCTTTCAGCTATCGACCTAGGTCTCCCCGGCGCGGGCCGGAGAAACCAGTTTAGGGCAATGCCTGCCAAGCTCTTCCTCTCTTACTTTAGCATGACAGAGCCAACGGACCGGAGAACCTGAAGACACCACAAACAAGATGTGCTCAATAACGCGTGAACAAGGCAGTGAAAAGCCGGATCCCGTCCCACAGATTTTGAAGCCGGAGATTTTCGTTCGGGGCGTGTTGGTTGTTGTCATGATTGACGATCGGGACGATGACCATCGGCATCCGGGTTTCCTCCTCAAACATGGACAACGGGACGCTGCCGCCCATGGAGGGGATGCGGACGACGGG
>CAZWDD010000347.1:0-5947 GCA_964632345.1 uncultured Solibacteraceae bacterium | reverse complement strand
ACCTCCTGCTTCGTGCGGCCCTTGCGCTCGACCTTGGCGATATAGAGCGGGTAGACGGTGGCGAAGGCCATCTTGAAGATCTTGGTGTTCTGCATCGGCCTAGGACAACTGCGGCTGGTTATCGGCGCGCTTGCTCCACTTGAAGGCGTGGATGGAATTTTTCCAGAGGAACTTTTCGGCGGCGGCGTGGCTTTTGGCGAGGTAGTAGTTGCGCAGGATTTCGAGGGCCTGTTTGTTGCGGCCGGCGTAGACGAACTTGTCCTCGCCGAAGATGTCCCAGAAAAGGTCAAGGGCGGGGGTGTAGACGGCGGGGTCCGGGGGGCCGGCCTGGCCGGGACGGCTGCGGGGAAGGCCGGAGACCTTTACGAAGGCGCCGCGGGCGGCGAGTTGGCGGAGGTGGCTTTCGTAGGACTTGCGGACGGCGGGATCGGTGGGAAGCGGGAGGGCCTGGAGGTGGCCGAGGACGATGCGGAGGCCGGGAACTTTGTCGGTGAGGCGGAGGGTGGCTTCAATGAGGTCGAAGCGGGGGTTGGCGACTTCGAGGGTGAGGCCGGTTTGGGCGAAGGCCTTGAGGTTGTCGATGGCGTCGGGCTTTTCGATGGCCTTGACGAGGTCCTGCCCTTTCCAGACGTTGCCGTAGCGGATACCCAAGAAGAGCTTGTTGCGGTGGTAGCGTTCGAGGAACTCCTGGAAGTCCTGCTTCATGGGGTCGAGGTTGCCGACCATGCCGACGATCATGGGTTCGGATTCGATCATCATGAGGACCCAGAGGTTGTCCTCGACCCAAGGGCTGGCCTCGACTTTGATGCCGCCTACGATGCCGAGAGGGGTGGCGGATTCGCGGAAATGCTTGGGGAGGAAGGGGGGATTGTTGGGGGTGAAGGGGAAGGGGGCGCCCTGGGGGCGGGACTGGTCGTAGAGATGGAAATGGGTATCGATGATGGGGATGGGGGCGGACTGCGGAAGAGCGACGGAGGAGGCTGCGGCGAGGGAGGCGGCGGCGCGGAGGGCGCGGCGGCGGGAGGGATTGGATGGGGTACTCATAAGCGGATGGCTTTGCGATTCTATCTCAGGCGCGGGGTGGAAAGGGCTGATAGACTCAGTCGGCAGGAGCGATGGGCGACAGACGCGTATTGGCGGTGGCGGACGACCTGACGGGGGCGCTGGAGGTGGGGGCGCGGTTTGCCGAGCACGGCTTGGAGGCGACGGTGGTGACGGGCGGGGAGATGCCGGCGGCGCGGGTAGCGGTGGTGGATACGGAGACGCGGCATGTGGGGGTGGAGGCCGCTGCGGCAGCGGTGCGGGCGGCGGTGGGGGGGGGGGGTGTGGTATCGGTCCCGGGGGTTTGGGGGGGGGGCGCCCGCGGGGGCCGCGGGGGGGGGGGGGGGGGGGGGGGCGGGCGAGGATTGGGTGGTGTATAAGAAAACCGACTCGACGCTGCGGGGGAATATCGCGGCGGAGTTACGGGCGCTGCAGGAACGGTGGCCGGGCCGGCGGATTGTGTATTGCGGGGCGTATCCGGCGTTGGGGCGGACGGTGCGGGGCGGGCGGCTCTATGTGAATGGCGTGGCGCTGGGGGAGACGGAGTTTGCGCGGGACGCGATGAATCCGAGCGGGGAGGGAGATATCGGGGCGCTGCTGGAGGGGTTGGCGGTCGAGATTGTGGACGCGGAGACGGATACGGAGGTGGTGGCGGCGGCGCGGCGGGTGGCGGCTGATGCGGGGGGAACGATTGCGGCGGGGCCGGGAGCGCTGGCGGGCGCGCTGGCGGCGGCGATGGGGAGAGAGAATAGAGAGATGGCTTCCCTGCCCCGGCTGGAACGGGTACTTGTGGTGAACGGGAGCCGCCATGCGGCGTCGGCGGCGCAGATGGCGTATGCGCGGGCGCAGGGATTTGCGGGATGGGAGTTGTTTGACGAGCGGGTGGAGGGGGCGGGTTTGGAAAGGGCGCGGCGGGTGGGCGAGCGAGTGGCCGAGCGGGTGCGGGCCGGTGGGTTTGCGGGGCTGGTGGTGTTTGGCGGGGACACGGCGTACGGGATACACCGGGCGATGGGGGGCGGGGTGTTCCGGCCGCTGGGGGAGATTGTGCCGGGGGTGGCGGCGGCGGTGAGCGGGGGATTGTACTGGATCACGAAAGCGGGCGGGTTCGGCGAGGCCGGGCTGGCCGGCGAGATTAGAAAGCGAGTGTCATGAGTCAGATTTTCGGCGTCACGCAGGGAGATGCGAGCGGGGTTGGCCCCGAGATTGTTTTGAAGGCCTACAAAGAGGGCGAGTTAGGGCACCGGGTGGTGGTGTATGGCGACATGGGGGCGTTGGAGTATTACAACGCCCGGCTGGGTTATGGGGTGCCGCTGCGACGGATTACGAAGCCGGCGGAGTGGGCCGAGGGCGGGCTGAACGTGCTGGACCACGGGCTACTGGAGGCGGGGGACATCACGCCGGGCGAGTTGAGCCGGAAGAGCGGGCAGGCGGCCCGGGAGTATGTGGTGAAGGCGGCGAAGGCGGCGCTGCGGGGGGAGATCGCGGCGATGGTGACGCTGCCGATGAACAAAGAAGCGACGCAGATGACGGACCCGGATTTTGTGGGGCATACGGAGCTGATCGGCGGGGTGTGCGGGGTGGAGGATGTGACGATCATGCTGGCGAGCGAGCAGCTGATTGTGACGCACGTGACGACGCACTGTTCGCTGGCCGAGGCGATTGCGCGGACGAAGCGGGCGCGGATCCAGACCATTCTGCAGATGACGTGCGAGGCGGTGGGGAAGTTGATTGAGAAGCCGCGGATTGCAGTGGCGGGGCTGAATCCGCACGCGGGGGAGCACGGGCTGTTCGGGCGGGAGGAGATTGACGAGATAGAGCCGGCGATTGCGTGGGCGCGGGAGAGGGGGATGCCGGTGGAGGGGCCGATGCCGCCGGACACGGTGTTCTACCTGGCGGTGCGGCGGAAGCGGTATGACGCGATTGTGTGCATGTACCACGACCAGGGGCACGTGCCGTTGAAGCTGCTGGACTTTGAGGGCGGAGTGAACGTGGCGCTGGGGCTGCCGATTATCCGGACGTCCGTAGACCACGGGACAGCCTTCGATATTGCCGGGCAGGGCGTGGCGGGGCATGGGAGCTTTGTGAAGGCCCTGGAGTTTGCGGTGAAGCTGGCGAAGCTGGGGTAGTTATCCCCGGGCGACGCTACCGGGCCGAGGCCCGGTAGATGGCGTTGAGGAGGAGCTTGAAGGTGCCGAAGGGCTGACCGCGGTGTTGGACGCGGAAGCCGTAGAGGACGACGCGGCCCTTGCCGTGGGGGGCATCGACGAGGATGCTTTTGCCGAGGACGGAGCGTTCGCCGCTGAGCCAGCCGCTGGCGAGGAGGTCGCGTTTGGCGAAGTTGACGACGGATTTGGCGGAGCCGGAGGCGTCCATGATGGGGCCACCGTTGGAGAAGACGATGGCGTCTTTGGGCATACCGAAGGCGAGGGGGCTGGAGGTATCGACAGTGGCGCGGAGGAGGGAGCCAGGGGAGTAGAAGCCGTTTTCGCCACCGCGGGCGGTGGTGCGGACGGGGAGGGAGAAGAACTGGAGGGGGAGTTCGGCGGCCGAGGAGAGGGCGATGAGGGTGCCGCCGTCGCGGACGAAGGAGTCGAGGGCAGCGACGCCCTGGGGTCCGATGCCGCCCTGGTGTTCGGGGCGGGGGCGGGCGGGGCCGTCGGATTCGCGGAGGCCGTGGAGGATGGAGTCGGGGGACTGCTGGGCGAAGAGGATGGCGTCGAAGCGGGTTTTGAGGCCACCTTTCTGGATGTCGGCGTTGTGGAGGACGGTGAAGGGGATCTGGAAGGTATCGAGGAGCCATTCGGTCCAGCCGAGATCCATGTTGGAGGTATAGGGCTTGTAGACGGCGAGGCGGGGGGACTGTAACTGCCACTTATAGCCTGAGGTGACTAACTTGCCGTCGGCGGTCCAGCCGACTTTTTCGCCGGATTTGAGTAACTGGGCGAGTTTGAGATAAGAGGAGTTGTCCTTGCTGTCGAGGGTCCATTCGGCGGCGGGGACCTGGGAGACGGCGGCGAGGGTGGAGGTATCGAAGCGGTCATCGATGCGTTCGACGCGGACGCCCATCTGGAGGGGGAGGGTCCAGCCGGCGACGTCATAGGGGCGTTTGGTGGGGCCGCCGGTGCCGGTGCGGATTTCGGGGTAAGTCTGCGGCTCCATGAGATCGACGAGATAGGAGCGGAAGGCCTGGCCGGCGAGCATGACGTAAGATCCGGCGGGATAGGACTTATCGCCCATGCGGATTTCGGCGGTGGCACGTTTGACCTCGACGCCGCCGAGTTGGAGGCGGCGGAGCATTTCGTGGGTGGTCCAGCGGTCCCACTGATCGGGGGGGACGATGTAGGCGAAGGGGCCTTTGGAGGCGGGCATGGCGATGTTTTTGGCGGCGAGGTCCCAGGCCTTGTAGATCCAGTGATCGGGCATGGAGGCGGCGAGGTTGAGGATGGCCATGTCGGCGGTGAGCATGTAGTCGATGGCGTGGCGGGCGGTCCAGCGGCCGCCGAGCCAGGGGGAGTAAAAGATGGTGGGGACTTTGGTGGGGATGCCGTTGGGGAAGCGTTCGGGGAGATCTTCGAGCTTGTAGTCCTTGGGGATGGAGTAGGGCTGCATGGCGGTTTCGGTGAGGATGCCGTGCATGTTGTGGAAGGCGGGAGTGGAGCGGAGGCCGCCGTTCCACCAGCCGTCGAAGCCGTAGTAGCTGAGGACGCCGCCCTTGCCTTCGCGGGCGAAGCGTTCGCGCATGGCGGAGCCGATGAGGTTGATGCCTTCCATGACGGGGCCGGGGATGGTGGGGTTGAGCGGTTCGGCGTAGGGGGGAACGAAGATGCGGGCGGGGAAAGCGGGAGCCTGGTGCTGGTTGTACATGATCTGGGGGAACCATTCCGCAAAGAGGAGCTTGCCGGTGTGGCGGGTTTCTTCGAGGTTGAACATGAACCAGTCGCGGTTGTTGTCGTGGCCGGAGTACTTCTGGTAGAGCTCGGGGAGGGGAGCCTGTTCGTGGGGGGTGCCGACGTTTCTGCGGAACCAGTGGGCGATGAGGTCCTGGCCGTCGGGGTTGGTGACGGGGACGTGGACGAGGATGACTTTGTCGCGGATGCGGCGGATTTCGTCGGACTCGCCGGCGACCATGGTGTAGGCGAGTTCGGGGGAGCTCTGGGGGCAGGCGGCTTCGGAGGAGTGCATGCCGGCGTCGATCCAGACGAAGACGCGGCCTTCGCGGGCGATGCGGGCGGCTTCGTCGGGGGAGGCGAGGCCGAGGGCCATGCGGCGGTTCCACTCCTTGTATTTGGCCAGGTCGCGGATGTTCTCTTCGGAGGAGATGAGGGCGACATACATGGGCTTGCCGGAGGAGGTGCGGCCGTATTCGAGGAGCTTGAGGCGGGGCGAGGCCTGTTCGAGCTTCTGATAGTAGGAAATGATGTCGGTGTAATCGGCCAGTTTGAAGTCAGTACCGGGGCGATAGCCGAGGTGTTCGGTGGGAGTGGGTACGGCAGCCGCTAACGAGGAGACTGCGAGCAAAACGCATAAAAAGAGGCGCCGTAGGGACATGAGAGAATCTTACTATGACCCCTGTTTCCCAGAAGCCATTCCGGGTGGGGCTGGTGCAGACGGCGTGTTCGCCGGACCCGGCCGAGAACCTGGAGAAGGCGGCGCAGAAGGTGCGCGAGGCGGCCCGAGCGGGCGCGCAGATCATTTGCTTGCAAGAGCTGTTCCGGTCGCAGTATTTCTGCCGGAAAGAGGACGCGGACCTGTTTGATCTGGCCGAGCCGATTCCGGGGGAATCGACGGCGGTGATGGGGAAGTTGGCGAAGGAACTGGGCGTGGTGATTGTGGCATCGCTGTTTGAGAAGCGGGCCGAGGGTTTGTATCACAACACGGCGGCGATCCTGGATGCCGATGGGGAGAT
>CAZWDD010000346.1:0-5947 GCA_964632345.1 uncultured Solibacteraceae bacterium | reverse complement strand
CGAGCAGCTGGACGCGCGTGGCTCCGTCGGGCTGCGCGCGCATCCGCTAAAACAGGTCTTTGGACAACCGTCCGTGGGCGTGGCTCAGGTAATAAGTCAGGTCCGGATCCCCGGGTCGCTGCAGCAACGCCGCCTCCAATTTGTCAACAGCATCCCGCGTGCGCCCCGCCTCCAATAACGCGATACCCAGCAGGTCCGCTGCCTGCGCCCTCTCGAGATGAGGAATTGCTTCCACTGCCGCTCCTTGGGCCAGCAAGGCTGTGCCCAACATCTGCCGTGCCCCTGGCAGATCGGCATTCAATTGCAGCGCCCGCCGCAATGGGCCGGTTGCTCGCGCATAATCTTTCTGCTGAAAGTAGACGCTTCCTAGATTTACGTGCGCCGCGGCCAGTTCCGGCGCCAGTTCGGCCACACGCTGAAACTCCCGCGCGGCCCCATCCAGGTCACCGGCCGCTTTTGCCCGCAGCCCAGCTTCCACGTGTTGACGTAGCTCCGGCGTCACGGCTTGGGCCAGCGCGAGAAAAAATAAGGGCAGCATCACTCTTTCTCCTCTACCGTAACTATGGGGCCTGGCGCAAGCTGCTCCGTCTGCCGCCGCCCTCCGGGCCAAGTAATTTCCACGGTCCTAGGCGCGCCGGACAGGTGGACACGAATGTCTCCGGCCGACAAATAGCTCCCCGCCCCGGTGGCATACACTGTCTGTGCTCCCGCCCGAACGATCGCGCCCACACCGTCCCGATTGGCCCGCCGGCCCACGAGGCGCAACGTCACGCCAGGCCGCGCCGAACGGTTCAGCAAGACCATCGGGGCACCGCCCAGCACGGATACCACCGCGTCCATCTTTCCGTCGTTATTGATATCCCCAAAGGCCGCGCCCCGTCCCGCCACCGCCGGTAGCCCTAAGTCCACCGGCGCGAACTTGCCCGCCACTCCCCGATATAACGCTGGAGGTTCCAAATAGCGCAGTCCCGAATGAATCCGCTCCACGTTATCCAGGACATGGCTCTGCGCCGCGAAGATGTCCTTGGAGCCGTCGTTGTCAAAGTCGTGTAACCCGACGCCCCAACCGGAATGCCGCGACGTCAACCCGGCCAGCCCGCTGGACAGACTCGTGTAGCTGAACCTCCCTTCACCCTCATTGCGGTACAGGGCAAACTTCTCCAGCGCTAGATTCGTCACCACCAGATCCGGCCGGCCATCGTTGTCGTAGTCGCCGAAGGCCGCGCCCATACCCGCATAGCTGCGCGCATCGTCGGAGAGCGCCACGCCGGCTTCCAAGGCGCGCTCGACAAATCTCCCGTTCCGCTCGTTGTGGAACAGATACTGCTCCATCCCGTCGTTGGCCACAAAGACATCCGCGAACCCGTCGCTGTCATAGTCGCTCACCGCCACTCCCATTCCTTTCCCGATCACGCCTCCAACTCCCGACTCCCTGCTCACGTCCCGAAACCTTCCGCCGCCCTCGTTGTGGAACAGCACATTCGCCACGCCATTGAACTTGTCCGGCCGGCAGTAGGCATGGAACGGAGTGCCGCAGAGGATGTTGCGCGCCAGGTCCCAGTCCAGATACCGGGCTACAAAGAGGTCCAGCCTCCCGTCGTTGTCGTAGTCGAAAAATGCCGCGGAAACGGACCACCCTTCCACCGCCGCCTCTGTCGTTGCGGTAAAGGTGCCATTCCCGTTGTTGCGATAGAGAACCGTACCGCCATAACCGGTCACATAGAGGTCCGCGTCACCATCATTGTCCACGTCTCCGGCAGCCACGCCCATGCCGTAGATGTTCGGCCCACCCAACAGTCCTGCCCGCGCCGTAACGTCAACGAAGGTCCCGTCCGGCTGCTGCCGGTAGAGGCGGTTGGCGTACGCCGCCTCCGCGCGCCGGAAGTAGGCAGGCAACCGCACCGGGTCGTCCAGCTTCCCGCCATTCACGAGGAAGATGTCCAACCGGCCGTCACCGTCATAGTCCAGCAACGCCACGCCGCCGCCCATCGTTTCGATCAGATATTTCTGTGTGGTAGGCGAGTGGCGATGGACAAAAGGCAGCGTCACGCTCCGGAAGAGCGAAAGGCTCTGCGCCGTTACCACGGCGGCGCAGAGCCAGAGGAGGTAACGCAGGGGCAAGCTAGAACTGCAGCCGGAGCGCGAATTGGATAAGGCGCGGATCATTGTATTGTCCGCTAATCACGCCGAACTGCGGATTGCCCAACTGCGTGCCCGGATAACCGAATTGCACCCGGTTGAACAGGTTGAAGATCTCCGTGCGGAACTGCAAGCCGAAGCGCTCGTTGATCTGCGTGTTCTTGAAAATGGTGAAGTTGTAGTTGGCGATGCCGTGTGAGCGGACATCGGTCAACGACCGCGCCACGTTACCGAACTGGAAGGCCGGAGTCGGTGTAAAAGCCGACGTTTCAAACCACTTGCCCAGCCGCGACTGTGCTGTGCCTTCGAGACTGGCGCTGACGCCCGTCGAGTTCGGCCGCTGGCCGCCGCCCTGCGAGTTCGTGGTATTGACGGCCATACTCATACTGAGAGGATTGCCGCTCTGGAAGGTGGTGATGCCATTCACACCCCAGCCGCCCACCAGCCGGTCCGCGAAGCCGCCGGCGCTATTCATAAACTTCTTGCCCTTCCCGAAAGGCAGATCGTAAATAAAGCTCATCACCGCGCGGTGCGGCACGTCGTACAGAGTGACCGAACGCTCCGCAGCCAGGTTGTACCAGTTCTGTACACCCATGCCGCCGCCGGGTTCGAGCCACGCCGTCAACGTATCGGTGTCGCTGATGAGTTTCGCCCAAGTATAAGAGACGAGCAGCGAAGCACCTTGCGCAAAACGCTTTTCCAGCTTCAACTGCGCTGAATGATAGATCGAGTTGCGATTCATCGGTGAGACCTGGTTGAAGCCCGTGTATTGGGGATAGGGCCGCAACAACTGGGCCCGCTGCACCGTCGGCTGCGCCAGTGCGCCCAACTGCACCTGACCAACAAACGGATTCGGCACCTGCTGCGTCAGGGATGCGCCCTGCGACAGGAACTCGACCGGCAATTGATTCAGTTGTTGGTTCGGCCCAGGCAGATGCGTTCCCTTGGAACCCGCGTAAGCCAGGTCGATCGCCATGCCGCCCAGGATCTCGCGCTGCACGTCGAAGTTCCACTGCTGGGTGTTCGCTCTCGGATCCGTATATAGCGGAGCGCTCACGCCCTGGCCGTAGAACAGCCGTTGGATGTTGGCACTCCGGCCCGGCGCAACGATGATGCCGTTCGGAAACGGGTTCGAAAGGCGGTCCGCCGGCGTGATGCCGCCATCGGGCGAACCGAAATACGGCGTCGTGTAGGCGTTCGAGATATCGCCGTTCGGCGCCGTGCCGAAGGCCACGTCGTTCGGCAAATAGAACAGGCCCCAGCCCGTACGGATGACGGTCTTGCTGTTTAAGCGATAGGCCAGACCCAGGCGTGGCGAGATCACGTTGCGCAGCTCGGTGTTGTTGCGGCTCGGGCTGTCCGGCGAGTTCACCAGGCCAAAGCGGCCCTTGAAGTTCAGCCCGCCGCGTCCGCTAAGCTCATTCTCGGCGTTCGGCAACAGCACCACCATTCGGTCAAATCGTTCGGACCAGGGGCCCATCTGCTCCAGACGGATGCCGAAGTTCAGCGTCAGCTTCGAATTCACCTGCATCTGGTCGCCCAGGTAGTAGCCTCGGTAGATCATCTGGCCTGCGACGAAGCTGTTATGCGTGAGGCCGCCACCGCTGCCGTGGCCCAGCAGGAACGACGCGAAGCCATTCCCCGTACCCGCCGCCGCCAATGGATTGACGCTGGTGAATAGCGCGTCGAAATTAAACGAGCCCGAGGGGTTGTTCTGCTGATAGTAATTGTGTGTCCCCCGGCGCCACTCGCCGCCGAATTTCACGGTGTGCTTGCCCCAGATCTTGGTCACATTGGGGCTGAGCGAGAAGATGTCGTTCCGCGCCACAATCGTACTGCCTGTGCCGTTGGTGCCGAAAACGCCGTTGTAGCCGGTGACAATTGGGATCGGCTGCACGCGAACGGCGACGGCCGTATTCAGCGCGGCCGGCCAACCCAGGTTCGTCAGGTCGAAGCCAGCCGAGGCCGCCGTGCGGTCATAGTGGTAGCGGGAGAAGCTGGCCCGGAGATCCAGGAACATAGTGGGCGTAAGCGAGTAGGTGTCGCCCAAGACCGCCTGGTTCGTATTCATGTCTTCGGTGCACCGGTCGACGCAGGTCTTGGTGCCGTAGGGATCAATCGGCAGGTTCAGATTGCGCCAGTACGTGTAGCGCGCGAAGACGCGCTGCTTGTCGCTCACCGTATGATCCACCCGGTAGTTCTGCTGGTTTTGGTCGCCGCCGACGCTGGCGTTCGCGGTGAAGTTGTTCACCGCGGTGAATTGCGAACCGGGGGAGTTTGCGCGTCCCCACAACGGCGTCATCGCACGCGCCGCGCGGTCAATCCGGTTGTCCGGAATGATGTTGCCCGGAAACGGCGTCCGCGAAATCGTGCCGCCGGGGCAGGCCGGATTGCCCAGCCGTCCACAGGTGGTGAGCGGATCATAAATGGGAACCAGCGCGCCCGCACCGTTGCGGACATCGGAGAAGTTACCCGCCCGCATGGGGTCGGTCGGCACCGAAAATACATAGGACGATCCCTGCCGCAAACGGAAGCCCTCATACGATCCAAAGAAGAACGTCTTGTCTTTGCGGATTGGCCCGCCGAACGTGACGCCAAACTGATTCTGCGTGAAGGCCGGACGTTTCACGCCCGCGCGATTGTTGAAGAATGTATTCGCGTTCAAGCTGCGGTTGCGCAGGAACTCGTACGCGCTCCCGTGAAAACTGTTCGTGCCGGACTTGGTGGTCAGGTTGATCACTCCGCCGGCCAACCGGCCGAATTCGGGGCCCAGGTTGTTGGTCTGCACCCTGAACTCCTGCACGGCGTCCTGCGAGGGTATCAGCATGGTGTGGTTGACGTAGTTCGAGTTATTGGGAGCACCGTCGATGTAGGAGGCACTCTGATTGGCTTGTCCGCCGCCGATCTGGAAGTTCGCCCAGGCAAATGGATTCGCGCCGGTGGGCGTCGCGCTCGATTGTCCGCCGGGCACCACGCCGGGCACCAGCGCCACCAGACTGAAGACGTTGCGGCCGTTCAAGGGCATTTCCTGCACCTTGCGCGCTTCCACCACTTGACCGAGTGACGCGTTCTCTGTTTGCAGCAGCGGTGTCTGTTCCGTCACCTCGATCACCTGATTCACATCGCCCAACTGCATCGCGGCGTCAATTCGCACGGCGCTCTGCACTTCCACGGTCACGTTCTCGCGGACCAGACGCCGGAAGCCCTGCTTTTCCACTTCCACGCGGTATTGCCCGGGCGGCAGATTCACGAATTGATAATTGCCGGCGCCATCGGTAGTGCTCGCGCGGCGGTCGGCGGTACCCATGTTGAGGAGTGTGACGGAGGCTTGCCCGATCGATGCGCCGGTGGAGTCATTCACCGTGCCGACAATCGAGCCGTAGAAGGTCTGCGCTGGCGCGCCAAGACATAGCAGTGACAAAACATAGTAGCGTGCTAGGAGTCGCATCCCGGGATTCTATATAGATGAGAAGCGTCAAGCAACGCTAATGCCAGATGTTTTTGTGAACAATTAGAGCGCTTACGTACCGAACGCAATCGACTGTCGTTCTCGGAAACCTCGTCTTGACGTGTGACCGGACGGAATCCACAACCTTCCTGGTTTTTGAGCGGGCGTCTTCGGACTTCACTCGCCCGATGTCGTCGGCTCGCAACGCCTCTGGCCGCTTCGCCAAAAGCCTCGTGGCCGCGGCCGCGGTGGCCGTCAATGAGGCGGCGCAAGGGCACAGACCATGTGTTGGATGGAATCGCGCCGAAGATGCCTTTATGCGGCGCGGCGCTCGTAGCGATGATGGCGTCTGCGACCTGC
>CAZWDD010000345.1:0-5958 GCA_964632345.1 uncultured Solibacteraceae bacterium | reverse complement strand
GCCCAATAATTTGGCTACCTTGGACTGTACGTACCGGTCCGGAAACTTCGAAAACTTCAGCAGCGTCATCGAAAGACGGTGTGGATCGTTAAGCCGCTCCAGTACCTCCAGTGTTCGCATCACCTCATCCGAAGGTACCTCTTCCGGCCACAGCCGGTTCGCCAGCAGCCGCCGCAGCAGCTTGGAATCGAACAACGGATCCACCTGCAGCGCATACTGCGTCAGCGTGATGGCCTTGTTCAGCTCCAGAACGTCCGGCGTCCCCACGATCCGCAGCATGATCTGCCCGTCCATCAACAGGTTCCATCCCGCCGCGTCCGGCTCGTTCCGCCGCTCCCATTGCCGGCACACGAACTCGTACAAATCCGGCGGGTTCGAAAAGTCAAACAGGTTCCCCAACTTGTCGATTACCGACGCCGGAGCATCCGATATCACTGCAACCCAACAATCCAGATTCGTCGCGCCCATCTCAATTCCTCAGATCGACCAGATACTGCATCTCCTAGAACACTTTTTCCAAATTTACTTGCAGTACGGTTGCCACCTCATTAAAATGCCTTTATCGGCATTCAAGGACCGAACAACAAGAAAATGTCAAAAAAAGTATTCATCGGCAACGTTCCCTTCCAAGCACAAGACGAAGACCTTCAGAACTGGTTTGCGGAGAACTCCGTCCACCCAGCGGGAGTCGCTATCGTCAAACATCGTTTAACCGGCAAATCCAGAGGGTTTGGATTCGCCGACTTTAACCACCCAGAAGAAGCGGAGGCTGCGGTTAACGCATTGAACGGACTTGAGTTACAGGGCCGCAGGCTGATGCTCAGCCTCGCCCATAGTGAAGGTCCGGCCGTGCAGCCGCAGGAGAACCCGGGCGTCGGCCGCGGCTGACCCCTTTCTCAGCTGCACTCCTCCGGCGATCTGCATGAGAAAATAGCGGTATCGCTTTCACCGCTATGTTCTACTACTGGAGACTCGCCGGTCGACGACTCCTGCTGCTGGGGCTTCTCCCGCTGGTGGCGGGCGTTCTGGTCGCCAGCTTCGGCTGGCAACGGAAGAGCGCCCTGTCCACCTTCGTCGAAAATATCCGCCAAACCGACGGTCGCGTTCTTCGTGTCGAACCGGACGGCAATTCTTTGTCTGCGCTTGTCGCATATCTCGACGCGGATGGCGTCCGTTACGAGAAGAGTTTCCCCATCGATTCCCGCGACGAACAAACGCTCCGCGCCATCGGGAAGGTCTCGCTCGTCCATGACCTTCGCGATCCCCGCCACGCCCGCCTCGGCCATATCGTTAGCGTCAACAACTACCTTCTCGTCTACATCGGCGTCACTGCCGCCGGCACTTTACTTGCTCTCGCCGGCCTGGCCTGCCTCGCCGCCCACGCCGCACGCTCGCTTCGGACACTCCGCCTTTTCCGCGCCGGCACCCTGGTCCTCACCGAGGTCAGGGACAACGCTCTCGCGCCCGGCGCCCGCGCCGGGCGTTTCACCTACGCCTTCCGCGGCTCCAACGGCCGCTGGTTCGACGGGCAGTCTCCTGAACTTCCCGCCGCCCAACTCGCCAACTGGCCTCCGGGACGCCCCCTTACCGCCGTCTACGACCCCGCCGACCCTCGCATCTCCGAGCCAGATATCTACGGAATCACCTCCCCTCGCGCCCCCGTCGCTACAGCGCAAACGCCAGCGACGTCGAAAACTCGTTCATCTTCATCCACCCTCCCGGATTGATCAGTCCGAACGGCTTCGGGTTCGTGTACTGCCGCACGTCGAACCGCAGCAGAAACTTCTCCGATACCCGCACCTTCAACCCGCCCCCATAGTTCACACCGAACTTCGTGCTCCCGCCTCCCTGCGCCGCTGACGCCCCCGGCGGCACATAGTTGCTGAAGTGCACCCCCCCCGCCGCAAACGGCCTCACCCGCGATCCCTCCCGCGTCGCATGCAGCACGTAGTTGTAAAACCCCTGGTGGATCGCCATCCCCTGGTCGAACGTCTGCCCTTCGCTGATCTGTGACAACTGCGTCCGGTTGTAGGCATATCCAAATTCGTGCCCCGTGAAATCGCCCGTATTCGTCGTCATCCGGAACACGATCCGGAACCCGTCCTTCAACCGGTAATCATGCTCCTGCGGTGACGACGCCTCCAACTTCCCAAGCCCCGAATTCGTCAACCGGGACTGCCCGCCGCCCACGGCCAACTCCAGCACCTGCCCCCAACCCGGCATTGTCATCGTCAGTAGGAATAGTAGTGTGCGCATCGCTTTTTGAAAATCAATCTCTCCAAGAATATCGCGTGCCCCGGCTTCGCGCCGCTGCCGGTTCCGCACGCCTATCCTTTCCGACGCCCCAGCCTACCGGGAAGTTGCGGAATTCGCCCGTTTCCGCACCTCCGGTTTAGAATGAAGGGATGCGGCGGCGCGCTCTTCTTCTCCTTCCCGCTGCGGCCTTCCACGCCGCTGCCTCCTCGCCCATCTCCCTGCGCGGCAAACTCCTCGCCTCCGATCCGCCCGCCATCGAAACCCCTGATGGCCGCCGCGTCCCCGTCGATGGCGACGACCAGGTCCGCGGCGTCCTTCGCGACAATCGCATCATCGGCTCCGACTTCGAAGTCGTCGGCGCCCTCGACTCCAATGGCGTCTTCCAGGCCGCTCCCATCCACGAAAACCCCCTCTTTGTGCACAAGTCCGGCCAGCGCCTCTTTGTGACATACTGGTGCGACATCTGCGCTATCCGGACACGCACCCCGGGCGTCTGTTGGTGCTGTCAGGAAGAAACCGAACTCGACCTGCGGGATCGAAAAGACTAGTGAAACCCATACTCTCCTCCTCTTCCCTTCTTGCCTCCTCGCTTCTCCTTATGACTGCAAACGCCTACGCGGCGCCCTATGAGGCCCGCACCTCCTCCGAAGATGGCATCGGGACTCTCACGCTCCGTGACTCCGCCAACGATGTCACCGTCACCATCGTCCCCTCCCTCGGCAACAACGCCTTCCGCATGCTCGTCAAGGGGAAGGATGTCTTCTGGTCTCCTTACCAGAAACTCTCCGACTTCAAGGCCAAGCCAACCCTCCTCGGCAACCCCTTCCTCGCCCCCTGGGCCAATCGCCTCGACCAGCCCGCCTTCTTCGCCAACGGCCGGAAATTCCAACTCAACCCCGCCCTCAACAACTACCGCCTCGACGGTAACCAACTCCCCATCCATGGCCTCGTCAGCTTCTCCAACGAGTGGAAGATGATCGGCATCGGCGCCGACGAAAAAAGCGCCTGGGTCACCAGCCGCCTCGAGTTCTTCCGCCTTCCAGGCTTCATGGCTCAGTTCCCCTTCGCCCATACCATTGACATGACCTACCGTCTCGCCAATGGCGTACTCGAAGTCGAAACCGAAGTCACCAACCTCTCGTTCGAAAAGATGCCGCTCATCATCGGCTACCACCCCTACTTCCGCGTCCATGACGCACCCCGCGCCGAGTGGAAGGTCACCCTCCCGGCCAAACAGCGCGTCACGCTCAACGCGAAGCTGACCCCCACCGGCGACACCACCCCCAACCCCTACAGCGATCCCCACGTCCTCGCCGCCACCCAGCTCGACGATGTCTTCACCGCACTCGTTCGCGACTCCGCCGGCCGCGCCGAATTCTCCGTCCAGGGCCGCCAGCAGAAGGTCTCCGTCATCTACGGGCCCAAGTTCCCCGTCGCCGTCGTCTACGCCCCCCAGGGCCCCAACCGCGACTTCATCTGCTTTGAACCCATGACCGGCATCACCAACGCCATGAACCTCGCCCACGAAGGTAAGTACAAGGAACTCCAGAGCATCGAGCCCGGCGGCGTCTGGCGCGAAAGCTTCTGGGTGAAGCCTTCCGGCTTCTGATCTGGCCCGCCGCCACACAACACAGACCGGGGGATCCGTTGCTGGATCCCCCGGTTCTTTTTGGTCCTGGAAAGGCGGAAGGTTACTTCGCGCCGGCCGGCTTCGGCGCCGCCGGCTTGGCCGGAGCCGCCGCGGGCGAGCCCGCCGCCGGAGAGTTCTTGTCGAACGTCTCCACCACCTGCCGCGTGATGTCCACCGCTGTCGATGCATACAGAATCGGGCTCGACTGCGCGCTTACGTCAATTACCACCGCATACCCGTTGTCGCTGGCAAACTTGTCAATCACCGCCATCACCTTCCCGCCGATATCCTGAAACAGCCGCTGCTGCTCCTGGTCCAACTCGGCCGAGGCGTCTTCCCCGTCCCGCTGCAGCGCCTTCTGCTTGGAGTCGATGTCCCGCATCAGCTTGTTCTTCTGTTCTTCGCTCGCCGTGTTCGAACTCGCGCGAAGCTGCTGCTGCAGCGCGGCAATCTCCTGCTGCCGCTTCTCGATCTCCTGCCGCTTCGGCATGAACTTCGCTTCCAGTTCCTTCGCCGCCTTCTGTCCATCCTTCGTGCCAATGATGGCATTCTGCAAATGGATGATGGCGATCTTGCTCGGCGCTTGCGCCGGCAGCGTCATGGCGGCTCCGGCGAGCAGCGCCGGCAGCCAAAGCTTGATTCGATTCACTGTAAGAGACTCCTCGGGGCGGTGCCCCCTATTGTACTAAAGGTTACCGCTACTTCCCGATGACCCGCGCCTTCGCGCTGGGCCATCTCTAGAAAGTGCGGCTGATGGTGAAACGGAACGTCCGGCGGCGCTCGTAGAACGGCGTCGCCCGCCCCCACGTTGCCACCGAGTTGAAGAAGGTTGCCTGGTTCGGGAAGGCAGACCGGTCCAACACCACCGGCGGTTGCAGAAACTCCCGCACGATCGTCGGATTGTACGCCCAGTAGAACCGGAACGGCGCATTAACAACAGGCATCATGATCTGCATTTCCAGCCCCGTCGACGTTCGCAGTTTCTCCGTCCCTGGCGCCGCCAGCACCCGGTTGTCAAATCCCGCCGAAGGATGGTTGAAGTTCAGCGAATCAATGCGGTCCTGATTCATTCGCAACTGCTTCCGCAATGTGAACTTGTTCAACCCGGCGTCAAAGAACGCCGCCAGCGTCACCGGCCCGAAGATCGGTATCCGGTATTCAAAGTTCGCTACCGCCTGCGTATCGCCGCCAGGGAAGATCAGCTGATACGTCGGCACTCGCTGCACCACCGGCTGAAAGCTCACCTGCCCGTCCACAACTGTTCGCTGCAGTCGCGCCGAACCGTCGTCGTTCAACACCGGCACCGCGGACTCCGACGCAATAAACGCCATCGGGCTCACACCCCAGATATCGAACCCGCGCACATCGTTTTCACCGCCCATGTAGACACGGTTGAACGGCGGTGCCGATCGTCCGCCATACCCGGCCACCAACCGGCCCAGCACGCGGTAGCCGATCACGTGGCCCTTCTTCAAGCCAGCCCGGAACATCGTGTGGCTGATCGTCGGCTCAATCAGGTTCACGTTCCCGCCCAGGAAACTGCCGGCGAACGTCGTCGAGAAAAAGAAGCTCTTGCCGCGGCTCGGCGTGATCGGGTGGTCCACCGTGTTGTACTGGAACGCCGGAACGATCTTGCTCGTCCGGATGCCCGACAACTGGTTCGGTCCCCCCAGACCCTGGAAGTTCACAAACTGGAAGTACTGCGTGCTCGATTCCGACAGCGTCTGAATCCGCGACACATCGTAGCCATAGCTCAGCGTCCACCGCGCGAACGTCCGCCGCCACTGCGACGAAGCAAACACCGTGAACCCCTTCCCGTTCGAAACGTAGTTCAACAGGTTGTTCGTGCCGAGCTGCTGGAACAGTGGAATCAGGTTCCGGCCGCTCAACAGCGAGACTTCACGCGCCTGATCGTAGTTGAACCGCTGCATGTACACCGTGAAACCCGTCTGAATCGGACGGTCCATCAGGTACGGCTCCGTAAAGCTGAACGTCACGTCCCGGATACGGTCGCCAATCTGGCTGTTGATGCCGAGCGTCTCGCCCAGGCCCAGGAAGTTGTTCGTCGAATA
>CAZWDD010000344.1:4638-6009 GCA_964632345.1 uncultured Solibacteraceae bacterium | reverse complement strand
CGGTCGCCATCGCCATCGTCAGCTTCGTTGTCTGGGGACATCACATGTTCACCAGCGGCCAGTCGCAGCTGGCCGGGGCCATCTTCTCGTTCCTCACCTTCCTTGTGGGCATCCCGTCGGCCATCAAGGTCTTCAACTGGATCACGACGCTTTATAAAGGTTCGATCGCACTGAATGCTCCGATGATCTACGCGTTGATGTTTCTCATCCTGTTCGGCATCGGCGGCTTGACGGGCATCTTCCTCGGCGCCATGTCGGTGGACATCCACTTGCACGATACCTACTTTGTCGTTGCCCACTTCCACTACGTTATGATGGGCTCCACCGCCATCGCCTTCCTGGCCGGCCTGCACTTCTGGTGGCCCAAGATGTTCGGCCGCATGTACAACGAAAGCGCCGCCCGTGTGGCTGCCGTGCTGGTCTTCATCGGTTTCAACACCACCTTCCTGCCGCAGTTCCTGCTCGGCAGCCGCGGTATGCCCCGCCGGTATTACAACTACCTGCCGGAGTTTACCTTCCTCCACCAGGTTTCCACCATCGGTTCCTGGATCCTCGGTCTGGGTTTCGTTATCATGGCCGGCTACCTCTTCGCCTCCCTCCGGAAGAAGATGGATGCCCCGGCCAATCCCTGGAATGCCCGCACCTTGGACTGGCAGATCTCGTCGCCTCCCATTACGCACAACTTCCACGAAATTCCCGTGGTCAAGAGCGATCCCTACGATTACTACAGGCCCTTTGAGCCGTCCGTGAAGGAACATCACTAAACATGAGCGCAGATACTCACGTCGCCGCCCACGGCGAGGAACACTCGTTCCGGCAACATCATTTCATCAACGCCGAACAGCAGTTCGATACCTCGAAGCTCGGCATGTGGCTCTTCCTTGCCACGGAAATCCTCATGTTCGGCGGCCTCTTCGTGGGCTACGGCATCATGCAGGGTGTCTATCCGGAGGCCTGGATTGCAGGCCATCATCACCTGGACCGCATCATGGGCGCCATCAACACGGTGTTCCTGCTCTGCTCCAGTTTCACCATGGTGATGGCCGTTCACTACTCCTCCACCGATAATCGATCCAAAACGGTTCTCAATCTATTGCTCACCCTCGGTTTCGCCGCAGGCTTCCTTGTTATCAAGTACTTCGAGTACTCCCACAAGTTCCACGATGGCCTGCTACCCGGCAAGATGTTCGCCTACGCCGGCGGTGGACCTCCTCAGCAGGCGATGTTCTTCGGTTTCTACTTCGCCATGACTGGTCTGCACGGTATCCACGTTCTCATCGGCATGATCCTCATCACCTGGATTCTCCTCCGCGCCATGAAGGGCGAGTTCAGCAGTGCCTACTACACCCCTGTCGACCTTGTCGGTCTCTA
>CAZWDD010000344.1:0-4628 GCA_964632345.1 uncultured Solibacteraceae bacterium | reverse complement strand
GCATCTGGTCGATTTGATCTGGATCTATCTCTTCCCGTTGTTGTACCTGGTTAGCTAGGAGACATATGAGCGCACACGCACATCATCCCCCTTCCGCCCGTGTCTACGTTCTGACCCTCGGCGCGCTCCTCGTGCTGACGGCGGTGACTGTAGGCGCAGCCTATGTGAACTTCGGCTCCAGCAGCATCAACCTCATCATTGCGGTGTTGATTGCTACGCTTAAGGCGTCGCTGGTCGCGCTGTTCTTCATGCATCTGCGGCATGATCCTCCGATCAACGCGATTATCTTCATCACCTCTCTGATCTTCCTAGGCTTGTTCCTCCTGTTCCCGGCTATCGATCTCGGCTCGCGCGATAAGGTTGTCCCGTACGGCCTCCGCGTGCAGACTCCGCCGCCGGCTGCTGCTGGCGCGGCTGCTCCGGCCGCCACGCCTCCCGCGGCAACACCGCCGGCGCAGCACTAGGAAATTGCAACAGAAAAGGCCTCCGCCGCGGCGGAGGCCTTTCGCATTCCAGGCGGGCGGAGTTTACCGCAAACTTTCCGGAATCGCCGCCATCCAGTACCCTGGCCGCGTTCGCAGCTTCAACCCTCCGCGGTTCACCTCCACGGTGATCTCATGGTAGCCGCCCTCGTCCGGGTTCGACGGGGAATAGCTGATCATGTACTGGCTCTGCAGCTCCTCGCTGATGTCCATCACGGCCCGTTCCAGGTCGCGGTAGGTCAGGAACGACCGTTCCACGCCGCCCGTATGCTTCGTGTACGCCTCCAACTGGTTGTCCACGAAAATGCTCTTCGCCTGCCGGAACACTTCCACAATCAGCGGCACCACATTGCCGCTGTAATGCCCCGTATAGGCGTTCACCGCTTCCGGCGTATTCAGCGCCCCGGCCGGCATATGCCGCGCCGTTGACGGCACCGACGGCGGCCGCGGCGGCGGTTGCTTCGTCATCAGGCTCGTCACCAGCCGGTTGATGTTCAACGAGTACAGCACAATGTTGCCGAACTGCAGGTCCAGCAGCGCCTGCCGCGTCTTCCCCTCGCTGCCCTTGTCGCGCGTCTCGGCGATCAGCAGGATCACCTTCCGGTGCGTCGCCGGCCGCCGGCGCAGCATCCGCGCCGCCTCGATCACCGCATCCGTCATCGCGCTCGTCGTCGATCCCGCGTTGATCTTTTCGAGCGATTTCGTAATCGCCGACCCGTCCCTCGTCCAGTCCTGCATCACCCGGATCCGGTGGTCAAATGCCACAATCGCGGCCTGCCCCTGCTCGCCGAGGATCGTCCCCTCCAGCAGCGGCCCGATCTTCTTGATGTTCGGCAGCACCGATTCCACGGTATTGTTCGCCTGGATGCACACCACCAGCGACAGCGGCTGCGTCGCGCTCTCCACCGTGATCTTCTGCACCTTCCCCCGGTCCACCAGCCGGAAGTCGTGCGCCTGCAGCCCGGCCACGTAGCGCCCGTCTTTGTCGGTCACTGTCGTCGGGGCAATCACCTGCCGGCTGAAGGTAACGAATCGCGGCAGGTCCTCGGCGGTCTCCTCGGGCTCCTTTTCGCCGGGCTTCTGGGCGAAAGCGGGCAGGGCAAACGCGGCGGTGGTGAATAGTCGGCGAGTGAGGCTCATATATGTGGGATGTTAACGGCGCGGCCGGGGTTTCGAGGATCCGTCGCGGCGGTAGTCGCCGCTCTTTCCGCCGGTTTTTTCCAGGAGATACACGTCCTGTATCTCAATCGATTTGTCGAGCGCCTTGGTCATATCGTACACCGTCAACGCAGCCGCGCTTGCCGCCGTCAACGCTTCCATCTCCACCCCTGTCGGCCCCACCGTTGTTGCCGACGCCGTGATCCGTACCCCGCCCTTCTCCACCACCGCCTCCACGTCCACATGGCTCAACGGCAGTGGATGGCACATCGGTATCCACTCCGCTGTCCGCTTAGCCGCCATTATGCCCGCAATCCGTGCCACCGCCAGCGGGTCGCCCTTTGGATTCTCCGGCAGCTTTGCCAGCACCGCCGGCCGGATCTTCACGAACGCGTGCGCCTTCGCGGTCCGGATATTTGAAGCCTTCCCAGACACGTCCACCATCCGCGCCTCGCCCTTCTCGTCGTAATGGCTCAGTTTTCCCTTCATTGCAGCAACACCGGTACCGCCGTCCCTTCTTCGAGAATTGCCTCTTCTGCACTGGCGATGATGAACGCATTCGAACGCGCCAGCGACGGCACGTCCGACGATCCTTTCCAATGGATCGGCGTCACCCGCCGCGTGCCCGCCTCCAGCCGTGCCGGCAGGAATCGCGTCAGCCCCGGCTTCTCGTGCAGTGTCTCGGTCAGGTGCGCCTCCACCACCGGCAGTTCCGGTTCCGCCACTCCTCCCAGCAACTCCAGGGCCGTCCTCGCGAACACCGCAAACGTCACCGCCGTCGACAACGGATTGCCCGGCAAACCGAAGAAGAACCGCCCTTTCGCCCGCCCGAACACCAATGGCGCGCCGGGCCTTATCTTCACGCGTGTGAAGAAGAACTCCGCCCCGTGCCGCGCCAGAGCCGCTTCCACGAAGTCATAGTCGCCCGCCGACACTCCCCCCGACAGCAGCAGCAGATCCGCCTCCAAGCCGCGCTCCACCAGCGCCACGGTCTTCTCCAGGTCGTCCGGCGCCACCGGCAGCACCTCGGCCACGCCGCCCGCCTCCGCCACCTGAGCCGCCAGTGCCCAACTGTTCGAATTCCTCACTTCAAACTCGCGCGGCGTCGCCTCCACTGGGATAATTTCATCCCCCGTCGCCAGAATCGCCACCCGCGGCCGCCGGTACACCGGAACCTCAGCCACTCCCACCGTCGCCAGCATCGCAATCTGTGGAAACCGCAGCCGCGTCCCCTTCCAAAGCACAATCTCGCCGCGCCTCGTCTCGCATCCGGACTCGTTGATGAACTCGCCCGCCCGCGGCGCCTTGGCCGTTTCCATCATTCCCTCGGCCACCGCCGCATACTCCACCATCACCACCGCGTCCGCCCCCTCCGGCACCGGCGCGCCCGTCATAATCCGCACGCACTCCCCCACGCCAACCCGGCCCGTGAATGCCTCGCCCGCCCGTACCTCGCCCACCACCCGCACCCGGCCGGGCATGTCCGCCGCCCGCACCGCGAACCCGTCACGGATCGATCGATCCACCGGCGGATAGTCCCGGTCCGCCGCCACATCCACGGCCAGCACGCGCCCGCCCGCCTCGGCCAGCGGCACCGTTTCCACAGCCGGTTCGTGCCGCCCCACCTGCTCCAGCACGCATCGCCGCGCCGCGTCAAAATCCAGTGCTTCCACGCTTCCAGAATATCAGCGCCGCTCGGCCACGCCTAAGCCCACGCCTAAGCCGACGCCTACGCCGACGCCTAAGCCCACGCCTAAGATGAAAGGGTGACCCATTGGACCCTCGCGCGCCAGCTTGACGCTCTCCGCCGCCGCGAAATCTCCTCCGCCGAACTCCTCCGCGCCCACCAGGACCGCATCGCCGCCCTCGATCCTCAACTCCGCGCCTTCGTCCGCCTCTTCGATCCTCCGCCCGCCGCCACCTCCGGCCCCCTCGTCGGCATCCCGCTCACCGTCAAGGACAGCTTCGACGTTGCCGGCCACCCCACCCTCACCGGCAGCCTCTACCGCTCCGGCCACAAAGCCGCCCGCGACTCCACCGCCGTCGAACGCCTCCGCGCCGCCGGCGCCGTCCTCCTCGGCAAAACCAACTGCCCCGAGTTTCTCGCCAACTACGAGACCGATAACCACATCACCGGCTGGACCGCCAATCCCTGGAACCTCCTCCACACCGCCGGCGGATCCAGCGGCGGCGAATCGGCCGCCATCGCCGCCTGCTGCTCGGCCGGCGGCATCGGCAGCGACGGCGGCGGCTCCATCCGCGTCCCCGCCCACTGCTGCGGCATCGCCGGACTTAAGCCGACCCCGGGCCGCATCTCCGCCGCCGGGCACTTCCCGGAAATCGCCCACCCCGGCGGTCTCCTCGGTGTCGCCGGCCCCATGGCCCGCACCGTCGCCGACCTCCGCATCCTTTTCGACGTGCTCGCCGGCTACGACCCCCGCGATCCCTTCTCCGCCCCCGTCCCTCTCCGCCACGCGCCGGCTCCACCCGCAATCCGCATCGGCCTTCTCGATGACCCGGCCCACCCCGCCATCACCGCCGCCGTCCAATCCGCCGCCGCCACGCTCCAATCGCTCGGCCACAACGTCGAACCCTTCACCCCGCCCGGCCGCGAACGCGCCGTCCAGGTCTGGGACTTCTTCTTCAACGTCGTCACCGACCAGCTCAAGCGTCAGGTCATCGCCGCCGCCCCCGAAAAGGCCCACTGGACCGGCCTCGAACTCCTGCGCGAGCCCCCCGCCCATCCCTCCGGCCTCGACGTCATCACCCAGCTCGCCGTCCGCGACAAGATGCGCATCGCCGTCCTCGAACGGATGGCCGACATGCCCGTCCTCCTCGGTCCCCCCTGCGCCATCCCCGCCTGGCGCCATCGCGAACGCCCCGCCCCCTTCGTCGAATCCATGGCCGCCGCCACCCCGTGGAACCTCTACGGTTTCCCCGCGCTCGTCCTGCCCTTCGGTTTTACACCGGACGGCCTTCCTGTCGGCA
>CAZWDD010000343.1:5106-6014 GCA_964632345.1 uncultured Solibacteraceae bacterium | reverse complement strand
AGTAGTCCTCGATGCGGGAGAGGATTGCGCCGGTGTCGCTATCGGGCTTGATCCAGGCGGAGAAGCTGTAGGGCGACATATAGTTGAAGTTGGCGGTGTCACCGGCGGAGACGGTGTTTTTGCCATCAAATTGGACGGCGTTGCCGCGCTTGCCGGGGACGGTAGAGAGCGAGCAGGGAGGGGCGCAGGCTTCGAGGTCGTTCGAATAGAGGAGGCCGTTGGTGATGGTCCAATCGCCGGCGGCTTTGCGCTCCCACTTCTGCTGGTCCTTGCGGAGTCGGGGCTGGAGGCTGTCCCAGGCGGCGCGGGCGGAGGCGAGAGAGGCATCGAGGGAGGCGAGGCGCTGCTCCATGTCCGGGGTGGGGGCCTTGATCATCGGCTCATCGTTGCCGAAGTTGTAGACCAGGCCGCGCTCGGGCACGTTGTTATAGAAGGCGAACATGGAGTAGAAGTCGCGCTGCTTGAGGGGATCGTACTTGTGATCGTGGCAGCGGGCGCAGCCCATGGTGAGGCCGAGCCAGACGGTGGAAGTGGTTTCGACACGGTCGGCGACGTATTCGACGCGGAACTCCTCTTCGACGATGCCGCCTTCGGCGTTGGTACGGTGGTTGCGGTTGAAGCCGGTGGCGATGCGCTGCTGAAGGGTGGGGTTGGGGAGGAGATCGCCGGCGATCTGTTCGACGGTGAAACGGTCGAAGGGCATGTTGGAGCGGAAGGCATCGATGACCCAGTCGCGCCAGCGCCACATGTCGCGGACGCCGTCGCTCTGATAGCCGTTGGTGTCGGCATAGCGGGCGCCATCGAGCCAGCGGATGGCCATGCGTTCGGCGTGGGCGGGAGAGGCGAGGAGGCGGTCGACGGTGCGTTCGTAGGCGGCGGGGGAGGGATCGCGGAGAAAGGCGTCGACA
>CAZWDD010000343.1:0-5096 GCA_964632345.1 uncultured Solibacteraceae bacterium | reverse complement strand
CCCCGCGTTGCCTCGGGGGGGCGGCGGGGGCTGGGCGGTCGGGGGCGGCGGCGCGGGCAGCGGGCTGGAGGCCTTCCTTGGCGAGGCGGGCGCGGACGAAGGAGTCAATGGGACTGCCGGGGCCGGCGGCAGCGGGGCGGCGAGGGGGAACAAAGGACCAGTGGGCTTCCCATGGGGCGCCCTGCTCGATCCAGCGCTTGAGGAGAGCGATGTCGGCGGCGGGAAGAGCGGCATGGCCGGCGTACTGGGGCGGCATGCGAAGGGCTTTATTGGTGGAGGTGACGCGTTGGTAGACCAGGCTTTTTTCGGCGTTGCCGGGAACGATGCCGAAGCGGCCGCGGCCGAGGTCCTTTTTGGCGTCGGCTTCGCTATCGAGCCGGAGGGCGGACTTGCGATTGCCGGCGTCGGGCCCGTGACAGGCGAAGCAGCGGTCCGAGAGGATGGGCCGGATTTCGCGGTTGAATTCGACGGGCTGCGCCAGGGCGGAGGCGGCGGCCAACAGACAGACCAGATAACCGTTCATTTTTGCCTGCTACGATCTCATCAGACCGGGCAGGGACATGCAACAGGGAGAGGCGTAACACGGCGGCGGGAGAGAGTGGCAAACTAGCAGGTAGCCATGCAAGTCGTCACCATCGGCAACCGGACGGATCAACCGCCGCCGGACGCCACGCGCGAGGGGAATTACTTCGTTTCGAACTACCCGCCGTTCTCTTTCTGGAAACCGGAGCGGGTGGGGGAGGCGGCGGCGGCGCTGGGACGGCCGCCGGTGGCGGGGACGCCGCTGGGGATCTACGTCCACATTCCGTTCTGCCGGAAGCGGTGCCATTTCTGCTACTTCAAGGTTTATACGGGGAAAGACTCGACGGAGATTGAAGCCTACCTGGACGCGGTGCGGAAGGAGCTGGCGCTGTATGCGCAGCAGCCGATTATCGGCGGGCGGAAGCCGCGGTTCATCTATTTTGGCGGGGGGACACCGTCGTACCTCTCGACCAAGCAACTGGGCGGGCTGGTAGACGAGATGAAGCGGCTGATGCCGTGGGATGAGGTGGAGGAAGTCACGTTCGAGTGTGAGCCGGGGACGCTGACGGAGGGGAAGCTGGAGGTGCTGCGGGAGATCGGGGTGACGCGGCTCTCGCTGGGCATTGAGAACTTCGACGATGAGATTCTGCAGTTGAACGGGCGGGCGCATGTTTCGAAGGAGATCGACCGGGCATACCACTTTGCGCGGTCGGTGGGATTCCCGCAGATCAATATCGACCTGATTGCGGGGATGGTGGGGGAGACGGAAGAGAACTGGCGGGAGACGGTGCGGCGGGGCATCGAGTTGCAGCCGGACAGCGTGACGATCTACCAGATGGAAGTGCCTTTCAACACGACGATTTCCAAAGAGATGCGGGTTCACGGGCAGGATGTGGCACCGGTGGCGCCGTGGACGGTGAAGCGGGCGTGGACGCAGTATGCCTTCGACGAGTTCCGGGCGGCGGGGTATACGGTGACGAGCGCGTATACGGCCGTGAAGGACCCGGCGAAGGCGACCTTCGTGTACCGGAACCTGCTGTGGGCGGGGGCGGACATGCTGGGGATGGGCGTGGCGTCGTTCTCCCACGCCAACGGGACGCACTACCAGAACGAGCACGATTATGAGACATACATCCGGCGGTGCAATGCGGGGGAACTGCCGCTGCTGCGGGCGCTGACGCCGACGCCGCTGGAGCGGTTCGTGCGGGAGTTCATCCTGCAGTTGAAGCTGGGCGCGGTGAAGCGGCAGTACTTCCTGGACAAGTACGGGATGGACCCGAATGCGCAGTTCGCGGCGGAGTTGGCGGGGCTGCAGGGGGAAGGTTTCCTTGCATATGATGAGGAAGGTGTGCGGCTGACCGCGGAGGGGCTGCTGCAGGTGGACCGGCTGCTGCACCGCTTTTTTCTGCCCGAGCATCGTAACGCACGCTACTCGTAGTCCGCCAAAAATAATGTGACCGGGCGCGGCCCGGGGCATCGCAGCAATCAGAGGAGTATCTGCCTTGAACCACGTTGAAAGCAACGAATTTGATTCGATTGTCCTTGGGGGCGGGCCGGCGGGCGCGACGGCGGCAGCGGTACTGGCCGAGAAGGGGAGGAAGGTGGTGGTGCTGGAGCGGGACAAGTTTCCGCGGTACCACGTGGGCGAGTCGCTGATGCCGTACTGCTACTATCCGCTGGAGCGGCTGGGGCTGGTGGAGGAGATGACGAACTCGCACTTCCCGAAGAAGTACAGCGTGCAGTTCGTGAACACGATGGGGAAGGTGTCGCAGCCGTTCTACTTTTTTCAGCACCGGGACCATCCGTCGTCGACGACGTGGCAGGTGGTGCGGAGCGAGTTCGACAACATGATTCTGGAGAAGGCGCGGCAGAACGGCGCGGTGATCCATGAAGAGACGACGGCGCGGGAGTTGATCTGGACGAACGGGGCGGTGACCGGAGTGCGGGCAACGACGGCGACGGGGGAGACGCGGGAGTACCGGGCGCCGATTACGATTGACGCGACGGGACGAGATGCGCTGGCCGTGACGCGGAACGGCTGGAAGGTGCGGGATCCGTATTTGAACAAGATCGCGATCTGGACCTACTACAAGAACGCGGCGCGGGACCCGGGGCTCGACGAAGGCGCGACGACGGTGGCGTATCTGCCGGAGCGCGGATGGTTCTGGTATATCCCGCTGCCGGACAACATTACGAGCGTGGGGATTGTGGCGGAGAAGGATTACCTGTACCGCGATACGCGGGAACTGGCGGAGATTTTCGCGCGGGAGGTGGAGGCGAATCCGTGGGTGAAGGAGCACCTGGCGCCGGGCGAGCAGTTCGGGCGTTATTGGGTGACGGGCGAGTATTCCTACCGGTCACAGCACTGCGCGGCGGACGGGTTGATTCTGGCGGGGGATGCGTTTGCGTTTCTGGACCCGGTGTTTTCGTCCGGCGTGTTTCTGGCGCTGCGGTCGGGGGAGTTGGCGGGCGAGGCGGCGGATGCGGCACTGACGGCGGGCGACTTTTCGGCGGCACAGTTTCAGCCGTACGGGGAGCAGTTGTGCACGGGAATTGAGGCGATGCGGAAGCTGGTGTACGCCTTCTATGACCAGGAGTTCAGCTTCCGGGAGTTCCTGATGGCGAACCCGACGTTGAAGCCGGACCTGACGGACTGCCTGATCGGGAACCTGTTCCGGGATTTCGATCCGCTGTTCGGAGCGTTGAAGGACTTTGCGCAACTGCCAGAGCCGCTTAAGCACGGGGCGCCGCTGGTGGAACCGCAGATGGCGGGGCGCTGATCGATTGGCCCACGGGTATAAGATCCAGCGGCGGGTGGAGTTCTCCGAGACCGATATGGCGGGGATCGTTCACTTCAGCAATTTTTTCCGGTACATGGAGACGGCCGAGCATGCGTTTTTCCGGTCGCTGGGGACGTCGATTGTGGCGGGGGGAGAGGACCCGATCGGGTGGCCGCGGGTGCATGCGTCGTGCGACTACCGGCGGCCATTGCGGTTCGAGGACACGGTGGAAGTGGAACTGTTGGTGAAGGAGAAACGGACGCGGAGCCTGGTGTATACGATGATCTTCCGGAAGGTGAACGGGGAGACGCCGTACGAGGTGGCGCGGGGGAAACTGGCGGTGGCGTGCACGCGGAAAGACCGGGAGACGGGAGAGATGCGGAGCGTGCCGATACCGGAAGCGATCGCGGCACAGATTGAAGCGGCGCCGGCGGAACTGCTGGAAGAGCCGGCCAAACCATGACGTTTCCCGACAAAGCGTCGATCCGTGCCCATCAACTGGCGCGGCTGCAGGAGTTGCGCGCGGCGCTGCTGCAGGGCAACCGTTATTACGGGCCGCAGGTGGAAAGCGGGTTTTCCACGCTCGAAGAGTATTCGGCAAAAGTAGGGTTTACGACGAAGAATCTTCTGGTGGAGGACCAACTGGCGCATCCTCCGTTCGGCAGGAACCACACTTTTCCGATCGAGACGTATACGCGATTCTGCCAGACATCGGGGACAACGGGGAGTCCGCTGCGGTGGCTGGACACGGCGGAGAGCTGGGAGTGGATGCTGGACTGCTGGACGCGGGTGTTTGCGGCGGCGGGCGTGCGGGCGGGGGACCGGGTGTTTTTTGCGTTCTCGTTCGGGCCATTTCTGGGATTCTGGACGGCGTTCGACGCGGCGAAGCGGATGGGGTGCCTGGCGATACCGGGCGGGGGGATGACGAGCACGGCGCGGCTGCGGACGCTGCGGGATACGCGGGCGGAGGTGCTGTGCTGCACGCCGACGTATGCGATCCGGCTGGCGGAGGTGGCGCGGGCGGAGGGAATCGACCTGAGCGGGGCGGCGGTGCGGACGATACTGGTGGCGGGGGAACCTGGGGGGAGCGTGCCGGGGACGCGGGCGCTGCTGGAGCAGTTGTGGCCGGGGGCGCGGATTGTGGACCACCACGGGATGACGGAGACGGGCCCGGTGACGTACGAGTGCCCGGCGCGGCCGCGGACGCTGCACGTGATGGAGTCCGAATTTTACCCGGAGATAATTGACCCGCGGACGGGGGCGCCACTGCCGGAGGGAGCGCAGGGAGAACTGGTGCTGACGAACCTGGGGCGGACGGCGGCGCCGGTGCTGCGCTACCGGACGGGGGACCTGGTGCAGCCGGCGGGGGAGGGAGCGTGCGCGTGCGGGTCGCACGAGATGGCGCTGACGGGCGGGATCCTGGCGCGGTGCGACGATATGGTTGTCATCCGCGGAGTGAACGTGTATCCGAGCGCGGTGGAAGACGTGATGCGGGCGTGCGGGGACGTAGCCGAGTACCGGGTGGAGATTGCGGCGGTGCGGTCCATGGATGAGCTGCGGGTACAGGTGGAACCATCGGCGGAAGCGGGGCCGGAGCTGGGGCACCGGCTGGAGACGGCGCTGCGGGATGCATTCGGGATGCGGATCCCGATCCAGATTGTAGGGGCGGGAGCCCTGCCGCGATTCGAGATGAAGGCGCGGCGCTGGGTCCGGGTATGACGGCGTCGCCGGTCAACGCACACATTGAAAACACACTGCTGATCGTACTGGTTCAGCTGGCGGTGATTATTGCGG
>CAZWDD010000342.1:0-6015 GCA_964632345.1 uncultured Solibacteraceae bacterium | reverse complement strand
TTCCCTGGCAGTACGCCGGAGTACGTGAAGATCACTCTGGAGCGCAATGGCACGGCGGTCTATATGGAGGCGCCCGACGATCCGCAGCCGCTGACCATCAAGCTCACTGATGCTGAAGTTGGTGCGATCTACGCCCTGGCGGAGAAGCTCGGCTGGTTCTCTCGCCCGATTGAGTCCGGACTCGCCGTGGCGAAAATGGGCGACAAGACCCTCCGCTACGAAGCGGAAGGAAAGGCGCAGGAGCAGAAGTACAACTACACGCAGGACCCGGATGCGCAGGCATTGACGGACTGGTTCGAACGGATCACGGAATCGGAACGATACCTGATCGAACTGGAGCGTGCGGCGCGATTCGACAAACTGGGCGTGAACCGGGTGATCCTGCAGATACAGGCGGCCTGGGATCGCAAACGGCTGGTGGCCGTGGATCAGTACTTGAAGTGGCTGGACCGGGTGGCCCGCAACGAGAGCTATATGAACATGGCCCGGGAGCGGGCGGCGCGGCTGGCCGATTCGTTCCGTAACCCACCGGCGGCGGAGACGGGAAAGCAATGAAGTTGGGTTTTGGTTTGGTGCTGGCCATTGGCCTCCTCGGCGCGCAGGGTGCGTTGCCGCCGGGCGAGCAGCAGGAGTTAAGCCGGGCGCTGGCCGAGGCAGGGAATTCAAGCCATGAGTTCATGGCGGCGCTCGAGAGCCACTTGAAGAAATACCCGGAAACGAAGAGCCGGTGGGAGTTGGAGCGCGCAATCGTGAAATCGGCCCGGGAGAGCAAGGACGACGCGCGGATTATCAAGTGGGGCGAGGCGGTGCTCGCGCGGGAGAGTGAGGACCTGCAGACGCTGGAGGCGGTGTCGCGCGCGCTGCTTCGAACAGGGGACAAAGTGGCGGCCGGAAAGGCGGCCGAGCGGGCCACGAAGTGGGAATCGGTGCTGCGCACGCTGGAGCCGAAGGACAGGACGGAGAAGATCCGCTGGCAGACCCGGCTGGAGCTTGACCAGGGGCTGAGCCGTGCCATGGAGGCGCAGGCACGGGCGCTGCTGCAACTGGGCAAGCCTGCCGAGGCCGAGACGCGCGCGGCCGCTGCGCTGGCCGCCTATCCCTTCGACGAAAGTGCGCGGACGCTGGCCGAGGCGCGGGTGGCGCTGCAGAAGTGGGAGTTGGCGGCGGATGCTTTTGCTGACGCCTTCGTGCTGGGAGAGGGCAGGAGCCCGGAGGATCTGAACGCGTTGAAGTCCGCCTGGACTAAGGCGCATGGCGACGGCAAAGGTGCGGGAGAGCGGCTGCTGGCAGCCCACGAGCGGACGCTGGCATGGGCCGAAAAGAATCTGGCGCGGCTGCGGGAATACGACCCGAACGCGATGAAAACACGCGCGGCGGACTTCGTCGTGACGGGAGTGAATGGCGAGAAGCTGACTTTGCAGTCGTTGCAGGGCAAGGTGGTTGTGCTGGACTTCTGGGCCACCTGGTGCGGACCTTGCCGGACGCAGCACCCGCTCTATGAAAAGGTGAAACAGCGGTTCGCGGGCCGCAACGATGTGGAGTTTGTCTACCTGAATACGGATGAGGATAAGTCTCTTGTCGCACCGTTTCTGGAAGCCAACGGATGGTCGAAGCGTGTTTATTTTGAGGATGGGCTGTCGCGACTGCTGAACGTTTCTTCGATTCCCACCACCATCGTGCTGAACAAACGGGGCGAGATCGCCAGCCGGATGAACGGATTCCTGCCGGAGAAGTTTGTCGAAATGCTGAGCGAACGGGTGGAGCGGATTCTGGCGGAGTAGGGAATGGGAAAGCAGTTCAAGCGGATTATTTGGATTGTTCTGGATAGCGTCGGAATCGGCGAGATGCCTGACGCGGCGGACTACGGCGACGCGGGCAGCGACACGCTGGGTAACATCGCGCGGCAGCGGCCGCTGCGGTTGCCGAACCTGCAGAAGCTCGGGCTGGGGAACATCAAGCCAATCTCCGGGCTGCCGGCCGACCCCGCGGCGGCAGGTGCGTTTGGGAAGTGTGCGCTGGCCTCGCCCGGCAAGGACACCACCACCGGGCATTGGGAGATGGTCGGCATTCATCTGGAACAGCCATTCCCGCTCTTTCCCAACGGCTTTCCGCCGGAAGTCCTCCAGCCGTTTGAGGATACGATCGGCCGCTCCACACTGGGGAACAAACCGGCTTCGGGCACGGAAATCATCAAGGAACTGGGTGAGGAGCACGTCCGGACCGGCTCGCCGATCGTCTACACTTCGGCCGACAGCGTATTTCAGATCGCCGCGCATGAGGACGTGATCCCGCTTTGGGAGCTGTACAAGATCTGCGAAACCGCCCGCGGCATCCTGCAGGGCCCCTATCAAGTAGGCCGCGTTATCGCCCGCCCGTTCACCGGCGACCCCGGAGCGTTCACGCGCACGTCGAACCGGAAGGACTATGCGGTGCCGCCGCCCAAAGGAATGCTGCTGGATCAGTTAGCGGCCCGGAAGGTGCCGGTGCACAGCGTCGGGAAGATATTCGATGTCTTCCTCGGCCGCGGCATTTCGGTCTACGACAAGACGAAGTCGAACGCCGAGGGAATGCGGATGACGCTGGAGGCGATCGACGTGACGCCGGCGGGACTGATCTTCGGCAACCTCGTCGACTTCGACATGCTCTTCGGGCACCGGAATGACGTCGAAGGCTACGCCCGTGCGTTGGAGGAGACCGACGCCTGGGTGCCCTCGCTGCTGGAGAAGATGGCGCCGGAGGATCTGTTGATCTTCTGCGCCGATCATGGCTGTGACCCGACCACGCCCTCAACCGACCACAGCCGCGAGTACACACCGCTGCTCTGTTATTCGCCGGCGTCGGCCGGCGGGGTCAACCTGGGGACGCGCGCGTCGTTGAGCGACATCGGGCAGACCGTCGCCGATAATTTCGGCGTCAACATTTCGAAAGGAACGAGTTTTTTACAAGAGCTATGAGAACACCGCTGATGGCCGGCAACTGGAAGATGTACAAGACGCCGGCGGAAACCAAAGCATTTTTTGACGCCTTTCTGCCGCTGGTGGCCGAGGCGAAGCACTGTGAGATCGCCATCTGCCCGCCCTTTGTGAACATTGCGGCGGCAGTGGATGCCGCGCGCGGCAGCCGTGTCGGCGTCGGTGCGCAGAACCTGTACTGGAAGAACGAGGGGGCGTTTACCGGGGAGGTCTCCGGCCCGATGATCAAGGCCGCCGGAGCCGAATGGGTGATCATCGGCCACAGCGAACGCCGGCAGTTCTTCGGCGAAACCGACGCAACGGTTCTGGAGCGGACCAAGGCGGCGCTTGCCGCCGGCCTGCGCCCCATCGTCTGCGTGGGCGAGCGTCTGGAAGAGCGCGAAGGCGGCCGCACCGATGCCGTGCTTGCCGAACAGTTCAACGGCGGTATCGCCGGTCTCGATGCGGACGCCTTTGCCCGCATCGTCATCGCCTATGAACCCGTCTGGGCGATCGGTACCGGCAAGACGGCCACGCCGGAGATGGCCGCCGATGCGCACCGCACCATTCGCGGCCTTGTCACAGCGCGTTACGGCGCCGAAGCCGGCGCCGCCGTCCGCATTCTATACGGTGGCAGCGTGAAGCCGGATAACGTGAAGGGTCTGATGGCGCAGCCGGAAATCGACGGCGCGCTGGTGGGGGGCGCGAGCCTCGAAGCCGGTTCGTTCGCCTCAATCGTTAACTTCTAGCTCGCAACGGGCCTCCGTTTTCGTGCATCTATGTAAATGGAGGCCTTATGCGAAACCTGGCGCTTTTCTCACTACTCACCCTCGGCAGCGGGCTCATGGCGCAACCGCCCGCCGTGAATGAACAGGCGTTCATTCGGATGGCTCGGACGATCCAACGGGAGATTCTCACCCTCCCGGACTATGGCGTTTTTGACCACATTCGCTTCGGCATGAAGGCGGATGGCACTGTCATCCTCCGCGGGCAGGCTTCCCGGCCGATACTGAAGTCGTCCGCGGCGAGGGTGGTGGAGCGCGTGGAAGGCGTGACCAAGGTCGACAACCTGATCGAGGTGCTGCCGCTTTCGCCCATGGATGACCAGATCCGCTTCCGGACCTATGTTGCCGTCTACGGACACCCAACGCTGGTCCGCTACAATCCCAACCGCGGAACGCCGCTCTTCATGTCCCGGCTGAGCCTCGCCACCGGCATTACCAATAATCCGCCTCCCGGCAATCATCCGGTGCACATTGTGGTCAAGAACGGAAACGTGACGCTGGAGGGTGTGCTGCTGAATGCCGGTGACCGCACCATCGCCGAACTGCAGGCCAATGGCGTCTCCGGTGTCTTCTCGGTAACGAATAACATTGAAGTGGAAGACGCCAAGAAGATCAAGGCGCCGAAGAAGTAAGCGGGCGGGCGCGGGCTGATAGGATGGAAAAACGGCCATGCGCCCTCTGAAAACCATCATTTTCGATATGGGGAATGTCATTATTCCCTTTGACTTTCGCCGCGGCTATGCGGCCATGCAGGAGCACGTCGCCCTGCCGGCGGCCGAAATTCCCGAACGTATCCGCGAAACCGGACTGGTGCCGGAGTTCGAGAGCGGAAAGATTGCCCCGCGCGATTTCGTCCAGGCGATCAACCAGGCCATCGGCGCCGACATCTCCTACGAGCGTTTCTGCGAAATCTGGAGTTCGATCTTCCTCCCCGACACGCTGATTCCCGCCGATCTAGTCCGCAGTCTGCGCGAGCGCTACCGTGTCATGGTGCTTTCCAACACCAACGCCATTCACTTTGAAATGGTGTGGGAGGCCTATCCGATCCTCCATCACTTTCATCACCTCGTGCTCTCCCACGAAGTCCAGGCGATGAAACCGGAGCCGGCCATCTACGCCGCGGCGCTTGCCGAGGCGCAGGCCGAGCCTGGCGAATGTTTTTTCACCGACGACATCGCCGCCTATGTGGAGGGCGCGCGGCAGGCCGGGATGCAGGCCGAGCAGTTTCTGGGATACGAGAAGTTGCTGGGAGACCTGCGGGTGCGCGGCGTCGAAATCTAGCCTTAGGTCAACTGCGGTTCGAGCGACGGCGGATCGGGAAGGCCGAGTTGCGCACGCACATCGGCATAGATCTCCGAGATCGATCGGTTGGCATCCACTGTGATCAACATCCCCATCTTCCGGTACAACTCCAACAGCGGCTGCGTCTTTTCGTGATACTCCCGCAGCCGGTTCTTCAATGCTTCCGGGTTGTCGTCGGCGCGCTTGGTGAATCCGCTGCCCTGGCCCATGCGGGCTCGGTACATGACGCGCTGGAACACCACTTCGTCGGAAAGTTCAAAGTAGCTGACCTTGTCGAGGTTCCAGTTCTCAAAAAGGTACTCGGCCTGTACGCGTGTGCGGGGAAAGCCGTCGAGCACAAACCCGTAGTTCCAGTCGTGCTGATCGAGCCGTTCACTTACCACCCGTTCGACGATCTCATCTGGCACCAGCAGGCCGGCGTCGGTGATGCGTTTGATGCGCGCCGCCAGCTTCGTGTGGTGGCGGACGTTCCATCGGAAGATGTCGCCGATGGAGATGTGAACAAAGTCGTAGTCGCGGCAGAGCAGTTCACTCTGCGTACCTTTGCCGGACCCCTGCGGTCCACAGATGACGTATTTATGCATGGGGGAAATGGGTACGGCGGGCCGGGCCGGTGCGAAAGGCCGAAATGCCCCCGTAAGCAACGATCATAGGTCAAATTCGATACCTTGCGCGAGGGGCAGGGCGCCGGACCAGTTGATGGTCACCGTCTGCCGTCGCATATAGGCCTTCCAGGAATCGGAGCCGGATTCGCGCCCGCCACCCGTCTCCTTTTCGCCTCCGAACGCCCCGCCGATCTCGGCGCCGCTGGTGCCCATGTTTACGTTGGCGATGCCGCAGTCCGATCCGGCATGGCTCAAGAACTGCTCGGCCGCCTCCAGGCTGCCGGTGAAGATGGCGCTTGAAAGGCCCTGCGATACCGCATTGTGCTGCGCAATCGCCGTTTCCAGATCCTCGTACTCCATCAGATAGAGCAC
>CAZWDD010000341.1:1391-6038 GCA_964632345.1 uncultured Solibacteraceae bacterium | reverse complement strand
CGCCTCCTCGACTCTCCCGACGGCCCCGCCGCCTTCCCCGGTTCCGGCTTCACCCTCTCCGTCAACGGCGTGGCCCTCTTCGTCGAACGCCCCGCCCACCACCGCTACGTCGATCGCATCTACGGCGAACTCACCCGCCCCCTCGTCGCCGTTCCCCCCGCCGTCGTCCGCATTGCCTCCCGCGCCATTGTCTTCCCCGGGCCCCAACCCCGCCAGGTCGCTGTCCAGGTCGCCGCCAACGACGCCAACACCTCCGGCGCCGTCTCCCTACGCGCCCCCGCCGGCTGGCAGGTCCGCCCCGCCTCCCAGCCCTTTTCCCTCACCAGCCCCGGCGAACAGGCTACCCTCCAATTCCAGATCACCCCGCCTGCCTCTCCCCAATCCGCCACCCTTCAGGCCCAGGTCACCGTCGACGGCAATACCTACGGCCTCTCCATGACCAGTATCGAGTACCCCCATATCCCGCCCCAGGCCGCCTTCGCCCCCGCCGAGGCCCGCCTGGTTCGCGCCGATATTCAGGTCACCGCAAAAAACATCGGCTACATCATGGGCTCCGGTGACGACGTCCCCCTTGCCCTTGAACAACTCGGCTGCCGCGTCACGCCCCTCACCCGCGAAGCCCTCGCGCAGGACGACCTTTCCAAGTACGACGCCATCGTCACCGGCGTCCGCGCCTTCAATACCCGCGCCGATGTCCGCGCCAACGCTCGCCGCCTCCACGACTACGCCCGCAACGGCGGCACCCTCGTCGTCCAGTACAACGTTATGGAGGGCGGCTTCTTCGGCGGCAACCCCAAACTGCTCGAAAATCTAGGCCCCTATCCCATCACCCTCGGCAACGGCCGCGTCACCGTCGAGGAGTCCCCCGTCGAATTCAATGCCGCCCACCCGCTCCTGTCCACTCCCAACCGCATCACCAAAGCCGACTTCGACGGCTGGGTCCAGGAACGCGGCCTCTACTTCGCCTCATCCTGGGACCCGAAGTATGAAACACTCTTTTCGATGCATGATCCCGGCGAACAGCCCCTCAAGGGCGGTACCCTCTTCGCCCGCCACGGCAAAGGCGCCTATGTCTTCACCCCGCTGAGCTGGTTCCGCCAGCTCCCCGCCGGCGTCCCCGGTGCCTACCGCCTCTTCGCCAACTTCCTCAGCGCCGGGAGCGCCCGGTGAAGCGCACCGTCGTCGACGAGCCGCCCCCGTTCCTCGGCACCTGGCGCCGCCTCTACACTGCCGTCGCCATCTATCTCGTTGTCCTCATCGCCCTGTTCCGCTGGTTCGCCCAGGCCTTCTCATGAGAACTCTCGACTGGGTGGTGATGATCGTCGCGGTCATCGCCATCGTCGCCTATGGTCTTTGGAAATCGCGCGGCGCCAACACCACGGATAAGTACTTCCGCGCCGGTAACACCATGCCCTGGTACGCCATGGCCCTCTCCATCATGGCCACCCAGGCCTCGGCCATCACCTTCATCTCCACCACCGGCCAGGGCTACGTCGATGGCATGCGCTTCGTGCAGTTCTACTTCGGCCTCCCCCTGGCCATGATCATCCTCTCCGTCACCGCCGTCCCGCTCTTCCACCGCGCCAACGTCTACACCGCCTACGAATACCTCGAAAAGCGCTTCGATGCCCGCACCCGCACCCTCGTCAGTATCATCTTCCTCATCCAGCGCGGCCTCGCCGTCGGCCTCGCCCTCTCCGCCCCCGCCATCGTCCTCACCGTTATCCTCGGCTGGCCCGACCGCTACACCACCATGATCATGGGCGTCATCGTCGTCGGCTATACCGTCATCGGCGGCGTCCAGGCCGTCACCTGGACTGACTTCCAGCAGATGCTCATCATGATGGCCGGCCTCGCCGCCGCTCTCCTCATGGCCATCTGGCTGCTCCCCAACGATATCGGCCTGTCCGGCGCCCTCACCGTCGCCGGCGCCGCCGGCAAGCTCAATGCCGTCACCACCAACTTCTCCTGGGACGATCGCTATAACCTCTGGAGCGGCCTGTTCGGCGGCATGTTCCTCGCCCTCGCCTACTTCGGCTGCGATCAGAGCCAGGTCCAGCGCTACCTCACCGGCCGCTCCATCGCCCAGAGCCGCCTCAGCCTTCTGTTCAACGCTGTCGCCAAGATCCCCATGCAGTTCCTCATCCTGCTCACCGGCACGGTCGTCTTCGCTTTCTTCACCTTCGTCCAACCCCCGCTCCTGTTCCAGCCCGCCGATATGGCCCGCCTCCAGAACAGTCCCGAATACCCCGCCATCCAGCAGCGCTTCGACGCCGCCTTCCACTCCCGCCAGTCCGCCGCCACCCGCCTCGTCCAGGGCCAGGCGGCCAAGGCTGACTTCCAAACGGCCCAGCGCGATCTCGACGCCGCCCGCGCCCAGGCCTCCCGCATCACCGGCGGTAACGATACCAACTACGTCTTTCTCCACTTCGTCATTCACTATCTCCCCGTCGGCATCGTCGGCCTCATCATGGCCGCCATCCTTGCCGCCGCCATGTCCACCATCTCCGGCGAAATCAACTCCCTCGCCACCGTCACCGTCGTCGACATCTACAAACGCCTCATCCGCCCCGCCGCCGAGGATACTCACTACCTCTGGATCTCCCGCGCCGCCACGGCCTTCTGGGGCGTTTATGCCGTTGTCACCGCCCAGTTCGCCCGCAACCTCGGCTCCCTCGTCGAAGCCGTCAACCTCCTCGGGTCACTCTTCTACGGCGGCATTCTCGGCGTTTTCGCCCTTGCCATGTACTTCCCCCGTGTCGGCCCGCGCGGCGCCTTCCTCGGCGTCCTCGCCGGTGAGGCTGTCATCTTCTCCCTCCACTTCACCGGGCTGACGTCCTTCCTCTGGTACAACGTCGCCGGCTGCGTCGTCGTCATTCTCACCGGCGTCCTCGTTTCCTGGATCACACGCGAACCCATCGCCGCCACGGCCGAATAGGCGTACGATGAATCCATGAAATACGCTCGCCTCGCCGGCGGCTTTCTCCTTGTTCTCCTCCTTCTTGTCCTCGCCCTCCCCTGGTTCCTCTCCGCCGAGAAATTCCGCCCCCTCATCCAAAGCCAGCTCCAGGCCGCCACCGGCCGTCCCGTCTCCTTCGGCGCCCTTTCGCTGTCTCTCTTTCCCCCCTCCCTTTCCGCCGCCTCGCTCAAGGTCGACGGCCTCGCCACCGCGGACTCCCTCAACGTCCGCGTCCGCATTCTCCCCCTGCTTGCCGGCAATGTCGAGATCGCCTCCCTCCGCCTCAGCCGTCCCGTCATCTCCTACACCGCCGCCCCCGCCGCATCCTCCTCCGCCCCCACTCTGCCCACCATCGGCTCGCTCACCATCGTCGACGGCGTCCTCCACTACACCAACGCCGCCGGCCAGCGCTCTGAATACACCGATATCGACGCCGCCCTCTCCGCCAGCCCCTCCGCTCTCCGCGGCGAACTCTCCTGGAAAAACGCCACCCTCCCCGTCGATCTCGAGTTCGACGCCTCCCGCACCGGCCCCGTCTGGAGCTTCTCCCGCCTCAACGTCAAGTCCGGCTCCATCACCGCCGGCTTCACCGGCTCCGTCAATACCGAGGCCGCCACCGTCGATGGCAACCTTGCCATCCAACCCACCCCTCTCGACGGTCTCCCCCTCAAGTCTCCCTACAAGCCTCGCGGCACCGTCACCGCCCAGGTCAAACTCGCCGGCCCCTACTCGAACCCCGCCCTGTCCGGCGCCGTTCAACTCAAGAACCTCGAACTCACCGGCGGCAAACTCTCCCACCCCCTCCGCGCCGCCGATGTCCAACTCGATCTCACTCCCTCCCGCATCACCGCCAGGCCCTTCGCCCTCCAGGCCGGTCCCACGCCCATCCAACTCGCCTTCCAGCTCGATGGCTACACCGGCGCCGCCCCCTCCCTCGATGCCAACATCTCCGCGCGAGATGCCGCCATTCAGGACCTCCTCGTCCTCGCCCAGTTCCATGACTACGCCGGCGTCGGCCAAGCCACTTTCCAAATCCGCGCCACCGGCCCCCTGGCCCGCCTCGTCTACTCCGGCGCAGTGGACCTCAAGAATCTCGAAGTCTCCGGCGGCAAACTCACCCAGCCTCTCCGCGCCGCCGCCCTCCATCTCGATCTCACCCCCTCCCGCATCACCGCCTCCCCCTTTACCCTCAACGCCGGCCCCGCCGTCATCCAGGCCCGCTTCCAACTCGATGACTACGCCGCTAAGCCCCGCATCGACGCCGATTTCTCCGCCCGCGACGCAGCCATCCAGGATCTCCTCGCCCTTGCCCGCGTCGAAGGCCTCTCCGGCTCAGGCCGCATCTCCCTCCAACTCCACGCCGCCGGGCCCACTGCCAATCCCAACCTCTCCGGCGATGGCTCTCTCTCGGCCGCCACCCTCCGCTTCGCCGCCCTCAAGCCCGAACTGAAAGTCGACTCCGCCCGCCTCCGCTTCCAGGCCGCCGGCGCCTCCATCGAAGACGCCTCCCTCCACATCGGCCAGTCCAATATCCGCGGCTCCATCCGCCTCCAGGATTTTGAAACACCCCGCATCGCCGTCTCCCTCCAGGCCGATCAGCTCTCCTCCGCCGAACTCCAGTCCTGGTTCCCGCCCGCCAAACCCTCCGCCGGCCCCGAAACTCCCATCACCCTCTCCGGTGACGTCGC
>CAZWDD010000341.1:0-1291 GCA_964632345.1 uncultured Solibacteraceae bacterium | reverse complement strand
CTCATCCCCTTCAACCTCCTCGGCGAAATGCAGGCCCTCGGCAAGTTCCTCAAGCCCCTCCAGTCCTCCGCTGCCGGTACCCCCTTCCTCGGCATCCAGGGCAAACTCGCCCTCAACAACGGTGCCGCCCGGACAGACAACCTCCGCGTCGAACTCGACCGCGCCGCTGCCGTCGTCTCCGGCGTCTTCGGCCTCGCCGATCAGTCGCTCGACCTCCGCGTCTTGACCACTCTCGACAAGCACCTCAGCGAAGAGGTCGGCGGCACCCGCATCGGCGGTTTCCTCAGCGCCGCCATGGCCGGCCCCGAAGGCGAGCTCCTCATGCCCTCCATCGTCAAGGGCACCTTCGCCAAACCAGTCTTCTCTCCTGACCCCGCCGCCATCGGCAAGCTGAAGCTCCAGCAGCCCGGTGAAATCAAGGACACCATCAAGGGCGTCTTCGACATGTTCAAGGGCAGGAAAAAACAGCCCTAGCGCTCTGCGTGCCCCCGCGCCGCGTTTAGAAACAACAACTCGGTTGCCTCGTCCGTCAGCACCCACAGTACATACACGCCCGCCCCCGTCCCCAGCGGTATGTGCAGTAACCCCACCGCCGCCACCACCATCCCCAGCGTTCGCGCCCACTCCCTCTGCCGCTGCAATCCCCATCCCGCCAGCGCCATCGGAATCGCCAGCACCAGCGACAACACCACCATCGCCGTCGCCAGCAGACGGCTCAGCGGAATCGCTCCCAGGTCCGACCGCGGAAAAAACGGATCGTCCAGCAGCAGCAGTCCCTTGAATCCGCCGGAGACCAACAGCACCACAATCGCCCCGATGCCCATCGCGATCCCAAGTGCGGCAAACAGGATCCCGGCATTACGAACGTGACTTTCCAAACACTTCCCTTCGTACCATTTGTACCATTAACACCGCCGCCACCGGCGCGTAAACCAGCCACCGCCAGTTACTAACTCCCTCCCACTCCTGCGCTTCCCGCCACCGGATCAGCACCACATAATGCACCGGTGCCAGCGCCCCCCACACCAGCACCGCCCACGGCCATTCGAACACCGCCAGCGGCACAATCCAGGTCAAATACCACGGGTGCACGTTCGCTGATACCACCAGCACCGTCAACGCCACCGCCCAGTATCCCGCCCGCAAACTCCGCGCCCACGCCGCTGCCCCCGCTGCGCTCCCCGCAATTAACCCCAGCGCCACCCGCTTCGCCGTCACCAGGTCCCCCGTCAACGCCAGAATCCCCCCAAATAACAGGTCGTTGTTCCGCCATCCCCCCACGAATCCCCCC
>CAZWDD010000340.1:0-6046 GCA_964632345.1 uncultured Solibacteraceae bacterium | reverse complement strand
GGGCGTTGACGGACATCAGCCACCTGAAGGACATTGAGTCGGCGTATCAGGCGAGCGAGGAGCGATTCCGGCTTATTTTTGAGGAGTCGCCGATCGGGATCCTGCTTTTCGACAGTGAGTTCCGCGTGGTGCAGGCGAACCCGGCGTTTGCGCGGATGCTGGAGATCGGACCGGCGGAGATGGAGGGAGTTTCGGTAATTCAACTGACGCACCCGGAGGACCGGGAGGCGTGCCGGCGGAGTTCGGCCGATCTGTTTACAGGGGAGAATCCGTACTTCCGGATAGAGAAGCGGTTTCTGCGCGGGGACGGCACGACGGTGTGGGCAGCGGTGTCGGCGACAACGATACCCGGTGATGACGAGCATTCGCGATTCGGACTTGCACTGCTGGAGGACGTGACGGAACAGCGACGGATCCACGACGAACTGGCGGCGGCGCAACGGCACGCCAGCGCGGCGGTGGATGCGAAGATGCGGTTTCTGGCGCAGATCAGCCATGAGTTCCGATCGCCGATGAACGGCGTGCTGGGGATGCTGGAGTTGATGGAGACGACGAAACTGGACGCTGAACAGGCGAACTACGTGTCGTCGGCGCGTGTGGCGGCGACGGCGCTGCTGGGAATGCTGGAGGACGTGCTGGACCTGACGCGGCTGGAGCAGCAGCGGGTGACGCTGCACCCGGCCCAGTACCATCCGCGGGAGTTGGTGGAAAAGCTGATTGCGATCTTCCAACCGCGCGCGGGGGACCGCGGGGTGCGGCTGGTGAGCGAGGTGGAGGAGACGGTACCGGCGGGGCACCAGGCGGACACGGCGCGGCTGCGGCAGATCCTGAACAACCTGCTGGAGAACGCGATCAAGTTCACGAGCGAGGGGATAGTGGAACTGCGCGTGGACGCGCAGGAGGGCTGGCTTAGGTACCAGGTGGCGGACACGGGGATGGGGATACCGGCAGGGAGTCTGGAATCGATCTTTCAGGCGTTTTCGCCGCTGTCGGCGCAGACGAGCGCGAGTGTGGGGGGAACGGGGCTGGGGCTGGCGATCTCCCGGCAACTGGCGAGGCTGATGGGAGGGGACCTGACGGTGGAGAGCACGCTGGGCAGCGGAGCGCGGTTCACGCTGGTGGTCCCATTGACGGGCGGGGCGGAGGCGCTGCCAGCGACGCCGCGGGTCTCGCGAGTGGCCGACGCGCATACGGCGCCGCTGAGCGGGCGACGGGTGCTGGTGGTGGAGGACAATCCGATCAATCAGCGGGTGGCGGCGGGGATGCTGCGGCGGTTGCAGTGCGAGGTGGAGGTGGCCAGCGACGGAGTGGAGGCGCTGCGGCTGGCGGTATCGGACAGCTACGATGCGATTCTGATGGACGCGATGATGCCGGTGATGGATGGGTTTGAATCGACGGCGGAGATCCGGCGGCGGGAGCCGGCCGGGCGGCGGACACCGATCATCGGGCTGACGGCGTTGGCGACGGAAGAGGACCGGCGGCGATGCCTGGAGGCGGGGATGGACGACTACATCGCGAAGCCGGCGAACCTGGAGACGCTGAACGAGGTGCTGCGGCGGTGGCTATAGGGCCTGGGAGGAGGGTTGGGTCCACCGGGCGAGTTCGGCGTGGAGTTGGGGGAGGCTGAGGGGCTTGGTAAGGTACTCATCCATGCCGGCGTCGAGGCAGCGTTCGCGGTCACCCGGCAGCGCATTGGCGGTGAGGGCGAGGATCGGAGTTCTGCGACCGGAGGAGGCCTCCAACTGGCGAATGGCCTTGGCGGCGCCCCAACCGTCAAGGATGGGCATCTGGCAGTCGAGGAGAATAAGGTCGTAGGGCTTGCGGCGAACGGCTTCGACGGCGGCTTCGCCGTTTTCGACGGCTTCGGCGTCGCACCCGAGGCGGGATAGCATCATGAGCGAGACGCGCTGATTGGTAAGGTTGTCCTCGGCGAGCAGGACAGAGACGCCGGTGAGAGGACGGAGCGCGCCGTCGCTAGAGGAGTCGAGGTTCTCGCCGCGGACGAGGCGGCCGAGGGTGCGAGCGAGGCTGCCCTTGCGGACGGGTTTGACGAGATATTCGGCACTACCCATGCCGGCGGCGGAGGTCATCATGGCGTGGTCCCGGACCGAGCCAGCGAAGATAACGGGCAGGACGTCGAGCGAGGCGCGGGTCCGGAGGCGGCGGGCAAGGTTTTCCGAGTCGCTGCCGGCCATATCGACATCGATGAGGACGGAGCAGAAGGGGACGCCGCGTTCGAGCGCGGCGGCTGCTTCGGCCTCATTGCGAGCGGTGACCATGGCGAGGCCGAGGGACTCCAGCTGCTGGCGGATGAGGAGGAGCGACATGGGCTGATTGCCGACGACGAGGACGCGTTTGCCACGCAAGGCCTCATAGGAGAGGGGCGTGGGGAGCGGAATGGGGCTGAGGCGGAGGGGGACGGTGAACCAGAAGGTGCTGCCTTCGCCCTGGAGGCTCTGGACGCCTGCGCTGCCGCCCATCATCTCGACGAGGCGGCGGGAGATGCGGAGGCCGAGTCCAGCGCCGGAGCCGGAGCGGGGAGCGCGATCGTCGACGCCGATGAAGCCGCGGAACATGTTCTGAAGTTGTTCATCGGAGAGGCCGGGGCCGGTGTCGCTGACGGCGAACCGGACGGTGACGCGTTCCTCGCTCTCCTCGCCGTAAGGCTCGGCGAGAACGGTGACGCCGCCGCGGACGGTTGACTTGACGGCATTCGAGAGGAGGTTGAGGAGGATCTGGCGAAGGCGGAGCGTATCGCCGACAACGAAGGGGGGCAGTTCGCCACTGACGAAGAACTGGAGTTCAAGGCCCTTGTGGGCGGCCGCGTCGGACATGGCGTCGATGACATCTTCGACCATGCCTTCGAGGACGAAGGGGACACGCTCCATAACGAGTTCGCCGGATTCGAGCTTGGCGTAGTCGAGGACATCGTTGAGAATACCGAGTAACGTTTCACTGGAGGCGCGGATGGTTTCCAGGCCTTCGCGCGCGGGCCCGCTTTCCTGCTCCTGGAGTAGAGTGGCCATGCCGACGATATCGGCCATGGGGGTGCGCATGGCGTGGCTGGCGAAGGTTAGGAAGTCGAAGGTTGTGGGCGGGGCGCCATCGCTGCGGCTGCGGAGTTCGACGGGTTCGCGAGCAAGTTCGCGCCGCGCGGTGATGTCCTGCACCGTGCCGCGCAAGCGGACAATGCGGCCGGCGGCATCCCGTTCCGCCTCGCCGCGGGAGACGACGCGGACGCCGGAATCGTCCTCGCGAATGGCGTCAAGTTCCAGTTCCCAGGGCTCGCCGGTGCGGCGGGCGCGGTCAATGGCGTCGCGCAGGCGGGTCCAGCTGTCGGGGGCGAAGTAGATGACCAGTTCGTCGGCGCCGCCGATGAGCCGCTGGTTGCGGCGGCCAAGCATGCGGCAGAGTTCACGGGACCAGTGCATGACGTCGGTGCCGGCGGCGGAGGGAGAAGGCAGTTCCCAGCGCCAACTTCCGATGCCGGCAAGCCGTTCGAGCTCCTCAAACTCCTGCAGCCGTACGGTGCAACTATCCTGCGAGTCGATGTCCGCTGTGCTCATCCTTACTGACTCATCGGCAACCGGGCTTAAAATGAGAGCCGATGCGTATCCTGTTCCTCGCCTTACTGGCCGCGGCGATGCCGCTGGCGGCGCAGTCCCCTGAAGACCTGGAAGCGGTGGTGACTACTCCGCTTGGAGTATTCCGTTTCGAGTTTGCGGCAGATAAGGCGCCGCGGCATGTGGGCGAGTTTATTGCACGGGCCCGCAAGGGTTACTACGACGGCAGCGCGTTTCACCGGGCGGTGCCGCGGGGCATTGTGCAGGGCGGGGATCCACTATTGAAAGACCCGAAGACGCCGCGGACGCTGTGGGGAACGGGCGGATTGAAGTTACTGCCAGGGGCGTATTCGGACCTGAAACACGAGCGCGGCGTGGTTTCAACGGTGCGGATTCCGAATCAGGCCGATTCCGACGGGGCGCAGTTCTTCATCTGCCTGTCGCCGCAACCGCCGCTGGACGGACAGTTCTCGGCGTTCGGGCGGGTGACCGAGGGAATTGAAGTGGTGGAGAAGATCTCACTGGTGCCGACGGGCGAGAACGGATTCACGCAGGAACCGGTGCGGATTGAGAAAGTGACGATTGAGGCGAAGAAGCGGGAGCCATATGTGGATACCCCGGTGGAACAACTGGCGCGGACGGTAAAGCTGCCGACGACGCTGGGCACGATTGAGATCACGCTGGAACCGGGGTGGGCGCCGAACCATGTGCGGAACTTTCTGAAGCTGTTGGAGACGGGCTGGTATGAGGGAACGGCATTTCACCGGGTGGCGAAGGGATTCGTGATTCAAGGGGGGATGGGGCATACGCGGCCAGGGGGGGCGACTCATGCGGCGGACCGGTGGGTGCGGCCGCTGGCGGGCGAGTTCCGGGAGGATGTGAAGCACGATCGAGGCATCGTCTCGATGGCGCGGGGCGACGATCCGAACTCGGCCGACACCTCATTCTTCCTGGTGCTGGGACCGTCGCCGCACCTGGACGGGAAGTACACGGCGTTTGGGCGTGTGACCGGCGGACTGGAGGTTCTCGAGGCGTTCGAGAGGGAGGAGGTCGACGGCGAGACGCCCAAACGGCGGTTGGAGATTACGAAGCCGTAGCGTCGGCGTACTCTTCGATAGTGGGACAGACGCAGACGAGGTTACGGTCCCCGTACACGTTGTCAATGCGGGAGACGGGCGGCCAGTACTTTTCGGCGCGGATGCCGGAGCCGGGGAAGCAGCCTTCGGCGCGGGCGTAGGGCCGGGACCATTCCTCGACGGTGACGTCCTGAGTGGTGTGGGGAGCGTGGCGGAGGGGGGAGTCCTCGATGCGGTAGTCGCCGCGTTCGACGGAGGCGATTTCGGCGCGGATGGCGATCATGGCGTCGATGAAGCGGTCGAGTTCGTATTTGGATTCGGACTCGGTGGGCTCGATCATGAGAGTTCCGGGAACGGGGAAGCTCATGGTGGGGGCGTGGAAGCCGTAGTCGATGAGGCGTTTGGCGATGTCGTCGACGGTGACGCCGCACTGGTCCTTGAGGGGACGGGGATCGACGATGCACTCATGGGCGACGCGGCCGTTGTGGTTTTTGTAGAGAACGGGAAAGAAGGGATCGAGGCGGGTGGCGATGTAGTTGGCGTTGAGGATGGCGACCTCAGTGGCGCGTTTGAGACCGGCGCCGCCCATCATGCGGATGTAGGCGTAGCTGATGGGGAGGATGGACGCGCTGCCGAATGGGGCCGCCGAAACGGGGCCGACGGGGGCATCGGGGTTGGTGAGCGGGTGGCCGGGGAGGTAGGGGGCCAGATGGGCCTTGACGCCGATGGGACCCATGCCGGGGCCGCCGCCGCCGTGGGGGATACAGAAAGTCTTGTGGAGGGTGAGATGGGAGACGTCGGCGCCGAAGTCACCGGGGCGGGAGACACCGACCTGGGCGTTGAGGTTGGCGCCGTCGAGATAGACCTGGCCGCCGCAGGAGTGAACGATGGAACAGATTTCGCGGACCTCCTCCTCAAAGACACCATGGGTGGAGGGATAGGTGATCATGACGCAGGCGAGGTTGGCAGCGTGCTTTTCGGCCTTGGCGCGGAGGTCAGCGAGATCGACGTTGCCACCGGCGTCGCAGGCGGTGACGACGACTTCATAGCCGACCATGTGTGCAGAGGCAGGGTTGGTGCCGTGGGCGGAGGAGGGGATGAGGCAGATGTTGCGGTGGGCTTCGCCGCGGGCGACGTGATAGCCGCGGATGGCGAGCAGGCCGGCGTATTCGCCCTGGGCGCCGGAGTTGGGCTGGAGGCTGACGGCGTCATAGCCGGTGACCTCGCAGATGTCGCGTTCGAGTTGGGCGAGCATCTCCTGGTAGCCGGCGGCCTGATCGGCGGGGGCGAAGGGGTGGAGGGATCCGAACTCGGGCCAGGTGACCGGGATCATCTCGGTGGTGGCGTTGAGCTTCATGGTGCAGGAGCCGAGAGGAATCATGGCGCGGTCGAGAGCGAGGTCGCGGT
>CAZWDD010000339.1:0-6057 GCA_964632345.1 uncultured Solibacteraceae bacterium | reverse complement strand
ATGCGTTCCGTAGGCGCCACCGATCTGCTGCCACAGGAAGATACGGAAAAATCCGAGGGTGGCGAGGACGATGCCGAGGAATAGTCCGCTGCTGACTTCCCGCCGCGCAACACGCCACCAGTCGGATAGGCGAACCTCTCCGAGCGCCATGGCCCGGACGATCAATGTGGATGCCTGCGAGCCGGAGTTTCCGCCGCTGCTGATGATGAGCGGGATAAAGACGGCGAGGATAACGGCTTTGGCGATCTCGTGCTCATAGCGGCTCATGGCGGTGGCTGTCAGCATCTCTCCCAGAAAAAGGATGCCTAGCCATCCCGCACGTTTACGAACCATCTCGAAAAATCCGGTCTCCAGGTATGGACCGCTCAGGGCCTCCATACCGCCGAACTTCTGGATGTCTTCGGTGGCCTCTTCCTGGACAACGTCGACAATATCGTCGACGGTGACGATACCCATCATACGTCCCTGGCGGTCGACGACCGGGATGGCGGGAAGGTCCTCCGCGGCGAAGAGGCGGGCGACCTCTTCCTGGTCTGTATCCTCTGTGACCACGACTGGATCGGCAATCATTACGGAAGAGATTTGCGCGCTGCCATCGGCAACGAACAGGTCGCGCAGGGAGACGACACCGAGCAGGAGCTGGTCTCCGGATAGGACGTAGGAATAGTAGATGGTCTCAGTGCGGCGGCCCTGCAGGCGAAGGTAGCTGAGTGCCTCGTTGATGGTCATTTCCGGGCGAAGGCGCGCGTAGCGAGGGTTCATCAGCCCGCCGGCCTCGTCTTCGGCATAGGCGAGGAGCGCGGTGACTTCGGCGCGGGTGTTGTTGTCGAGGAGTTGCAGGAGGCCGGAGCGCTGAGCGAGGGGAGCATGTTGGAGCAGGTCGGCCGCGTCGTCCGGCGGCAGGACGCGGAGATAGGTGAATCGCTCGTTTTCGGGCATGGCGAGCAGGAGTTCTGCCTGCTCCTGCGCGAGGACGCCAAGAAACAGCTGTTCGCGCTCGTCGCGGTTGAGACGCCGGAAGAGAGGCTGGCGGTCCGTCTTGGGAACGGCAGACCAATGGGCGATAATCTGATCGAGTGGGGTGGATTCGCCGGCGTGCATAACCTTTTCAGGATGCCATAGCGCTCCGAGGCAGCCGACGACCAGAGACCCATAACATATATTATGTCAACTACGAAATCGATCTCTCGGATTGCATTCACGGGAAACATTGTTCGGCCGGACGGAATACTGACGGGTGGCGTTGTAGAGGTGGACCGAGGCAGGATCGTCCGAGTGGGAAAAGGAAGGCCGTCCAATGGGTGTCGCGCCGTCATAGACGCTGGCGACGGGTACATTAGTCCGGGATTCGTCGACATACACGTCCATGGCGGCGACGGGGCCGACTACATGGACGGGACTCCGGAGGCGATCCGGCAGGCGAACCGGGCGCATTTGCGTCGAGGCACGACCTCGCTGTTTCCAACGACGACCACCGGAAGTCCGGCTGAGTTGTCGGCGATGATCCAATCCTGCCGCGAGGTCGCGCGGCGCTGGAGGCCCACCGATGGCGCCCGGATCGCTGGCGTTCACCTATATGGGCCGTACTTCGCGCCGTCGAAGGTTGGCTGTCACTCGTTAGACGGACGACGGGAACCTTCGGCAGATGAATACGATACGTATTTTTCCTCAGGTATTGTGCGAATCGCTACCTGTGCTGCGGAACTGCCTGGAGCGGAAGCCTTCTACCGGGCGGCGCGACGCCGGCGGTGCCTGGTGACGTGCGGCCATTCGGAGGCCAGTTGGCCCGAAATGGCGAGAGGATTTGCGGCTGGAATGCGGCATGTCGATCATTTCTGGTGCGCGATGAGTTCCGTTGGGAGTGTTCGCGCGCGTCTCGGGACACCGATGCGCGGGAGCATGGAGCAGTTCGTTCTGGCGAATCCGGAGATGTCAACTGAGGTGATCGCGGATGGGAAGCATCTTGCACCGGAACTTTTAGAATTTGCCTGGAACATGTTGGGAGAAAGACGGTTATGTCTGGTCACGGACGCCAATCGGGCGCTTGGCATGCCGCCTGGCCGGTACCGGTTTGGTCCGTCGGCAACTGGATCGTGGTTTGAAAGCGACGGAGAGGTGGGGTTTGCGTCGGGAGGCGGGCTGGCAAGCAGCGTCATGGCGCTTGACCACATGATCCGGACGATGTGTCGAGACACCAGTGCGCCTTTGGCGTCCGTGATCCGAATGGCCAGCCTGACGCCGGCCGAGCGCGCTGGAGTGGCGCGCTCGGTAGGCAGTCTGGAGGTTGGAAAGCGGGCGGACGTGGTGATTCTGGACCGAAAGCTGCACGTGCGCCAAGTGTTCGTCGACGGTGTGAACGTCGATTAGCGCTGACGACCGCCACCGCCGCCACGGCTAGAGCCGCGGGAACCGCCACCGTCGCCACCGCGGCCGCCACCGAATCCACCACCGCCGCCAATACTGCCACCACCGCCGCCACGGCTCCCTCCGCCCCCGAAGGAGGGTCCAGACGGGGCGGAGCGCTCCATTCTGGGGGCGCTCATGCGGGGGGAGGTGTTGCCACCTCCCCGCCCGAAGCTGCCGAAACCACCACCACTGCTGCGCTCGCGCACTACGGGAGGCGCGCTCATCCGCGGGGCGGAATCCCAGGAGCCACGGCCACCGCGGTCGCCGCCGCTCCGGTCAAACGTACCGCGGTCGAATGTACCGCGATCCGTGCTGCGTGGGGAGGAGCCACGGTCGAACGTCCCACGGTTCGTGGAGCCACGGCCGAAGCTGCCTCCGCGGTCGATGCTGCCTCCGCGGTCGAACGATCCACGGTCGATGCTTCCTCCGCGGCCGAAGGACTCGGCCGAGCCGCGGCCGCCGGAACCTCGATCGCTGGAGGCGCCGGTGGAATCCCCGAAGCGCCGCCAGGAGCCGCGATCGGAGTTTCCTTCGCTGGCACCGCCACGCCCCGAAGGTAGTGCCGTCGAGTCCCCGAAGCGCCGCCAGGAGCCGCGATCGGAGCTTGCGTCGATGGATCCTGCGTCGCCGCGGCCAGCGCCGCGATCGGTTGCGCCGCGGCCGGTAGACATCTCCGCACCGGCGCGTCCGGCAGAGGCATCCGCAGAGCCGTCGCCGAAACGGCGCCATCCGCCACGCTCGGAACTGCCGTCGGCCGTGCCGCCGCGTCCAGATGCTGCATCCGCATTTCCACGAACCGTTCCGGTGAACCCATCGGCGCGGGAGGCGCCACGTCCGCCGCGGTCCAAGCTGCTGTCGGCTCCGCTGATACGGCCGGCATTTTCGCCGCCACGCACCAAGGCGTCGCCGCCGCGGCCGCCGGCCACTTCCCCGCCCCTGCCCGCAGGTGCCTCGCCGAACGTGCGGCGGCTGGCTTCCTGCATGGAGGCGCGCTGGGTTTCAAATGGCACTCGGTCCAGGCGCGCGGCCTGCCGCGTTGCATAGAAACCTTCGTCACGGCGAGACGCGCCGCTGCGGTTCTCGGCAATCCGGGCTTCGCGGTCGCTCATGCGGGTAGAGGAAGCGTCCGGCACCAGCGGCAATTGGCCGCGCATGACGGAGGCGCTCTGCAGTTCGTCGCGATTGACGCGAACGGCGTTCACGGAACCGCGTCCAAAGCTGCCCGCATTCACCGCGGTGATCGAGTTGTCGATCCGGGCATTGCGGTAGATGTTCGTAATGTTGGTGTTGTTGATGATGGTGACGTTGTTCACGGTCCGATTCCGGAAGCCGCCATAGTAGCCACGGCCATACCAGGGATAGAAGGTTTCAAACGGTGCCAGCGGGACCCACCCCCAGTTGCCGAAACCGACACCAATGCCGACACTGAAGCCGCCGCGTCCGCCCCAGCCGAAGAACCCGACCAGGGCCGGGCTCCAGTAATGGCGGGCGGAAATCCGACCGGGCCACCAGCACCAGCCGAGGCCGGCGCGATGGAACCAGCGGCCGTAGTGATACGGCGCCCAGCCCCAGGGATCGTAGCTGATCCAGTTCCATCCGTAATAGTCCACCCAGCTCCAGCGGCCATGGCGGTACGGTGCCCATCCGGCGCTGGTATGGGGTACCCAGACGCTGCCGTACTCCGGCGTATTGACCCAGCGTCCGTGACCGTCCAGGTCCTCGGCGCCATAGATGTCGCGGCTCACGTGGTTGTAGCTCTCGGAACGCTCCAACTGGCGGTCCCGGTTCTCGTTCCAACGATCCCAGTCGTCAATCATACCGGCATTGACGAACTGAAACTCCGGATCCTGAGCGGAGCCGCGGGCGAGCAACGTGCGGCCGGAACGGAGCCGCTGGCTGCCCTTGGGCGTGAAGATCTCGGCTTCGCCGGAGCGGACCGTGACCTCGGTGGTGCCGTCATCAAGCACGGAGATGCGGTAAATCCCACGTTTCAGCGGACGGATGGCGATCGACGGCGTGCTGATTTCGCTCTGCGCCTCCATGTTCCGCAACACGCGGAACGTCACCGTCCCCTGCGCCACCCGGAGCAAATAGCGCCGGTTCTCGATATCGGCCAGCCGGAGTTCGGCGTTGGCCGAAAGACGTGCAAAGTGGGCGTAGTCCAACTGCACCTCGGCGCGTGAATTGGCGCCGGAGAGGACCTGGTCCTCGGTCAGCAACGGCGCGTTAATCGCCGCTGCCACCCATTCTCCCGTGTCGCCGCGGCGCACCGAGACGTCACCGGAAATCAAACTCAGCCGCGACACACCGCGGCCGGATGAATCGGCATCCTGCGCCGGCGCCTGAATGGCTGCCGCGAGGCTGAGGGTGAGTACTGCGAGCATCGTTCGTTTCATGGTGGTTTGCTCCCGTATCCTCAACTATGCAAACGACGGGCCAAACGATAACCCACTTTACATCAACACTTTTCCCGTTTACATGCGTGGTGCTTTTCCACCACCCCGGCCTACGTATAGTGGAATTCAGCCGTTGCGGTCCCGGCCTGCAGCGCCGTCAGCCGCACCCAATGCGCGCTGAATCCATCGGCAAACACGTAGGGCTTATAGCCCGGAACGTTCACGTCTTCCAGCTTCACCCACTCCCCGTTGCCGAGGAAATCCACCTCAATGCGGACCACGCCGCCGGGCGCCAGTTGCAGATGCAGCGCCTTCTTCCCGAATCCGGTCATGAGGAACGGCTCGCTTGCCTCGCCCGCCTTAACGGTGGACTTTCGCCATACGCCGCCCCACCCGGCCGGCTTGCCCCAACTCCACAGGTCATCGGTCTTGCCGAACCAGATACCTGCCTGCGGTTGGCCTCCCAGGGCGTTGTTGTCATTGTTCGGGGTCGTCTGATTCCCGCCCAAAGCCAGCAGCCCGCGGAACGCCGTGAAGTCCGGAATGATACGCAGGTGCTGACACACCGGCTTCACGCCCCAGATGCGCCCCTCGAACGCAATCGGCTGCAGTTCGTAGAACATGCCCTGGATGTCCATCAGAAAGTGCTCGGTCTCCACTTCGCGTATCCGCATCCACTCGGTCTGCCAGGCATGTTGGAAGGCGTGCGAGGCCTTGGGCAGCCGGTAGCGCTGCCACTTCCCTTCCACCAGCGCCCACAGCAGCACCGACATCTCGTCCCACCCGGTGGCAAACATCACCTGCCCCATATCCTGCCGCGCGGCCACATCCATGTGCGGTTTCCGGCTCAGCGCCCGCCACGATTTCCCGTCGAACTCGAACAGACCGGCGTCGTTGTCGCCATAGGAGTAGAAGCCGTTGTTGGCAATGACGATCCGCCCCTGCGCCGTGAAGCCGCCCTTGAAGTGCGGACGCGCCTTGATGTTCAGCGCCGTCAGCACGTTCACGGCCTCGCGCGCCTTTAGCGTCGTGACGTCCACCTCGTACAGCTGCCCTTCCATGGTCAGCATGTAGACCAGATTGGCCGGGTCGGTGAGGTGGCGGAAGGTGGAGGTCAGCCGGTGGTCGAACAGGTCTGGAATCGGCCGGACGCGCCCGGTGGCCGAGATGGCGTACGGCCCGATAAAACACTGATTCGATTCCTTGTGGATGAGCCGGTTGGCGTGCGTGCCGTCGTGCCGCTCGACGCGCGTCA
>CAZWDD010000338.1:0-6067 GCA_964632345.1 uncultured Solibacteraceae bacterium | reverse complement strand
CGCGCGCTGCGCGCGAGCGGCGAAGTCGACGGGCTGAAGTTCCGCCGCCCGCTGCAGGTCGGCCGGCCGGTGCTGGTGCGCGGCGTCGGGCGGCAGATGAGCGGGCTCTGGTACGTCACCCACGTCACCCATCGCATCGACGTGGACGGCTACGCGCAGTCCTTCCGCGCCTGGCGAAACGCCGTCGGGCTGACCGGGGCGGAGGCGGGGACGTTGACGACGGTGACGCTGGCGGCGGCGGCGGTGGGCGGGACGATGGCGGGGGTGCTGGCGGACCGGTTCGGGCGGACGCGGGTGTTGATGGGGTCGATCCTGACCTATTCGATCTTCACGGCGATGATTGCGACGGCGCACTCCTACGGAGAGCTGTTGCTGTGGCGTGGGCTGGTGGGGTTGGGGCTGGGGGCGGAGTGGTCCGCCGGGACGGTGCTGGTGGCGGAGACGTGGCCGGCGGAGCACCGGGGGAAGGCGATCGGGATTACGCAGTCGGGCTGGGCGATCGGGTACCTGGCGGCGGCGGGGCTGGCGGCGTGGATTCTGCCCGCCTACGGCTGGCGGCCGCTGTTTGCGATTGGGGCGCTGCCGGCGCTGCTGGTGTTGTGGATCCGGCGGAGCGTTCCGGAGCCGGAGGTGTGGGCGAAGGCCGAGCGCGTGCCGGCGGGCGAGCGGTTCCGGCGGATCTTCACGCCGCCGCTGCGGAGGTACACGCTGGTGGCGATGGCGATGTCGAGCTTTGTGCTGTTCGCGTATTGGGGGCTGTTCACGTGGGTGCCGGCGTATCTTGCGGCGCCGGTGGAGAAGGGCGGGGCGGGGCTGAGCATTGTGAAGAGTTCGGCATGGGTGGCGCCGATGCAGATTGGGGCGTTGCTGGGGTACCTACTGTTCGGGCTGCTGTCGGACAAGGTGGGGCGGCGGCCTTCGTTCGCGTTGTTCCTGGCGGGTGCGGCGGTGGTGACAATGCTATACGGGGGCGCGGCGCGGAGCCCGGGGGTGCTGCTGGCGCTGGGTCCGCTGGTGGGGTTCTTCGGGCACGGGTATTACAGCGCATTCGGATCGATTCTGAGCGAGTTGTTCCCATCGGGCGTGCGGGCGACGGCGCAGGGGCTGTGCTACAACGGCGGGCGGGTGATGAGCGCGTTTGCGCCGGCGGTGATCGGGGCGATGGCGGACCGGCACGGGCTGGGGACAGCGTTGACGATGACGGCCGGGTTCTTCCTGGCGGGCGGATTGCTGGTGTTTCTGCTGCCGGAGACGCGGGGGCGGGAGTTGCGCCCGTCGTAGGCGTCAGGCGCGGGGGAAGCGGTCGCCGGTGCGGGAGAGGGCGGCGTTGAGCAGTCCGCGATGGGATTCGAGCAGGGTGCCGCCGCGGGGGGCGAGGTTCTGCGTTTCGCCGGGGTCGAGTTCGAGATCGAAGAGTTGCTCGGGGCGGGCGCCGCTGTTGAAGCGGATGTATTTGTAGCGCGCGGTGCGGATCATGCGGCCCTCGCGATCGGGGGAGCCGTAGCGGAGCTGGCTGAGGACCGCGTCCCGCGTGAACGGGCGGCTGACGTCGAGGCCGCGCAGATCGGGCGGGGCGGCGACGCCGGTGAGGCCGCAGAGCGTAGGGACGATATCGGCCAGCGTCGTGAGTTGGTTGTTGACACCGGTGCGGATGCCGGGGCCGGCGAGGAAGAAGGGCACGCGGAGCGACTCCTCATAGAAGGCCGCTTTCTGCGCCCAACGGTGGCCGCCGAGGCCCTCGCCGTGGTCACTGGCGAAGACGATGACGGTGTTGCGATCCTGCCCGGTTTCACGGAGCGCGGCGAGCACCTTGCCGATTTCGACGTCAACCTGTTCCACCATGCGGTAGTAGTCGTGAAGGTAGAGACGCATGTCGTCGCGGCGCCAATCGGCGGCGATGCCGACGGCTTGGGACATCAGATCGTAGCCGGCGTTGCGGTGATACTGGATGGCCTCGGGCTCGGCGGGGTCGACAGCCATGTTCATGGGAGGCGGCGGCATGCTGGCATCGGCGGGAAGTTCGCGGGTGCCCTTGTGCTCGCGGATCCAGTCACAGATGTCGTGAGGATTCATGAAGGACGCGACGAGCAGGAACGGGCCCTGCGGATTGCGGCGGAGCCAATCGGCGCAGGCGTTGGAGAGGGGCGCGTCCATGTCGCGGCCGAGTTTGGAGCCGCCGATGATTTTGGTGAAGCCGGTCATGCCGTCGAAGGACTTCGGGAGATGCCACTTGCCGCCGTAAGCGGTGTTGTAGCCGTCGGCGCGGAAGATCTCGCCCATGGATGCCATGCCCGGCGCGATGGGCAGGTTGTTGTCCATCACGCCGGCTTCGTGGGGCAGGCGTCCGGTGAAGATGGAGGACCGGGAAGGAGAGCAGACGGGGTAGGGGCAGACGGCATTGGAGAAGACGGTGCCGCGGCGGGCGATCGAGTCCATGGCGGGCGTCTTCAGCCAGGCGTTGCCGCAGCCGCTCCAGGCGTTGTGGGTCTGCTGGTCGGTGAGCAGGACGAGGATGTTGGGCCGCTCCGCGCGGGCCGATTGTACAAAGGGAGCGGCCAGTACGGAGCGGCGGGTCATGCCATCTCCACTTTCTGTGCCTGGGCATTCCAGCGCATGCGGCGGCCATGCTTCAGGGATAGATTGGCGAGTTGCGTGACGAGCGCGGCCTGGAAGCCGAGGGCCATGGGGGCGGTGGGGCGCTGCCGGGTGCGGACACATTCGAGGAAGTTCTGGACGTGCAGGACGGTAGCGTAGCCGAAGCCGCGCGGCGACTTGCGCTCGATCAACACCTCCTCCTCCTTGCCGGCGGCGAAGACGCGGCAGGTTTCGCGGCCGATATCCATGCGGGCCTTGTCGCCGTCGAGCTGATTCAACTGATCGTTGCGGGAGGCGTAGCGCATGGCGGCGTAATTGACAGAGAAGACGCCGATGAAGTCCTCCGGGTATTCGGCGGTGACGACGACGCTTTCCGGGGTGTCGACGCCGGGGCGGTGGGGGCGGCCGGCGGCGGCAGTGACGGCGAGCGGATAGGAGGCGTTCATGAGCATGTGGATGCCGTCGAAGACGTGGGCGCCCTGGTCGGCGACGATGCCGCCGGCATAGTCGTTGAACAGGCGCCAGTTGCGGAAGCGAAGAGTGTCAGGGGCATGTTTGGCGGCGGGGCCCTGCCACTGTTCCCAATCGAGCTTGCCTTCGAGCGGGGCGCCGTTGCCGGCGTTCAGATAGTTGTTCAACCACCAGCCGCGCACCATGCGGACGTTGCCGAGGGTGCCGGCGGCAATGATTTCGCGGCCCTGGTGGTACAGGTCATAAGACCGGCGCTGCATGCCGACCTGGACGATCTGTTTGGAAGCCCGCTCGGCGGCGACGAGTTCAACGCCTTGCTCGGGTGTCTGGCAGAGGGGCTTTTCGACATAGACGTCCTTGCCGGCGGCGAGGGCGTCGAGCACCATACGGTGGTGCCAGTGTTCGGGGGTGGCGATCAGGACGGCGTCGATGGACTTTTCGGCGAGCAGGTCCTGGTAGCGGCGGATGGCGCGGGGGGATTCCGACTGCGCCTTGCGGGCCGTGCCGAGGGCGCGTTCGAGGTTCGGTTCGTAGACGTCGCAGATGGCGCCGACGGCGAGATCCGGGTCCTTTTGGAACTCCGTCATGACGTAAGTGCCGCGGCTGCCGGCGCCGATCAGGCCGAGGCTGATCTTCCTGTTGGCGGCGAAAAGCGCACTGGCGCCGCCCATCCAGAATGTTCTCCGATACATAAGGCAAAGCTATCGCATTTTGCGATAGGGTAGAAATCAGCAATGAAAGCGCTATTACTCAAGGAATATATGCAGCTTGAGGTCACCGAGGTTCCGGAACCGGAACTGGGGCCTGAGGACATCCTGATCCGCGTCCGCGCGTGCGGCATCTGCGGAAGTGATATTCACGGACTGGACGGCTCGACGGGCCGCCGCATTCCGCCGTTGGTCATGGGGCACGAAGCCGCCGGTGTGGTGGCGAAGGTAGGCAGCGCCGTGACGCAGTGGAAGGTGAATGACCGTGTGACCTTCGACTCAATGATCTCCTGCGGCAAGTGCCACTTCTGCCGCTCCGGTCATATGAACCTGTGCGATAACCGCATGGTGCTGGGTGTTTCGTGCGGCGACTATCGCCGGCACGGGGCGTTCGCCGAGTATGTGGCGGTGCCGCAGCACATCTGCTACAAGCTGCCGGATGAGCTGCCGTTTGAACATGCGGCGCTGATTGAAGCCGTTTCGGTGGCGGTGCACGCGGTGGAGGTAACGCCGGTGCATCTGGGCGATACGGCCGTGGTGGTGGGCGCCGGGATGATCGGCCTGCTGACGGTGCAGGCGGCGAAGAACGCGGGCTGCACGACTGTTTATGCGGTGGACCTGGACGACGCGAAGCTGGAGATGGCCAAGCAGTTGGGCGCGGCGGAGGGCTTCAACCCGAAGAACTGTGACCCGGCGGCGGAGATTCTGAAGCGGACGGGCGGACGCGGGGCCGATATCGTGCTGGAAGCGGTGGGCGCGACGGACCCGATCAAGACGGCGCTGGCGTGCGTCCGCAAGGGCGGAACCGTGACGCTGATCGGCAACATTACGCCGAAGATCGATCTGAATCTGCAGTCGGTGGTGACGCGGGAGATCCGGCTGCAGGGTACGTGCGGCTCGAACGGCGAGTATCCGGCGTGTATCGACTTGCTGGTGAAGGGTCTGATCAAGGTGGACTCGATCATCAGCGCGAAGGTGCCGCTGGAGCAGGCCGCCGACGCATTCAACCGGCTGTACAACCATGAACCGAATCTGATGAAGGTGATCGTCGAGCCGTGAGCAACCCAACACCCTTTTTCAATTTGACCGGCCGCGTGGCGGTGGTCACCGGCGCTTCGCGCGGGCTGGGGCAGTATCTAGGCCGGGCGCTGGCGAAATCCGGCGCGGATCTGGTGGTAACGAGCCGCCGGAAGGAGGACTGCGCGGCGTTTGTCGACGAGATCGCGGGGCTGGGCCGGAAAGCGATTCCGATCGAACTCGATGTGCGGAACTTTGACAGCATCGTGAAGTTCGCCGATGAGGCGCAGGCGGCGTTCGGCAAGATCGACATTCTGGTGAACAACGCGGGATGCAACGTGCGCAAGCCGACGCTCGACATTACCTGGGACGACTACAACCTGGTGTTGGAGACGAATCTGCGCGGGACGTTCTTCGTGGCGCAGCAGATCGCCAAGCGGATGATCCCGAATGAGTACGGGCGGATCATCAACATCGGCTCGGTGACCAGTGTTTTTGGTTACGCGGGCATTGCGCCGTACTGCGCCAGCCGCGGCGGCGTGAAGCAGTTGACGATGGCGCTGGCCGATGAATGGGGCCGCCACGGCGTGACGGTGAACTGCCTGGCGCCGGGCTGGTTCCGGACCGAGCAGAACAAGGTGCTGTACGAGAACCAGGAGTGGCTGGAGTATCTGAAGGATCGCATTCCGGTGAAGCGTCCGGGGCGGCCGGACGACTTGGACGGGGCCGTGGTGTTTCTGGCCGCGGAAGAGAGCCGTTATGTGACGGGTCAGACGCTGCTGGTGGACGGCGGCATTTCGACCGGGGCGACGCGCGCGTCGGTACAAAGCAAGTAGTTCAGGGCTGGGGCTGTCCGGAGGCGGGCGGCCCCAGGACCTTGCGGATCTGCGGGAGATCGCGGGTCCAATCAACGGCCTTGAAGGCGGGCTGGCTAAGCCCTGCGCCCCGGGAGTAGATCAACACGAGGGCGGGCCCATATTCGCTACGGATGTTGCCTGATTCGTCCCAGTAGTGGCGGGCGCGGGTATCCCAGACGCGGGCCATGGAGTCGGAGGAGAGGGCCAGATCGAAGCTGGCAGAGGGCCGCCAGACGATGTGCGCTTCAAAGGGGTCTGCTTCGTACTCCATGAGGAGCGACTGGAGGTGGTGGGCGAGGCGGAGATCCTCCGGGATAGAAGGGGAGAGCAGGGCGACGATGCGGGTCTTGTCGACGCCACGGGTGAACGCCTGACGGAACTCCGCCTCGCTGCCGAGCGCGGGCTGGCCGGGCGGCGGAG
>CAZWDD010000337.1:0-6086 GCA_964632345.1 uncultured Solibacteraceae bacterium | reverse complement strand
GGCCGCGGGCGAAGTAGGCGTTGGCGTCCAGGCTGGAGTTGCGGAAGAAGTGATACGCCGTCCCGCGCAGCGCATTGGTGCCGCTCTTGATGACGATGTTGGTAATGGAGCCGCCGCTACGGCCGTACTCTGCTGACAGCGTGCCCATCTCCAGTTTGAACTCAGCGATCGAATCGACCGACGGAACCCATTGCGAGATATTCACCCCGCGGTTCACGTTCACCGTGTTCGCCGCGCCGTCAACGAACACGTCCGTGGCGGCCACCGGTGCGCCGTTGGCGGAGAAGAAGATGTTGGTGATCGTGTCATTCGGCCGCGTGTCCTCGCCGTAGCGGTTGTTGACGACGCCGGGGGTGAGGGTGAACATGAACAGTGAACTGCGGCCCTTGAGCGGGAGGTTGTCGCGGATCTCGGTGCGGATCGCGGTGCCGAGCGAAGTGGTGTCGGTTTCGAGGACGGCGATGTTGGCGACGACGTTGACGGTCTCGGCCGTGTCGCCGACCTGCAAGGCGATGTCGCGCCGGAGGGTCTGGGTCAGCGCGAGCGACAGGCCCTGCTCGACGGCGGTGCGGAAGCCGGGCGCCTTGACGGTGATCTGGTAGTTACCGGGCGGAAGGAACTGGAAGATGTAGAAGCCATCAGCGTCGGTGGAGGCGGCGCGTTCGACGCCAGTGTCCACATTGCGGAGCGTGACGGCCGCGCCGGCGATAGCGGCCTGGGAGGGGTCGGAGACGGTTCCCTGCAGAGTAGAGCGGAAATCCTGGGAGTGAAGAGCGGCCGCGAGAAAGAGAGCGAGGAGAGTGAGACGCCGTTGCATGGCGTGACCCTATCAGATCGCGCCATGGGTTCAGGGGCGGCGATTCAAGATATTTGAACTAACCGTACAGTACGGCTATCCCAGCCCCTTCACCTTCCAGCCGGCGCGATACTTCCGCTTCAGGAATACATTTGCCTGTTTCTCATTGCGGAACTTCAGCTTGGCCGAGTTCCATTCGAGCGTGGTCCGCGGGAATCGCGTTGCCAGGCTGCCGAGCAGAACGGTCTCGCTGAGCGGGCCGGAGTAGGTGAACGGCGTCGAGGTTTGCGCCTTGCCGAGAATGGCGTCGACGAACTCGTGGTAGTGGTTGTTGGCCGTGATGGCGGGCCGTTGGAAGTCCTTGAACTGCGCGCGCGGGAACAGGGCAGGGAAGGCGACATGGGGCACCAGCATGACACCCTTGGTCCCGATGATGATGGAGCCCTGGCCGGGAAGCGGCGCGCCTTCGATGAGGGCCTGCACGTCCTGTGGCGGGCGTTCGTCGCCATCGTACCAGGTGACGTTGACGGTCTTGCCGTCGGTGTAAGGTGTGCCGGGGAATGTGTACTTGACGATGGCGTTGACGGCCCAGGAGTGTTCGCTGGGGGCGGGCCCTTCGGCGCGGACGGTCAGCGGCGCGGTGAGGGCGAGGGCGCCGAAGACGGGGTCGTAGATGTGGCAGCCCATGTCGCCGAAAGTGCCGGTGCCGAACTCCAGCCGCTTGCGCCAGTTGCCGGGGTGGCAGTAGCCCTTGATGTAGCTTTCCGGGCGCGCGACGCCGATCCAGCCATCCCAATCGAGCGTGGACGGAACCTCATCGGTAGAGGATGGCCGCGGCGCCGTGTCTCCCCACTTCTTGTTGCTCCAGGCGTGGACTTCGCGCACCTTGCCTATCGTCCCGTTGTGTACCAGTTCGACGGCCGTCCGATACTCGGCGTTGGAGTGGATCTGAATGCCCATCTGCGTGATGAGCCGCTTGGACGCCGCGTAGCGATTCAACTGGCGCGACTCGGCAACATGCGACGTCAGCGGCTTCTGGCAGTAAACGTGCAGCCCGCGGCGCATCGAGGCCATCGACTGCGGCGCGTGCATATGATCCGGCGTGCCGACGCAGACAGCGTCGAGGTTGCGATACTCCTTGTCGAGCATCTGCCGCCAGTCCTGATAGAGCGTGGCCTTCGGGTACGCGGTCTTGACGCGTTCGTTGCGCGCGGTATCGACATCCGCGACGGCGACAAGATCCACCGATGCGTGTGTGGCGATGCCGTGCAGCGTGGCGTAGGCCATGCCATTGGCCCCGAAGGAGGCAAGACGGACCCGGCCCGAAGGGGGCGCGGAAATCAGGTGGCGCACGAAGAACGGCGCGGCAAGAAGGGAGCGGCGAGTGAGTTTCATGGATGCGGTCAGCGGCGGAGCATGGTGACGGTGCCGGAGCGGATCTCCGTCTGTGGCAGTCCGGCGCGGAGGCGGGCGATGCCGGCCTCGGTGAGGTTGGTATTGACGACGTCGAGGCGCTTGAGGTTCTTGAGCTTGAGTAGCTGATCAATGGCGACGTCGCTGATCTTGCTGTTGCGGAGGCTGAGGATTTCCAGCTGCGTCATGCCGGCCAGCGTCTCGGCGCCACGGTCAGTGACGGTAACCTGCCACAGGCCGGAGTCGGTGCGTTGCAGGCCGCCGAGGTCAAGTTCCTTCAGGCCACTGACAAGGCGCAGCGGCGTCAGGCCGACGTCCGTCATCTTGTTGCCGCCAAAGGCCAGCGTCCGGAGCTTCGGGATCGTGGTGAAATACTCCACGCCGTTGTCGGTCATCTCAGCGAATCCGGCGTCGATCCAGGCCAGCTCCGGATGGTTGCTCAGGTGCGCGATGCCGACGTCGGTCAGCTTCGTGCCGCGCGCGTTCAGCCACTGCAGTTTCGGCCAGTTCTTAACTACGGCGAGCGCCCCATCGCCGGTCAGTTCGGCGTAGTAGAGATTGAGGTGCGTGATGTTGCGCAGATTCTTCAGATGCGAGAAGCCGATGTCGGTGATCCGGGTATGGGAAAGGTCGAGCTTCTGCAGTGATGCGATCTGCCCGACGCGCCGAAGGTCGCCATCGGTGATCCAGGTGCGCGAGAGATCCAGCGAGATGATCTCGCCCTTGGCGTTGGTTTCTGCGGTGCCGCCCGCATCCTTCACCCAATCGATAGGAGACAGCGCCGCGGCGAGCAGGAGAGTAGCGGTCCACATGATTAGCTTTTCCTCCGGGTGGGCAGGGCGGAAGCAGGGTCGAACACGATGCGGCACTGGGGCAGCGCCTTCTGCAGCTTGGCGTGGCCGGCTTCGGTGATCAGAGTGTGGTAGATGTTCAGGTCCCGCAGGGCGGGGAACTTGGCGAGCGTGTCAACGGCCGCGTCGGTGAGGTTGGCGGTGTCGAGACGGAACTCTTCGAGCTTCGCGAGGCCGGGCTGGGCCACGGCGAGCCCTTTGTCGGAGAGCGCGGTGTAGTCGATATTGAGCTGCTTCAACGATGTGAGGCGCGCCAAATGCGGCGCGGCTTCGTCATCGAGGCGCGTGCGGGCCGCTTCCAGATGGGCCAGCTTCGGCAGGGACGCAATCGGCGCCAATCCCTTCGAGGTGACCTTGTTGTAGCTGATGTTGAGCGATTCGAGGTTTCCGAAAGCGCCGATGGTGGTCATGGAGGCGTCTGAAATGTCGGTGCTGAGCAGGTCGAGCCGTCGCAGTTCCTGCAGTGGCGCCAGCGCCTTCACTCCGTTGTCCCCCACCTCGGTGTAGGCGAGGCGCAGGCTCCGGAGCCGTGCCAGCGCCGCAATGCGCGCGGCGCCGGAATCGTTCACCGGCGTGTTGGCCAGGTCGAGCTCTTCCAGCGAAGGAATGGAGTTGAGCGTTTCCCCGCGCACGAGCGTGTGGTTCAGCGTCAGCCGCTGCAGGCCGGTAAGTGTGGCGAGGGCCGCCACGCCCTTATCGGAAACCATGGTGTGTCCCAGGTCAAGATCCCGCAGCTTGGCGAGTTTGGCGATCGTCGGCAATCCGCCGTCGCCGATTTCGGTGGTGTTCAGGCGCAGGCGTTCGAGAGCGGGTAGCGCGGCAAGGTGCGCGAGCTGCGCTTCGGTGACCGACGTGCGCGACAAATCCACCGAGCGGATCTGGCCGCCCTCGGAGCTCGACCGCCCGCCGAGCTTTTCAATCCACGCGGCGATGGCGGTGGCGGTCTTCGCGGCCGGTGCCGAGGTGCGCAGCGACGCGTCGGACAGCTGCGGTGCGGCATCCTGGAAAGCAATCTGCACGCCCGGCACGGCGGCGCGGAAGTCCTCCACGCCGTTGCGCGTGACGCGCGTGTAGCGAAGGTCGAGCGTCGAAAGATTCTTGAGCGTCTTCAGCCGCGCCAGTCCCGCGTTGGTGATCTGCGAGCGATACAGGTTCAGCTCCGTCAACTGTGTCATGCGCGAGAGGATCTCCATGGACTCGTCCGTGAGTTGTGCGCCGAGCAGGTTGAGCGAGCGGAGGTTCGTCAAGTCGCGCAGATGGGCCACGCCGCGGTCGGTGATCTTCAGGCCGTACAGATCGAGCGATTCCAGCGTCTTCAACTGCGCAAGGTGACGCAGTCCCTCATCGCCCACAAACGTGTCCCGCAGGCCGAGATTTCGCAACTTCGTCATGCCGGCGACGGCGGCGAGGCCGGAGTCATCGGCGGGCGTGTAGCTCAGGTCCAGCTTCTCCGCGTTGACGAACGGCTTCAGTCCTTCGCCCTTCACCTTCGTCATCGTGAAGCGCAGTTCCCGCAGCTGCGTCAGGTTGGCGAACTGCTTCAGCCCCTTGTCCTGCACGTTGACGTTGGTCAGGAAGTGCAGCGAGAACCCGAGCTTGTCGAGCTTCGTCAGCGGGGCAAGGGCCTTCAGTTCGTCGTTGACGTCCAGGGTCGACCCGGCACCCGGGTTGAAGATGGTTCCGGGCAGGATGATCTCGCGGAGCTCAGTGCAGGAGCTGAGCTTGCCGAAGTCTTTGGGATCCACAATGGTGCCGACAAGGTCGACGGCCTCGAGACGGAACGGAGCCTGGGGCAACTGGCCGGGGTCATGAATCCAGGAGGCGGAGTTGGCCACGCGGACACGGCCGCCAAACTGGAGGACCCATTCCGCCGTGGGAAGGTCGGATTGGGCCAGCAGCGGGAGAGCGAAGATTAAAAACAGATAACGCACTACAGGTAGCGTATAACAGCTACGGCTTGGATTGCTTTTCGAGTGTGTAAAGGTAGAACTGCTCGCGCTCGGCGATGTATTCGCGGTACCCGGCGGGGTCGACGAACGGATTGCCGCCGCCCTTGCCGAGGTGCTTATGTTTCTCCACCATGCCATAGTACTGGCCGTGCGCGCCGAGGAACAGATCACACTGCAGGGCCTTCAATACGCGGAACGTGCGTGCGTAGTCAGCGGCGATCTCCGGGTACTCCTTGTTGTTCACCAGTTGAAAGCCGGGGTTGACGTTGGGACTGCCAACGATGACAGCGTGGAGGAGGCGGCCGGCGTCATCGACTTCGAGTGACCACGTCGTGTTGCCTCGTGTGTGGCCGGGCGTGTGATGCGCGCGCAGCCGCGCCTCGCCCAGCACCACCTCCTCGCCGTCCTGCAAAACCCGATCCACTTTGCACGGCTCCCAACGGGCGTCGTACTTATACTGGCCAATGCCGCCGGAGCGGATGACGGCATCGTCGCCCTGCATGGCGAAGACCTGCGCGCCGGTCAACTTCCGCAGCAGCGCATGGCCGGCAACATGGTCGTCATGCGCATGGCTGGAGAGAATGATCTTCACGTCGGAGAGTTGGAAGCCGAGTTTCTCGACGTTGGCGCGGATGATGGGTACGGTGCGCTCAAAGCTGGAGTTGATGAGGATGTGGCCCTTGGACGTGGTGATGAGATAGGTGGAAAGGCCCTTGGATCCGACGTAGTAGAGATTGCCGGCAATGCGGTGGGGTGGGAATGGTTCGTTCCAATCATCCTGTGCGAGCAGAGGCAGGGTAAGCAGGCAGAGAAGCGGGAGGTAGTTCATGAGTTCCTGATATGGACATCGCGTTGCGGGAAGGGAATCTCCACGCCATTGGCGCGCAGTTTCTCCAGGATCGCAAAGTTGAGGTCGCTGAACAGCTTTCCCCTTCTCTGCACCAGCGACGCCGTCCACACCAGCAGTTCAAACTGCAGCGCGCTGTCGCCGAACTCGCGGAAGCGCACCGCCGGAGGCGGCTCGGCAAGCACGTCGGTGTTGGCCCGCGCCACCTCCAGCAGCATACGCTCCACTGC
>CAZWDD010000336.1:1629-6109 GCA_964632345.1 uncultured Solibacteraceae bacterium | reverse complement strand
GTCACCGCGCCCGTCTCCTTGGCGATGGCCTCCAGCTGATCCTTGCGGCGGCGGGGGTTCGCGCCCTCGGTCGGGGCGAGTTTCGAAAAAGGGATGGTCTCATAGGTCATGGGATTCGTCCTTTCGGAATGTCGGTTGATGGCGGCGGTTCAGCCTCGACCTTCCGCCCGCGCCCTGCCTTTGGGGGGCGGCGCGGGCGGCGGCGGTCAGGCGTAAATCCGCCCCTTGTCGGCGGCCTCATGGGCATAGGCCGTCAGGCTCTTGGTCGGCTTGAAGTGGAGGTCGCGCTCGATGGTCAGCCCAGCGGGGCCACGGATGGCGGCAAGCTCCGACAGACGGACGCTGCCCAATTCGGGGCATCCGAAGCCCAGATCGCAAAGGCCGAAGGCGATATCCTCGTCCTCGGGGTCGATCTCCGAGAGAAGCCACGTCGCGGCTCCCCACGGGCAGAACAGCTTCACCACAGGCCAGAAGTCCTGGGTGTTGCCGTCCTCGGCCATGCGCTCGGCATTGGCGCGACCATTGGCCAGCATGCGCGCATGCTGCTCAGGCGAGAGAAGCGGTATCATTGCGCGGCCTCCCGTCCGTCATGGTCGGTCAGGCGCATCGTGTCGGTCACCGACACGAACAGCGGGCGGATCAGGTATTCGCCCGCCTGCTCGGTCACCGCACAGATGGTGGCGGCGGGCTGGCCGTCCGCGAAGCAGGAGAACAGGGCGAAGTTGGCATATTCGCCGCTGGTCAGCGCCTCGAAGGCGCTGCGATGGTCTGGTGTGATGTTGGTCTGGCTCATGGCCGAAGTCCTCCGTTCAGTCGTTCAAGGCTGCGAAGGACACCCACGCCCCGCGCATTACCCTCTGCCCAGCGGCGAGCGACGACAGACGATGGAGGGAGAGAGCGTGCGTACGGTGATTCTGGCGGCGGCGCGCCGACATCCGACGGGCTCCAAGAGAGCCGCCCCGTCAGGGGGCATCCGGCCAACACGGGAGGGCGGCGTCAGCCGCCCGAATGGAGCGGGCAGGCCGGACGGCGACCTTGGGCAAGCCCGGCGGGGTCGGCACAAGCTGGCAGAAGAGGGTATCGCGCCAAGGCGCGATCAAAGGTCAACTTCGGCCCAACGGGCCGTCCATACTCGGGGGCGTTGCGGGGACCTCCCCGCTTGAAGGGGTGACTGAAAACGCCGTTGGCGGTTGCAGGCAGGGGAAGGCATTCCCCAATCTACTTGGTATCACCAATCGAGATTCTGTTGCCGGCGGGCCCAAGTTTATTCGAGCCAGGAGGAACCCGACGTCCGGCGTGTCATCCGGTCGAAGGTATCTTCTTCCGGTTCCTCGCTGAAATCCCATCGTGGAATTGCGTCATTGAGGTGAAGCAGTGAGATTGCAAAGTCATACTGATCCGAGATGAGAGCAACTTCGTCGCAGGGTTCCCGGAACCAGACACCGGCATCATGGCTGGCCGCGCCTTTCTTGCTGGCAATCAGGTCCTGTTGTGCCGGTAACGAGGCTTCCGGTATTGGGATCGGCGGACGGTTGGCAGTCCTAAAAAAGGCGCCGGTCCTGAGCGCCCGCGGGCTCGATCTTGCCCACAGAATGTAACCTTCACGCGAGACGACGACCACTGACCTTCGCTCCGTGTATTGAAGCCACCTAAGGGTGGCCGCAATGAGCGACACCCGGTAGCGTTCGGCACATGCACCGATGTCATCCAAGGTGGGTTTGGCTTTCGGGTCGATCTGGCGCCGGAAATCGTCCAGCGGCATCAACAGCGTCGCCGCGAATTCATTGGCCTGCTGTTCGATCTGCGCATATTCGCTGTCCCAACGGACCATATCCTGTGGACCGCACTCCAGACCGTCTGGATAGGCTTCGCGGTGCAAAAGGTAGTGGCCAAACTCGTGGGCAAGAGTGAAATTGATGCGCCCGGGCGACGTGATTGTGCTGTTGTAAATGATTCCCCAGCCCTTCTTCCCGGTTGGCGCACGATAAAGTGCACCATCGAAACCCGGAAGTGCCGCGCCCTTCACGAGTGTGATCGGATCATCGCCGTAGCGCTGATGCGTGAAGTCCTTTGCAAGCTGAGACACTCTGACCGGAAACCGATCAGGGCCATCGGCAAAGACTGTGTTGAGAAGCGCGGTGAGTGTATTGGCCCAGCGTTGTGGAGAGAGCGGAGCCGTCACTTGTCCTCTCCCCACAGGTCCACCATCTGACGTATCTTGGCCTTGGTGGTCGCGTTCATTTTTTTATATTGCCGGTAGAACTGGGCGTCAGCGGCATCTTCAACCGATACGGCTTCCCCCTCGTCCAGAAGGTAGTCGATCGTCGTGCCAAGTTTTTCGGCGATCTTGGACAACTTCTCTGCCGAAGGGCGGGGCGGGTTCTTGTTCTCCAGTTCCCAGATATAGCTCTTACTGGACTCGGTCAGCTCGGCCAACTTGTCGAGGGTAAGCCCCTTCTCCTTTCTGAGCTTGCGGATTTTCTCTCCGAGCACGTTCGTCACGATGGCGACTCCTCCGGGTGTTGGACGCTGATCGGTTTAGACGTACTTTATGCACTTGACTGCCGAATTGCAATCGTGGCATGAAGTTCAGAGTAGAGGTATTTTTTATTCCTCTTAGAAGAAGCGGCAGGCAGGAGACCGAACATGAGCAGAGGGCCAAAGACCCACCACGTCGTCCCGAACCCGAAAGGGGGCTGGGACGTCAAGCGCGGTGGGGGCGAACGCGCTAGCAGCCACCACGAAACCAAGCGCGAGGCCATCGACAGTGGCCGCTCGGTGAGTCGCAACCAGGGCACCGAGCTGCGTATCCACAACAAGGACGGACGCATTGCCAGCAGCGATAGCCACGGCGGCGATCCGTACCCGCCGAAGGGCTGATCGAAAGAGGTCTGCTGATGACGGTACCGAAGCACATCGAAGATCTCCTCGAAGACCTGGCGGAGTCCCTTCAGATTCCCGCAAGCAGGTATGAGGCGGCGGAGCGCAGCTACAAGTCGGTCGGCGATTGGCTGCACCGTGACGCCTCAAGCCTTCGGCAAGCCGATGCACAGGTCTATATTCAGGGCTCCTTCCGCCTAGGGACGACAATTCGCCCGATTTCAGAGGCGGAAGACTACGATGTCGATCTCGTGTGCGAGTTGTCCCTGTCAAAGTCCCGATTGACACAGGCGCAGCTCAAGGTCGCGCTCGGTCGCGAACTCGCGGCATATGCCGAAGCACACAGACTGGATGAGCCCGAAGAGGGTCGGAGGTGCTGGACGCTGAACTATGCGGACAGTGCCCAGTTCCATCTGGACACCCTCGCTGCGATCCCCGACGCCGCCCACAAGCGCTTGCAGCTCGAACAGCGCGGGCTTTCGACAAAGTGGTCGGAGACCGCCATCGCGATCACGGATCGCGATCACCCGCATTTTTGCCAGCTCACCGACGATTGGCCCCATAGTAACCCGAAGGGATACAGCAACTGGTTCCGGTCGCGCATGGCTGTCGTATTCGACGCACGACGGCGGATGCTGGCAATGGAAGCGCGGGCGAGCGTCGAGGACATCCCGGAATACAAGGTGCGCACGCCGCTCCAGTACGCCATTCAGATCCTCAAGCGGCACCGCGACATAATGTTCGTCGATCGCGCCGACGATAAGCCGATCTCGATCATCCTGACCACACTGGCCGCACACGCATACCGGCAGGAAACGACAATTTCCGGTGCGCTCTACAGCATCCTGCAACGCATGGACGCCTTCATCGAGGATCGCGCTGGTGTGGCGTGGATCGGCAATCCGACCAATCCGGCCGAGAATTTCGCCGACAGGTGGCAACAGCACCCCGAGCGCAGGCGCGCATTTTACGAGTGGCTCGAACAGGCTCGCACCGATTTCGGCAATGCGGCGGTAGCGCTGACACGGGATGCCGCTGTCGCCGGTCTCCAGCCACGCGTCGGCAAGCGCCTGGTGGAAGCCGCGCAGGCGCGCCGACAAAATGTCCGGGGCGGCGCCCTCAAGAGTTTGTTGTCAGGTGTAGCGTCGGCTGCACGGACCGTCCTCAATCCGGCGCATCGGCAACCTCCACCGTGGAATCCGGTAACACAAGGTGAAGTTCAAATCGAGCGCGCAGTTGTTGAGCGCAATGGGTATCGGCCTGAGGAGGTTTCCAGCGATGGGTCGGCGCTGCCGAAACACGCGAGTCTCCGGTTTGAGGCGGACACCAATGTGCCGAAGCCGTACAAGGTTTACTGGCAGGTCGTGAATACGGGCCGCGAGGCTGCGGGCGCTCAGGGGCTCCGTGGCGGCTTCGATGAGGGCGTGATTTCCGCGGGAAAGCTGACGCGGAAAGAAAGCACGCTGTACACAGGGAAGCATAGCATTGAGTGCTTCATTGTTAAGAATGGTTTGCTAGCCGCCCGCAGCGGTCAGTTCGTCGTGAACATCCAATAGAACGGACCCATCTGTGAAGAAACACGCGAGCCACTTCATCACAT
>CAZWDD010000336.1:0-1619 GCA_964632345.1 uncultured Solibacteraceae bacterium | reverse complement strand
CCTTCATCGACTGGCTGTTTCGACGGCGGCACCCTGCCATCATCCTCGTTCGCGGCGGACTGGGGCTTCTCGTCTTGCTGATTGCGGGATGGGCAGTATCCGTCTCCGTGCCGACGCAATACGGTCCGTTTTCGATCCGGTTCGACGGCGAAGGCGGCACCCCGGCGCTCATCAGCTACGGGCTGTTTGCGCTTGCGATCTTGCTCTGCATCTTCGGCTTCATCTGGTACAAGGCAGACCAGCGGCGACTTTCGCGGAAGAAGGTGATTGTCGTCGAAGCCCGCGGCCTCAGAGATACAAGCGGCACCCCGCTCCATGAAGCGGTGCCAGATAGCCTTGAAGGCCACCGCGACCAGGTGCTGATCGACCTGCGCCAGCGCGTGAAGGATGGCGTCATTGTCGAGCCACGCGCCGCCCTCGAAATGCTCGTTTCCCTTCCCGCCGACATCGCACGGCGCGAGAACGGGCTCGACCGCCGCGACATCACGTATGTCTACGGCGGCTTGGCGCCCGTCCCTCTGACCTTCCTGACAGGCGTGCTCATGGATGATGAAGGCGCGGTCGCCGTGATGGATTGGGATCGGCATGCGGAGAACTGGCGGTGGCTTGATGGAGAAGACGACGGCCAGCGCTTTTTGCTCAGCGACATTGACGCCGTTCCGGCTGGCGCGCCGGATGTAGCCTTGGCCGTCTCTGTGTCCTACCGGGTCGATCTCGATGGCGTGAGGCAGAAGGTTGGTGACATTCCGCTCGTGGAAATGGCGCTCCCATCCGGGTCACCGGACTGTCATTGGTCCGAACGCAAGCAGATGGCGCTTGGACGGCAATTCCTGGAGACAGTGATTGCACTTAGCAACCAAGGCGTAAGGCGGGTTCATCTCTTTCTCGCCGCTCAGAACAGCCTCGTATTCCGATTCGGAAGACTTTACGACAAACGGAATTTGCCCGAGGTCACCGTCTACCAGTACCAACGCGATGCCGTCCCGCCGTATCCGTGGGCTGTCAGGATGCCGGTTAGCGGTGTTGCGCGAGCGGAAGTGGTCTGAGCAGCAAGGAAAAACATTATCGCGTTCAGGTGCCTGTCGGCATTTGCTCTACGAAGAGCACCTATTGCGATTGTCCCAATAGATTAAAGAATGAGGCCGCCTAAGCGGCGGCCTCGGTGATGTCGTTGGCTTGCAGCCCGGCGAGAAAGTCTGTGGCTTTGGCGGCTGCGCTTGCGGCGGTGAAGATGGCCTTCTTGTCGGCTTTCAGGACCTTGAGCCAGCTGTCGATGTAGGCTGCGTGGTCGGGGCGCGGGGCGAGCGTCACGCCCAGGTCAGCGCAGAGGAAGGCCGCGCCCAGTTCGGCCACGAGTTCCTCCATGGCATAGGCGTCATCGCCGAAGCGCTTGCCGAATTGCCGGTCGCAGCGGTTCGGAGCACCGGAATAGTGCACCAGTTCGTGCAGGAGCGTGGCGTAGTAGCTCTCGGTCGCCGTGCTGGTTTCGGTGCCGAGGAAGCGTTCGCGCTCGGGCATCTGGATGATGTCGTCGGAGGGACGATAGAAGGCGCGTGTGCCGCCGTGGCGGATGTTGGCGCCAGTGCCGCCGACGAAGCGCTCGGCTGCGTCGATGACTT
>CAZWDD010000335.1:0-6130 GCA_964632345.1 uncultured Solibacteraceae bacterium | reverse complement strand
CCTTCTTCTTGTTCGTCACCGTGCCCTTACGCGGTCCCTTGCGGGTGCGGGCGTTGGTGTGCGTGCGCTGGCCCCGGGCCGGCAGGCCGCGGCGGTGCCGCAAGCCACGGTAGGAGCCCATTTCCATCAGCCGCTTGATGTTGAGCGACATTTCCTTACGGAGATCGCCTTCCACCGCGCCTTCGGTTTCGATCAGCGTACGGATCTTGTTCACTTCTTCTTCGGTCAGATCCGCAATCTTTTTGTCCGCATCCACGCCCGTGCGGTACAGAATCGACTTCGCCCGGGTGGGGCCGATGCCGTAAATGTAGGTCAATCCGATGGCCGCGCGCTTGCGGGCGGGAAGATCGACACCAGAAATTCGTGCCATGTGCTAGTCCTCTACCTGTTCTTTCCTGGTTCTTTCGCGCGCGGTTAGCCCTGGCGCTGCTTGTGCTTGGGGTTCACGCAAATCACCCGGACAATCCCCGTCCGGTGGATGATCTTGCACTTGTCGCAAATTTTCTTGACCGATGCCCGTACTTTCATGACTTCCTCTTACCTTTTTGAACTTGATATCGTGCCGTTGCTACCGCTGGGTATGGCGAACGCTGACGATACGCCCGCGTGTCGGATCCTGCTCAGAAATCACTACCATCACCCCGTCGCCCGGCCGCAACCGGACAAAATTCGCTTCCCTGGCCCCGGCGGCGTGCGCCAGAACCTGCCGTTTGGTACCCGGTATTTCCAACCGGAGAACCGCTTGCGGCAAAATCTCCACCACGATTGCTTCCTCCGGTTCCGCCATTGTTCATCGCTTTCCGGTTCATGGCCGCGTCAACACCCACGGACCATTCTTCGTCACTGCCACACAATGTTCGAAATGCGCCGAAGCCGACCCATCCTGGCTGACGGCCGTCCAGCGATCGGCCAACACCTTTGAACCCGGCTTGCCCAGGTTCACCATGGGCTCAATGGCCAGGACCATGCCTTCCTTCAACCGCGGATTTTCGTTGTTCCGGTCCACGTAGTTGGGAACCTGGGGCTCCTCGTGCAGCGAGGTGCCGATGCCATGACCGACGAATTCGCGCACGATGGAGAAGCCGTTCGATTCCACATGCTTCTGCACCGTTTCGCAGATGTCAAAGAGCCGGTTGCCTTCCCGCACCTTGTCGATGGCGAGTTCGAGGGACTCCTTCGTCACCGCCAGCAGACGCTCGAGCGAGGGGCTGATTTCGCCGACGGGGACGGTGATAGCCGAATCGCCAAAATACCCGTCCAACTGCACGCCCGTATCAATGGAGATGACATCCCCCTTCTTGAGCGGCGTCTTCGACGGCATCCCGTGGACGATCTGCTCGTTCACCGAAGTGCATAGGACGTAGGGATAGCGGTTTCCGGCCGCGGCCGAGTAGTAGCCCTTGAAGGCGGGACGGGCGCCGGCATCGGCGATCATCTTCGCCGCCGCGTTCTCCAGGTCCAGTGTGCTGACGCCTTCTTCGACCATTGCCGCAACGGAATGCAGGATCTGATAGACGAGCATACCGCTGCGCCGCATCTTCTCCAGTTCTGCCGGACTTTTCCGGATGATCATTCCGCTTCCTTCAGTCTCTTTCTTGGCACTTCTACTTCTTTGCGATGGGTCCGCCGATTCGGTCCAGGCGCCACACGATCCGTTCCGCCACGCTTTCCGGATCCAACTCGCCACACTCGATGGCTTCCACCAGGACTCCCCGGTTGCGCAACGTCTCCGCCACGGGCCAGGTCTGCGTCTGATAGGTCTGCAACCGCTGCCGCACTACCTCTTCCCGATCATCGGCTCGCGTTGTCAATCCCGCGCCATCGTGATCGCAGATACCAGGTACTGCCGACGGGCTCGACTCCAGGTGATAGATCGCGCCACACTGCGGACAGGTCCGGCGGCCGGTAAGCCGCCGCAAGATTTCATTGTACTCCACCCAGAGGTGGATAAGCACAGGCCGAAAACTACGCAACGAAAACCACTGGGCCAACCCTTCGGCCTGCGGAATCGTACGGGGAAATCCATCGAGCAGAAATCCCGTTTCGCAGTCCGGCCAACCGAGGCGGTCCCACACCATCCGGCTGACCAGATCGTCCGGCGCCAGTTTTCCGACGGCGAGGATACTTTGCATTTCCAGCCCCAGGGGGGTCTTTCGTGCAATCTGCTCCCGCAGCAGGTCCCCCGTGGCCAGATGCGGCCAACCGGTGAGCCGGGTAAGCATCTTGCCCGTGGTTCCCTTTCCGGAACCCGGAGCGCCGAACAGCATCACCGCCAGGGGATTCCTGGGAGCAGGGTTGCTGGCGATGTCGGCGTTAACTGATGTCAAAGAACAAACTTCCAGTGGGAATTAGGCGCCGCTGCGGCGACCGCGAATACGGCCGGCGCGAGGCGTGAAGCCCTCGTAGTGGCGCATGATCAGCTGCGCTTCAATCTGGTTGACGGTGTCCATGGCAACACCGACGACGATCAGCAGGCTGGTGCCGCCGAAGTAGAAGTTGACACCGAGTCCGTCGAGAATGAAGCGCGGGAAGTTGGCGTCAATCCAGTTGCCAAGTAGCGGCAGGTGCTGGAGCTTCACGCCGCTGATCATCATTTCGGGCAGCAGGCTGAGGACAGCGAGGTAGAGACCGCCAACAACGGTGATCTTCGTCAGGACCTTGTTCATGTAGTCCGACGTATTCTTGCCGGGACGGATACCCGGGATGAAGCCGCCGTACTTGCGCATATTGTCTGCCGCTTCGTTCGGATTGAAGATGATCGACACGTAGAAGAAGCAGAAGAAAATGATCAGCGCTACGAACATGACGATGTAAAGCGGTTCGGCATGCTGAATGGAGCGAAGCATTGCCGACAGGTAGGGGTTGTCGCGGACGAAGGCAATCTGCGTGAGCGTCTGTGGAAAGGTCAGCAGCGAGCTGGCGAAGATGACCGGGATGACGCCGCCGGCGTTGACCTTCATCGGCAGGTGCGTGGACTGGCCGCCCATCATGCGGCGCCCGACGACGCGCTTGGCGTACTGGACCGGGATGCGGCGTTCGCCGCGTTCGACCAGGACGATCAGGGCGATGACGGCCACCATGACGGCCATGATGATCAACACCTGGAGGATGTTCCATTCGCGGGTCAGGAACGCCTTCTGATACACGTTATACATGGCCGACGGCAGGCCGACGACGATGCCGGTGAAGATGATCAGCGACATGCCGTTGCCGATGCCGCGTTCGGTGATCTGCTCGCCCAGCCACATAATAAACGCAGTGCCGGTGGTGAGCGAAATCATCGTCATCAGAACGAAGCCCACGCCGGGATTGACGACGAAGTTCCCCTGCGACTGCAGCGCGGTGGCGATAGTGAACGACTGCACCAGCGCCAGCAACACGGTGAGATAGCGGGTATACTGCGTGATTTTCCGGCGGCCGAGTTCTCCTTCCTTCTGGAGCTTTTCCAGGGTCGGCACCACGATGGTCATCAACTGCAGGATGATGGAACTCGTGATGTAGGGCATAATGCCCAGGGCAAAAATCGTCAGGCGGCGGAACATGCCGCCGCTGAACAAGTCAAAGAACCCGAGTAGGGTTCCCTGATTTTGCCGGAAAAACTCCTCCAGCCGCTCGGCGTCGATACCGGGGGTGGGGATGTGTCCACCCAACCGGTAGATCGCGAGCATGGCCAGGGTGAAGAGAATCCGGTTCCGGAGATCCGGAATCCGGAATGCGTTCGCCACTGCTTCCAGGAACTTCATGCCAATCCTTTTGCGCCGAACATCGTCGCGCTTCCTCGAATCTTACTGTTCCTTTGCCTTGCGGGTGACCGGTTCAATGACGATCGCCTTGCCGCCGGCCTTTTCAATCTTTTCCTTTGCCGCCGCCGAGAACAGGTGAGCGGTGACGGTGATGGCGCGGGTGAGGTCGCCGTTGCCGAGCACCTTCAGCCCGTCTTCCAGCTTCTTGATAACGCCCGAGGCCATCAACGAGGCCACATCGAAGGTGTCGCCGGCCAGGTCGTTGAGGGTGGCGACGTTCACGATGGCGTATTCCTTGCGGAACATGGCATTGGAGAAGCCGCGCTTCGGCAAGCGGCGGTGGAGCGGCATCTGGCCGCCTTCGAAACCGCGCATGCGGGAGTAACCGCTGATCGACTTGGCGCCCTTCGCGCCGCGGCCCGAGAACTTGCCGCGGCCCGTGCCCATACCCTGGCCAAGGCGCCGCTTCTTCTTTTGTTGCCCGGCGGGCGGCTTGATTTCACTGAGATTCATCGCGTTCCTACCTGTTTCCCGGCCCTATTCCACGATCCGCAACAGATGCGGAACCTTTTCGACCATGCCGCGGAAGGAAGCCGTGTCCGGCCGCTCCACAATCCGATTGAGCTTCTTGAGGCCCAGCGAACGGACGATTTTCTTGTGCGTTTCCGGCGTGCAGATCGTGCTGCGGTACAACTGAATTTTAATCGTTTTGTCGGCCATCTCTTACCCCTCTTGCGAGTAATCCTACATGCGCTCCGGCAGAATGCCGCGCATTTCGGCCACTTCGGCCTTGTCGCGCAGCTGTTCGAGCGCGGCGATCGTCGCCTTGACGACGTTGTGCGGGTTGTGCGTTCCGAGCGACTTGGTGAGCACGTTCGGGATACCGACGGCTTCAATCACCGCGCGGACGGGGCCGCCAGCGATGACGCCAGTACCCTGCGGGGCAGGCTTGAGCAACACCTGGCCCGCGCCGAACCGGCCCAGCACCGGATGCGGAATGGTGGTTTCCAGCACGTTGATCTTGCGGAGATTCTTCTTCGCCGCTTCAATGCCCTTCTTGATGGCCGCCGGCACTTCCTTGGCCTTGCCCGTTCCGAAGCCGACGATCTTGGCGCCCGGGTCCCCGATCACGACCAGAGCCGAGAAGCTCAGGTTCTTGCCGCCTTTCACCACCTTGGTGACGCGGTTGATGGAGACGACCTGCTCTTTGAGCCCCGAGGTCGGTTCCACGCGCTTGGTTACTGTAGCTGGCATGTATGCTATTCCTCTTCCAATCCTCTAGAACTGCAGTCCGGCTTCACGCGCGGCGTCGGCCAGCGCCTTCACCCGGCCATGGTACAGGAACCCGCCGCGGTCGAACACGACGGCAGAGATCCCTTTTTCTTTTGCGCGATCGGCAATCAGTTTCCCGATCGCCGCGGCGCCAGCCACATTTCCGCCATCCGGCGAACCTTTTTCGGTAGTCGACGCCGACACCAGCGTCGTGCCCGTGCGGTCGTCGATGACCTGGGCGTAGATATGCTTCAGCGAGCGGAACACCGCCAGACGCGGACGCGCCGCCGTGCCCGACACCTTCTTGCGGATCCGGGTGTGAATCCGGCGCCGGACTTCATCGCGATTAACTTTGCTGACCATGCGTTTCGATCCTCTTCCTTTCCCGGATTACTTACCCTTGCCGCCCGTGCCCGACTTACCGGCCTTCTTGCGGAGCACTTCACCTGTGTAGCGGACACCCTTGTTCTTGTAGGGATCCGGCTTACGCAGGGCGCGCATGTTGGCGGCCACCTGTCCCAGAACCTGCCTGTCGAATCCGGTGAGCACGATGTGGGTGTTCTTATCGATTTTCGCATCCACGCCGGTGGGGAGCACGAACTCGATGTTGTGCGAATAGCCGAGCGTGAAGTGAATCGTGTTGGCCTTGACTTCGGCGCGGAATCCGACGCCGACGATATCAAGTTCGCGAGTGAACCCGGTGCTGACGCCCTGCACGGCGTTGGCCGTGAGCGCGCGCGTCAACCCGTGGAAGGCGCGGTAGCTGTCATTCTCGCGCTTCACTTCAAGCACAGCGCCGTTCTGTTCCAGCGTGATGCCCTGCGGCAGCGGTACTTCGAGCTTACCCTTGGGGCCCTCGACGTGAATGGTCCCGGGGGTTCCATCGACCTTGATCTTAACTCCCGCCGGCAGCGGGATCGGCTTTTTTCCGACTCTCGACATTCTTTTCTTTCCTTACGGTTCTTGCTTCGCGGGCCCGGGCTGGCCGGTCCGGCTTCGCCGTTTGCTGTGGCCGCCACTGGGACGGCCGGTTTCTACCACACCGAGCAGAGCAGTTCGCCGCCGATGCCTTCCTTGCGGGCGGTGCGCCCGGTCATCACACCGCGGGGCGTGGT
>CAZWDD010000334.1:0-6149 GCA_964632345.1 uncultured Solibacteraceae bacterium | reverse complement strand
GACGAGAATCCCGTGCGCTGAACGATCTCGCCCGCGCGCTTCATCAGCCGCTCTTCTCGCAGGCGGTTCTCGAGCCGCTCGCGGCGCCGGCGCAGAGACTGATAGATCGCTTCTGGCGAAGACGCAAGCCTCCGCTGCAGGATGGTTAGTGCGAACCCGACGGTACCGCGTCGGCTCTCATCCAGATTGTCAGCGCGATTGAATTCCTGACGCACATAGTCCGTGACTGCTTTGTAGAGGGCTGCCTCTGCATCGGATAGCTTGTAGCCCACTGTATAGGCTCGCCTCTCCGGAAAGAGGGGCTTGCCGTCGAACTTGAGGATCTGTTCCTTCACCAGCCGGCGCATCAAATCGGAAACATCGGTAGTGTGCTCGCCATCGCGGAATCTTCCCTCGAACCGGTCCCCGTCGAGTAGCGCAAGGAACAAATGAAAATCTTCGTTCTTGCCGTTATGGGGTGTTGCCGTCATGAGCAGGAAATGACGCGTGATTCGACTCAACAACTGTCCGAGGAGATACCGCTTGGTGTACTTCACTTCGCCGCTAAAGTAGCTGGCTGACATTTTGTGTGCTTCGTCGCACACTATCAAGTCCCAATCTGTAGCTTCCAGCTTGGCTTGTACGTCTTGGTCGCGGCTGAGTTTATCCAAGCGCGCAATGACCAGGTTCCGTTCCGCGAACCAATTGCCGGTCCGGGCGGACTCTACGGCATCGTTCGTCAGAATTTCGAACGGCAGATCGAAGCGCTGATACAGCTCATCTTGCCATTGCTCCGCAAGGCTCCCGGGACAAACAATCAGGGCTCGCGCCAAATCGCCGCGCGCCATCAACTCCTTGATGAGCAAGCCGGCCATGATTGTCTTCCCAGCCCCTGGATCGTCGGCGAGCAAAAAGCGGAGGGGCTGGCGCGGAATCATCTCACCGTAGACCGCCGTGATTTGATGCGGCAGCGGATCGACGAGTGATGTGTGAATGGCCAAATGCGGGTCGAACAAGTGGGCGAGGTGAATGCGATATGCCTCTGAGGCTAGGCGGAACATCCCCGCATCGCCGTCGAACGTCCAACTGCGTCCGGGCTCCAACAATTCGAGGCGCGCTTCGGCGTCGCGATAAATGAGCTCGTTTTGAACGCCTCCAGCCGAGTCCTTGAAAGTCAGCTCAATGCAAGACGACCCGTACCACTTGACGTCAATGAGCGTGGCGGGGCCATCGCTGGTGAGACCCTTCACGAGCGAACCGCGTTGGAGTTGTTCGAGGCGCAGCATTTTCAGCGGTTTAGGCTATAAACCTGATTCTACAGGTTGGCCGTCACCCTTTGCTGATCCTTCGCTCAGGTGAGTCGCCTCTCTGGTGGGTGTTCTACTGGCGATTTAAGCCCCCGTAACCCGCGATGAGCCGCTCGGTGCTGATCCTTCTCGACCAGGTGACTTGCGATCTTCGATTCGTACAACCGCGTAGCGTAGGGCCCGTCGTTTGAATTGAGTGGCGGCGAAGTTGACAGCCCTCTCGATCGCCGTCCTGAGTGTCCGGCCTCGAAGTTCCATCAATATCTCCACGACGACATCAACCGGGACGGGATTGTCGTTTTCGACGACCAACACGTGCTCCGCAGTCCGCTCGCCGATATACTCAATCGAAAGATTGACGGAGTCCGCGGCGTACCGAAGTACGGGAGCGTCTTCGCGATCTTCCAACTTGATCGAAGCGCTGACTGGCAGGTCCGCCCGGACCGTGAAGCGCACCAGTTGTCCGGCGCAGATAAGACGCCCAAAGGCGAAGCTGTTGTGCGCGGGGATCTGAAGCGTCTCAATAGTCGAGTCGCCCTCCTCGCAGCGTGCCAGGCGGCACTGATGAATCAGGTCGGCCAGGAGAGAATAAATGGCCATAAGTCTCCTCCGAAGGAAGATAGATTGGACGCGGTGACTACCGGGACATCCGGTCAACCTCGCCCGATCTCGGTGGAGATCGACCTACTTCAACTGCTCACTGGGTCTGGACACAGCCTCGCTTTCTGCTCTGCGGACTTTCTAATTTAGATGCTCATTTCGCGCGTTAGGTTCCCATCAGTTCTTGTTTCTTTTCCACGACACTCGGGTTGCTGCCGCGTTCGGGTCCTCAACTTCCGTCTCCGATACCGGCGGCACACTTGGCGGGTCCACACTACGCGGTACTGAAGACACCTCCGGCCTATTCAATTGACCCGCCAACGCGGGTATTGATGACACCTGGGGCTTGTTCTGGATCACTTTATCTACGTATCCGTTGTCAAATCCTGCAATTAGCGAACCACTGTTGTAGGAAGAGATCGCGGCGTGAAGTGCGAGTTGACCTTGGCCGAGAACCGCCGCCGCCGTTCGATACTTCGTGTTCAGAATCGTCCACCCTGCCCGCAGATTGGCGCATGGGTCGAATGCTTGTTCGAGGGAAAGACCGAGACCTGCCAGATGTTCGGCGTTCACTTGCATCAGACCAACGCTGACCGTGAGTCCGCGACTGTAAAGCCATTTCGTCCAACGAACCGCCTCGCTCAGTGTTGTGGGCTGACGCGAAAGCGCCAGTGTACCTTCATTCAAACCCAGCCGTTCCGGGGCTTTGTCTGGATAGTTGATAGAGATCGCGAGCGGGTTGAACGCGGATTCCACCTTAGCGATTGCGCGCAAGGTCGACACTGGCGCATCGGGGGCACAACTCTTCGCAACGGCCGCGAACTCCGCTGTAGTCAGGGGGCGCGAAGCTGGCTGCGCCGCGAGATTGGGAAAGAATAGAGCCAGGGACGCGAGCACTCGCATAAGCCCTCCTATTGATTGACGGCAGAGACTGCCGGAATGTCGAAGAGACGGCTCCACGCCCAAACCGCCGATCTCTGCACCGTCGGAATCGGCGTGCCCTTGGTCCAGACCGCATTCGAGATAGCCACGAGTACCGTTGGCCGTTCCGACACAGCCGTGAAAACTGGCCACAGTATTAGTTGCTCGTAGCAGATGAGCGCGGCGGCGCGTCGGCCCGCAACCTCGATTGTCCGGCGGCCCCAGAGGTTGAGCGGCACCCGCTCCTTGACGGCGATGGGATTCCACATGACCCACGGTAGAGGGATGCTTTGCTCGACGAACGCCGTTTCAGTACTAAGGCGAAAAGGCACAGCGATCAGAACATTCCTATAGTCTTGTCCACCGGATATCGGCAACCCGGCTCCGAGAATGAGGGTCCGGTTGTCTTTCTCGAGGGGCGCCAGGGTGGGTTGCCAAAAGGCTTCCGTGGCTGGGGTCCAACGCGTGACGGAAAGTTCCGGGAAGACAAGGACTCGCGCGGCAGATGAACGGGCCACCTGCTGAATCCACTCGGCGCTGCGGAATTCCGCGGCTAGGTCCTTCTTGTTCCGAATGTCGCCGAAGTGCGTGTCCACGCCCCGCCAACCGGCGGGCGGCTGCGGAGTGCGAGCGAGCCCGTTCAGCGTCAGTGCGACGACCAGAACAGTCGGAACGGTGCAAGCGGGACATCGCGCCACGCCGAACGGAATGAGGGCGGTCGCGATCAATCCGATCCAACTTGTGCCGGGAAACAGAATGCCGGCCGAGGTCAACGGATTGGCTACGCCGATGATACCGATGGGTGGAACCGCCACCGCGACCATGGGCAAAACTGTTCCAGGCAGAAGCCAGCAAGCCGCAAGCATAAAAGCAGCAACCCCGACAAGCACGAGTAGAAACGGGACAGCAGGCAATCCGTAGAGTTGAATGCCTGCGGCAATCACCGTCCACAGGGCCGCTGCGTAGTAGGCGAGGGCAACGGATACCCGATGCCGCCGAGTCGGCAGGGGCGAGCACAGAATCGGCAAGGCCAGACTCAGGGGGATGAACGCGGCAAGGCCGCACCAGGCGACGACGCCCGTCAGCGCGGCAAGCACCATGCGAATACGACATTCGCGTACAAACATGACGACCTCATTCGAACAACCAAAGGGGCCGCATTCTGTAGAGGACCTGCTCAGCGCGAATGGGTCCGAGATAGCGGCTGTCGTAGCTGCCGGGGTGGAAGGTGCTCGCGACCCACAGCGTTCCGGGCTCGACGCGATAGTTGCCAGCGGGCCACGCATGCAAGGGCCGACGTTTGCCGTCGAACGGCAGGGGTCTGGTGTTGGGCAGTAGGCGCCGCTCGACGGCGATCCCGGCCGCGGACACCTCGACACTTTGGCCGGGGAACGCAACCACTGGCTTCATGAGCGGTGGCGCTCCATCGGGACACCCGAAGCCATAGCTTTGCCCTCGATATCCTCGCGTCGCACTCTTGTCCATCGCGCCAATTGGCGGGCAGAAGGCGACTAGGCCAGCGTTGGGATCGTCCGAAATCCGGTAGAGACCCAATGGCAGGGATCGCGTCATGTTGATTCGAATCCCGTACGCCCACATCGCAAGCAACGCTCCGGACACAAATACGCAGGATGGCAGGACGGCTATTGCAAGAAGTCGAACTCTACATGGGCCAGTCTTCAACGACTTCATCGTCCACCTCCGGTTCCACGGACAAGGCGTCCGCTGGTTGATTCTCCTGGGCGGGCTCGATATTCGAAATGCCGGGAATTCGGGCGATCAGGGCCACACTTCGCGCGACCACTTCGACGACCCGGCGGCGCTTGCTTCCGTCGCTGGGCTCGAACTCCCGAATCTGAAGGCTTCCATCGACGAACACGTTGTCGCCCTTCGCCAGACGTTCGGCCACGTCTGCAACAGCGCCGTAGCAGACAATGTTGTGCCAGTTGGTGTGTTCTTGCTTGCCCTTGTTCCGGTCCGTGAAGGTGTAGCTCTCGGCGAGCCGCAAATTCACGACCTTCGTGCCGGTTGGAAGAAAGCGGGCTTGGGCGTCCTTGCCTAGATAGCCCGCGACTTCGACTCGATTTCGCTGCATGGTTCTTCGCTCCTTTTGTTCGGACGGTGGGCGTTGGGATGGTTTCCTTCTTCGTCGTTTGGATTGTGGTGATGTTCCTCGGGCGGCCGGACCTGCTCCGCGTTCTCCATCTCGTCGACTTGAGCAACGGCCGGCGGCTTCACACGTGCGGCAGCCGAGTTGAAGTGAACCGGCTTCGGCAAGGGCGCGGGTGGCGCGGTGGTCGGATCGTCGCCGTCGTTGGCGGCGTTTGGCTTTGTGGTTGAAGTTTCCAACACCTCAGGGGCACTTATGACGTTCGGAGTCTTATCGATGTCCGGCTGCGCGCGAACCGCCCCGTCACCGTCAATCATGACGAACGAAATCGGCGGCTTCTCGGCGGCTCGCTTGGCCAGTTCGGGGTCCAGGAAGTAGAGAAGTTGCTTGCCGTAGATCGGCCGATGTCCGGCGACAAAGATCAGCATGTCACCGGGCTCGATGATGCGCTCGTTCTCACCGTCGCCGGTCTTCACTGGCGGCCTAAGCCGCATGACTTCATCCGGCGTCATCAACGGGCGCTCTACCTGTTCGAGGCTCGCGTTCATGTGGTTCAGAATGGGCGATAGCCGTGAGCCGCTGAAGTTGAAAGACGCCTTTTGCAGGGTCCGCGTGCCGGTCATCTTCGAGAGCAATTCCGCGGTGTCGTACTGGTTGGGCGCGTAGGCGGCCCGCACGTGGCAGTTGGAGACAATGCTTTCGTTTGGGCCGTACTCATCGACGATCTGCCGGATGTCCTGCGTGATTAGGTAGGCTTTCAGTCCGTAACCAGCCATGTAGGAAAGCGCGTCCGCGAACACCTCCATGCGCTTCAGCGACGGGAACTCATCGATCATGAACAGCAGCCGGTGGTTGTTGCGCTTCTGGTCGGCGCCCTCGAAATCCATCTTCTCGGTGAGCCGGTTGACGATCATGGTGAAGATCAGTCGGATCAGCGGACGCAGGCGGATTTTGTCCGATGGCGGAACCACCAAATAGAGCGACACCGGCTTTTCATGGTTCACCAGATCGCGGATGGTGAAGTCGCTGGCTGAGGTGTTCTTCGAGACCAGCGGATCGCTGTAGAGGGTCAAGGCTGTTTTCGCGGTCGAGAGGACGCCAGAGAAGTCCTTGTCTTCCTTGTCGAGCATCTCCTGCACCTTCTCGCCGACCACTGGATGCGTTTGCGTGCCAAGTCCCGAGCCGGTCTTCCAGTTGTACTGGCGCATCGGGTCGTGGATGTAGGAGGCGAT
>CAZWDD010000333.1:0-6198 GCA_964632345.1 uncultured Solibacteraceae bacterium | reverse complement strand
TGTCCAACGGCCCCACCCTCGCCTTCAAGGACATGGCCATGCAACTCCTCGGCAACTTATTCGAATGGGCCCTCGCCGAACAGCACGATACCCTCAACATCCTCGGCGCCACCTCCGGCGACACAGGCTCCTCCGCCGAATACGCCATGCGCGGCAAACGCGGCATCCGCGTCTTCATGCTCTCCCCGCACGGCAAAATGTCCGCCTTCCAGACCGCCCAGATGTTCTCCCTCCAGGACGAAAACATCTTCAATCTCGCCGTCCGCGGCGTCTTCGACGACTGCCAGGACGTCGTCAAAGCCGTCTCCAACGACCTCGCCTTCAAACGCCAATACCGCATCGGCACCGTCAACTCCATCAACTGGGCCCGCGTCGTCGCCCAGGTCGTCTACTATTTCAAAGGCTACTTCGCCGCCGCCCCAGCCCCCGGCGCCCCCGTCAGCTTCGCCGTCCCCTCCGGCAACTTCGGCAATATCTGCGCCGGCCACATCGCCCGCCAGATGGGCCTCCCCATCCGCCACCTCGTCCTCGCCACCAACGAAAACGACGTCCTCGACGAATTCTTCCGCACCGGCCTCTACCGCCCCCGCAAAACCGCCGAAACCCGCCAAACCTCCAGCCCCTCCATGGACATCTCCAAAGCCTCCAACTTCGAGCGCTTCATCTTCGACCTCGCCAACCACGACGCCGCCCGCGTCCGCCACCTCTGGCGCCAGGTCGACTCCAACGGCCACTTCGACCTCCGCGCCACCCCCGAATGGGACCGCCTCCCCCAATTCGGCTTCCAGTCCGGCTCCTCCACCCACCAGAACCGCCTCGAAATCATCCGCCAAACCTGGCAGGACCACGCCCTCCTCATCGACCCACACACCGCCGACGGCCTCAAAGTCGCCGCCCAGTTCCGCGAACCCGGCGTCCCCATGGTCTGCCTCGAAACCGCCCTCCCCGCCAAGTTCGCCGAAACCATCCGCGAAGCCCTCGGCCGCGATCCCGATCGCCCCGCCGGCTTTGAAGGCATCGAGTCCCTCCCCCAGCGCCGCGAAGTCGTCGACCCCGATCCCGAAGCCATCAAACACTACATCGCCACCCACGCCCTCCCCTCTCTATGAACATCCAAAACATCCAGGGCATCATCCCGCCCCTCGTCACCCCGTTTATCGATGACGACACCATCGACGAACAGCTCCACCGCGCCGAAGTGCGCTTCATGGTCGATTCCGCCAAGGTCCACGGCCTCGCCGTCTGCGGCTCCACCGGCGAAGGCCACACCCTCTCCCCCGACGAAACCCGCCGCCTCGTCTCCTGGACCGTCGAAGAGGTCAACGGCCGCATCCCCGTCATCGCCGGCATCATTGCCGATTCCACCCGCGCCGCCATCGAACGCGCCAAAGCCGTCGCCGATCTCGGCGTCGCCGCCCTCCAGGTCACCCCCGTCCACTACGTCTTCCGCCCCGACGACGACGCCATGCTCCGCTTCTTCTCCTCCGTCTCCGAGCAAAGCGGCCTCCCCGTCATCATCTATAACGTCGTCCCCCAGTCTTACCTGCTCCCGCCCCTCCTCGTCCGTATCTTGCGCGAAGTCGAAGGCGTCATCGGCGTCAAGCAATCCGCCTCTGACATGAAGGCCCTCGCCGACCTCCTCATCCTCACCGCCGAAGCCGGCATCTCCGATAAAGTCCGCATCCTCTCCGCCGTCGACGCCCTTCTCTACCCCTCCTTCCAAATCGGCTCCGTCGGCGCCGTCGCCGCCATCCTCACCGCCGTGCCCGAATGGTGCGTCGAGCTCTGGAACGCCGTCCGCGCCGGCAACCACGCCCGCGCCCTGGAACTCCACAACAACCTGCTCCACCTCTGGAACGCCATCGACGCGCCCAACCTCCCCGCCAACGTCCGCACCGCCATGTCCTTCCGTGGCCGGCCCGGCGGCAACCCGCGCTCGCCCATGCCGCCCAGCTCGCCCGCCCAGATCGCCCGCATCAAGGCCGCGCTCCATCGCGCCGTCTAAGGAGGTCCCCATGTCCCGCTCCCCCCTCGCCGCCCTCGCCCTGCTCGCCTCGGCGGCCATCGCCCAAACCCCCACCAGCGTCCCCATCCGGCCCGTCATCTCGCCCTCGCTCGCCCAGCTCGCCCCCGGCGCCGCGCAGCAGTTCCAGATCGAAATCGACGGCCACCCCGCCCGCGGCGTCACCTGGCACGTTAACGATGCCCCCGGCGGCGACGCCACCTACGGCCGCATCACCCCCAACGGCCTCTACACCGCCCCCGCCACCATCCCCAAACCCCGCGAAGTGCATATCCACGGCATCCTCGGCAAGCGGCACGTCTTCGCCACCGTCATCGTCGGCAAGGAGCCGCTACGCTACCAGTTCGTCCGCCGTTTCGGCGAGCGCGGCACCGGCCCCGGCAAGGTAAAGGACCCGCACGGCTTCGCCTGGGATAAGGATCGCAACATCCTCATCACCGACGCCCTCGACAACCGTGTCTACCGCTTCTCCCGCGACGGCCGCTATCTCGGCGAACTCGGCTTCGGCGCCGGCAGCGATACCGCCCAGTTCAAACAGCCCCGCGACGTAAAGGTCGACAAGGACGGCAACATCGTCATCGCCGACGCCGATAACTACCGCATCCAGATCTTCGATCCCAACGGTAAGTTCCTCCGCATGTACGGGAAGAAAGGCACGGCCCCCGGTGACATGCTCCGCGTCCACGCCATCGAGTTTGGCAAGGACAACAAACTATATGCCGTCGATGTCGATAACAGCCGCGTCATGGTCTTTGACCCCAAGGGGAAGTTACTCCACTACTGGGGCAAGGCCGGCAAAGGCGCGGGTGAGTTTCAGGACCCCCACGGTCTCGCCGCCGATGCCAACGGCGATATCTTCGTGTCGAACTACTGGGGTTCCATCCAGAAGTTCACCGGCGACGGCAGGTATCTCTTCGAGTTCGCGGTCCCGGAAAAGGACCAGTTCACCCACGCCCACGCCATCAACGGGGACCGTTGGGGCAATGTCTATATGGCCGCGCGGGACAAGGACAACCGCAACGCCATCGTGAAGTACAACAATAATGGAACGCTCATCACCTACTGGCCCTCGCCGCTCGTGCCCGTGCAGAAGTGGGGCGTCAAGAACGCCCTGGTCGACCACGACGGCACCATCTACGTCGGCGTCGAATCCCGCGAAATCGTCGGCATCGAAGTCTACGCCGAGCAATAGCGCCATCCGCGCCTGCCGGGCTATCCGCCAACCACCAGCAACTCACTCCACGAGCAACCGCTCCAGATCCCGGCTTGCATGGACGACTCGCACCAAATCGATTCCGTCAGGCAATGGGAAATAGAACAGAAGAACCTTGTCGAAGCCATCGGCCAATGGGAACCTTCGCATTCCTTGCAACTCTCGCCTCTGAACGGGGACACGGTAACCCGCTTCGGGTTGCGTCGCCAGTAGAGACGCGGTATCGGCGGCTGCCTGCAGGAACCGGTCAGCGGTTTCGATGTCGGCGTTCTCGGCATACCAGACCCATTGCGAAATCAAATCTCGCTTGGCTGCCTCGCGTTTACGGACCGTTGCCACCTATGCCGGCTTCCGGGCCTTTCGCGCCGCCAGCTGCTTAAGGGCTTCCGCACGGATGTCGCTCCAATCCTGGCGCGTCATCTCGGTTGCCTCCCCACTTCCCAGTCCTTCCATCAGCAGGGCCTCTAGCCGTTCCTGGGCTTTCCGTTTCTCGTCATCCCGGATCAGATCGCGTACGTATTCGCTGACGCTGCTGTAACGTCCGGAGCCAACCTGCTCTTCCACGAAGTCCTTGAGTTGGTCGGGCAGCGAGATATTCATCGTCTGCATGGCAGACCTCCACTAGGCCACACTACCACGTATGGCAATTTTTGTCATGCCGCCTACCATCCCGCCTACGGCCCCATCACGGAGCCCCGGTCGAACCCTGAAAACGGCCACTCTGCTTCGGCCCAGCATCGTTCCGGACAGGGACGAACTCACCCACACCCACGCCATAAACGGGGACCGTTGTGGCACTCATCGCCTACCAGCCCTCGCCGCTCGTGCCCGTACAGAAGTGGGGCGTCAAGAACGCCCAGGTCGACCACGACGGCACCATCTACGTCGGCGTCGAATCCCGCGAAATCGTCGGCATCGAAGTCTACGCCGAGCAATAGCGCCATCCGCGCCTCCAACCCGCCCGCCTCGCCCGAAGGCCATCGCAAGCGCCTCCAGCGGCATTCCGATCAAAGCGACACCGTCGCCTGCGTTGCGGAACGCCCCTCTCGCCAATATGGGCACTTGCAGCCCTCACCCCCGGCGCCAACTTCCGCTCCCGAACCTCGCTTCCTGACCGAAAAGCACTACCCAGACACTTCCATTGGGCTAATCTCGACGATTAGTTCTCCATCCTGAATGCTATACCGTTCTACATTGAACTTTTCGCCCGGAACGACCTTGAATCGGATGCGAAACTGCACCGGCGGCCCGGCCACACATTTGCTATTCAACTCCGTACCCTTCGCCACCTGTTCAGCGATCCCATGGAAACGCCTGTCGCTTGCAACACAGGAAACGCCGAGTTGCTGCTTCGAAGGAATCACTTTTGCGCTACAGACCACATCGCCAGACAGCCTCGCGGCCCGCAATGCGGCCGGATATCTTGGCAGACGCAGATGCCGGAAACATCCGAATTCCGCCGCATGCCCCTGGGCCACACATAACAATACGGCAGCAAGTGCGAATCGCACTCTCCTTGGGAAAGCCAGCAATTCCAAGTCACCGAGTTTCGTTATGGCCAAAGGATTGAATCTCCTTATTGCAGTGCTGCCGCACATGGTCACTGTTACCATTCCCAACTCCCTGCTTACCTCCGGAACTCCCACGTCCAGGAACGCAAAGGAGATGCGCTGGTTCATCGATCATACTCAATCAGCCGCCCCTCCTCCGCAAACCCCGTCTCCACCGATGGCACCCGCCCTGTCGTTTTCGCGGTCCACCGCATCGCCCCCCAGTCCTATACGGCAACGGCGTCTTCCGCACCTTCCCCACCGGCGTGTACGCACACACGGCCCATACTGCGTCGCCACCGTCGATACCACCGTGTCCCGCCCCACGCCGTGCTCCCGTTCGGCAAAGTCACCGTCGAGGGCCGCGCGTAGCGGTCGTCGCCGTAACTCGCCTGCTCCGCATTGGCCCCCGTTGTCGATGTCTGCGCCATGTACCCTTTGCAGCGGAACGCCGTCGAAAATGGCCCCACCGTCACCGCCGGCCACACCGCAGAATTCCGCGGCGCATCCGGCGTCTGGCTCCGCGTGTGCCCGTTCCCGTCGTTGCTCGTCACCTTCGTCCCCAGGTAGGTATTCACCACATTCAGATGCGGTGCTCCACTGCCGATTGTGCCGAAGCCTCGCGTCGATCACGACAGTCCATTGTCACCGTCTCGCCGCCCGGGCCATGCGTCGTATCACCGGGGAATCATTGGCGCCGAGCACGTCACTGGCGGCCGCCCCTCAAACGGCGGAGAGCACGAGACAATTGCCGCCAGCGCGAATGCCAGCGCGGAATACTCTCTTATGTTCATTGATTGAACGCCGCCAACACTTAGTGTGCCGCAATTCTCCCACCCGCGTCGCTTCGTCGATGATCTCCTCTTCGATGGCCTGAAGCCTGGCTTGGACCTCCCGCGGCAGGGATGCGGTTCTTCAATCCTCGACAGCATGAATCCTCCGGCAGGGGCAACCGAGGGGCGGCAAGCCTATGAGCGGATTGGATATTCGGCTGACGTCCAGCCGGATCTCTGCTATGGTTCGTTAATAGGATGAGGAAGGAAGTATGTCCATCACGATCGACCCGAAACTTGAGGCGAGGATTCGCGAAAAGGCGGAAGCCGAAGGCCTGACCGTAGATGCCTACGTGGAGCGATTGGTCGGAGCAGACCAGGCCGCCGAGGAGGAGCTTGAATCCCTCGCACTTGAAGGCTTGAACTCGGGTGCATCCATTGAAGTCGGCCCCGGCTACTGGGAAGACAAGCTCCGGCGACTTGACGAACGGCTGAATCGCACCGGACCACGTTGAGCGAAGCACGTTACGTCATCCGTCCGAAGGCGGACCAAGGCCTTGATGACCAGGCAAGAAATCGATTCGTCAAGAAATCCCACCCTTCGCAAGTTTGTTCAAGACTGCGTTGCCACTCCGAAGC
>CAZWDD010000332.1:0-6199 GCA_964632345.1 uncultured Solibacteraceae bacterium | reverse complement strand
AAGGTCACCGACGTGGTTATCCTCGTCGTCGCCGCCGATGACGGTGTCATGCCGCAGACCATCGAGGCCATCAATCACGCCAAGGCCGCCGGTGTCCCCATCATCGTCGCGATCAACAAAATCGACAAGCCCGACGCCCAGATCGACCGCATCAAACAGCAGCTCTCCGATCGCGGCCTGCTGGCCGAAGACTGGGGCGGCGACACCGTCATGGTGCCCGTTTCCGCAAAGGCCAAGCAGAACCTCGACCTGCTGTTGGAAATGATCCTCCTCGTTGCCGACATCAAAGCGCTGAAGGCGAACCCTTCGCGTCCCGGCATCGGCAATGTCCTCGAAGCCAAACTCGACAAGGGCCGCGGTCCCGTGGCCACCGTGCTCGTTCGCAACGGTTCGCTGCGAGTCGGCGAATTCTTCCTCTGCGGTTCGGTATTCGGCAAGGTCCGCGCCATGTTTGACGACCGCGGTATGCCCGTGCGCGAAGCCGGCCCCGCCACCCCCGTCGAGGTCCTCGGTCTCGACATGCTCCCCGAAGTTGGCGACAGCTTCCAGGTAGTCACCGACACCGCCAAGGCCAAACAGATCGTCCTGTTCCGCGAAGCCCGCGACCGCGACGTGCAGATGGCCAAGAACAAGCGCATGACTCTCGATGCGCTCGCCTCCCAGATGAAGGACGGCGAAACCAAGGACCTCAACCTCATCATCAAGGCCGATGTCGGCGGTAGCGCTGAAGTGCTCTCCGATACCTTGCAGAAGATGTCCACCGATCAGGTCCGCGTACGCGTGCTCCTGACCGGCGTCGGCGCCATTACCGAAACCGACGTCATGCTCGCCACCGCTTCCAACGCGATTGTCATCGGCTTCAACGTGAAGCCGGACCGCAATGCTCAGGCCGCCGCCGAACGCGAAAAGATCGACATCCGCCTCCACTCGATCATCTACGAAGTCACCGACCAGATCAAGAAGGCCATGATGGGCCTGCTGGCGCCCGTCTTCAAGGAAGTCTTCCGTGGTCGCGCCGAAGTCCGGGAGATCTTCCGGATTTCGAAGATCGGTACTGTTGCCGGGTGCTACGTCCTGGAGGGTTCCATCCCGCGCTCTGCCGAGATTCGGGTCAACCGTGGCAAGGATGTGGTCTTCACCGGCCGTATCGGCGCTCTGAAACGCTTCAAGGACGATGTCAGCGAAGTGAAATCGGGCTTCGAATGCGGTATCTCCATCAACGGGTTCAACGCCCTGGAGAAGGGCGATATCCTTGAGGCATTTGCTACCGAACAGGTGGCGCACGAAGACATCTAACCCTCACAGGTGGAACGTATGCCGGTCATCGGCGTCCTGCATCTGGAGTTGCGCATCGATCATGCGGAGTCGCTCAAGGACCGCCGGAATGTCATCCGCGGACTCAAGGCCAGGCTCCGCTCGCGACACAACGTCGCTGTCGCCGAGATCGGCCCCGCCACTCTCTTGAACCGCGCCCTCGTCAGTGCCGCGACCATTTCGAGCAGTCGCGTTTTCGCGGAGAAAGTTCTCCGCGCCGTCGAGGACGATGCCGCCTCCGTCCTCGGCGGTATGCTCGAATCCTCCTTCGTCGAATGGGTGGAGTAACTCACCGCGCCGGACGAAACACAAACCGTTCGCTCAATACAAAATTCAGCAGCGCCGTCATCGCGATGCTGATTCCGTTCGCCGGCAGATAGTGCATCCCCGCCCCGCCCGTCAGCAGCCGCATCCACACCAGGTTCGAGGCGATCGACACCACCCCGTTCGCCGCATGGAATCGCCACAGCCGCCCGGCAAGCCCCGGCGTCCCGCGCGTTCCCCACGTCCACCGCTCATGCCAGAAGAAGTTATGCAGCACCGCCGCTTCCACCGCCAGCGCCGTCGCGGCCCACACCGGCAGTTCCGTCCACTGTCGCAACAGCGCCAGCACGGCCAGTTGCACCCCGATGCCAGCCAGTCCCACCGTGTTGAACCGCAGCCATCGCCCGATCAATCCAGTCGTTCCTCGTTGTATAACTGCACCGTGTGCCGCACCGCCGTGATCAGGAATATCGCCAGAACCCCGGCCGCGCCCACGCCGAACCCGATGTCGTATAACTGCCACGTCCTTCCGAACAGCGAAATCCGCGGATCCGAATAATACTCGAACAGGTTGCCCACGATCAACAGTATCCGCAGCTCCGTCGGGCTGAACTTGAAGAAGCTGATCTGGAACTTATTGAGCGAGTGCGTCGCCAGAAACACTTCGCTCGATAGCAGTAAGTACCCGATCAGAAAAAACGCCGCAATCGCCGGCTGTAGATACCCGCTCAACGCCATTCCGCCCATCAGCAGCGAGATCGCAATTACGTCTACCACATGGTCCACATAGTAGCCGTACCGCGGCCGCTGCCGGTTCCGTACCCGCGCCACTGTCCCGTCCAGTGAGTCGCCGAACCAGTTGAAGATCAGGCACAGGTTCACCACCCATAGTCCGATCGGGTGCGCCCCCGAAAAGGCGTACGCAATCGACGCAGCCGCCATCGATCCAATCCCCAGCAGCGTCAGATGGTCCGAATTCACCGCCCGCGGCAGCCGCTGAGCGATCCAGATCAGGGCCCGCTTTTCCAGCGGCGCCAGCAGGCTCTCCTGCACGCGAACGGTAGTTGCAATGCTCACACTGCCATGGACGCCGCCTCTCATTTGCGCGTTTCAGCCCCGTTACCGGACAATAGAAGATTCCATGGCCAGAAACTACGAACTCGTCCCTCGCCCTGTCCGCCCGCTGGAGACTGCGCTCCGCCGCATTGTCACCGACTTTCCCGTCCCGGAGTCCATTCCCGTGCTGGAACAGTTGCACCAATACGAACCCGTCGCCATGCAGGGCCAGCCCCCCGTCGTCTGGGACCGCGCTGAGAACTTCTCGGTCTGGGATCGCTGGGGCAACCGCTGGATCGACTGGTCGAGCGGCGTCTTGATCACCAACGCCGGCCATGGGCGCAGAGAGATCATCGAAGCCATTCAGAAACAGGCCGGCCACGGACTGCTGACCAACTACTGCTTCCCCAACGAAATCCGCGCTAACTTCGTCAAGCGCCTCGCCGAGCTCATGCCGGATCCGCTCAAGAAGGTGTTCCTCCTCACCACCGGGTCGGAAACCGTCGAGTGCGCCATCAAGCTCATGCGCACCCACGGCGTCAAGGTCGGCGGCCGCGAAAAGGTGGTCATCGTCAGCTTTGAAAAGGCCTTCCACGGCCGTACCCTCGGCTCCCAGCAGGCCGGCGGCATCCCGTCGCTCAAGGAGTGGATCGTCAACCTCGACGCCGGTTTCGTTCAGGTGCAGTTCCCCGACGGCTTCCGCACGCCCGATACGTCGTTCGAGTTCTTCGAAAAGCAGCTTGCCGAAAAAGGCGTCAACCCGGCCAATGTCGCCGGCGTCATTCTGGAAACCTACCAGGGCGGCAGCGCCTCCTTCGCGCCCGTCGAATACATGCAGAAACTCCTCGCCTGGTGCCGCCGCCACGACGCGCTGCTCACCTGCGACGAAGTCCAGGCCGGCTTCGGCCGTACCGGCACCCTCTGGGGCTTTGAACACTACGGCATCGTGCCCGATCTCACCACCTGGGGCAAGGGCATCTCCAGCTCTCTCCCCATCGCCGCCGTCATCGGCCGCCCCGATATCATGGACCTCCATCCAGCCGGTTCCATGACCTCCACCCACACCGGTAACCCCGTCTGCGTCGCCGCCGCCGCGGCCTCCCTCGATCTCATCCTCAACGAAAACCTCGTCGAAAACGCCCGCGTCCAGGGTGACCGCATGCTCGCCTACTTCCGCGCCATGCAGGCCAAATACCCGCAAATCGGCTGCGTCGATGGCAAGGGCCTTGTCGCCGGCATCGCCTGCATCAAGCCGGGCACCATGGAACCCGACCCCGACCTCGCCTGGAACGCCATCCGCCGGTCCATCGAAAAGGGCGTTCTCATGTTCTCTCCCGTCGGCTTCGGCGGCGCAACCATCAAGGTCTGCCCGCCCTTGAACATCACCGCCGAGGCCGTCGACGAGAGCCTCGCCGCATTTGAAGAAGCCTTCGTTGAGGCCCTCGCCGAATGAAACCCGTACTCATCATCGGCGGCGGGATGATCACCCACGATCAGATCCTGCCCGCGCTCTACAAAATGCAGCGCAACGGCGAGGTCGGCGAAATCACCGTCTGCGCCCAGCACGCCCGCACCGTGCAGGCCCTCGCCGCAGCTCCCTCCATCCGCAACGCCTTCCCCGGCCAGAGCTTCCACGCCTACCCCGAAGCCTTTGCCGCCGGGCCACAGCCCGATCTCTACAAAGCCGTGCTCGATGAGATGCCGGAGCGCTCCGTCGTCGTCATCGCCCTGCCCGACCAACTCCACTTCCCCGCCACCATGGAGGCCCTCCGCCGCAACCAGCACGTCATCTGCGTCAAGCCTCTCGTCCTCACCGCCCGCGAGTCCATCGAAATCGAACGCCAGGCCCGCCACCGTGGCCTCTTCGTCGGTGTCGAATACCACAAGCGCTTCGATGACCGCGCTCACAAGGCCCGCCAGTTCTACCGTGCCGGACGCCTCGGCGAGTTCAAACTCGGCACCGCTCGCCTCATGGAAAAGTGGTACTACCGCGAGTCCAACTTCCAGAACTGGTGCACCGTCGATAACACCGATTGCTTTACCTACATCGGCTGCCACTATGTCGACCTGGTTCACTTCATCACCGGCCTCCGCCCCGTCTCCGTTTCCAACTACGGCATCATCGACACTTACCCCAACGGTAACCAGGGCTATCTCTGGTGCGATACCCGCGTCCGCTGGGACAACGGCGCCGTCCTGAACGTGCAGACCACACTCTGTTACCCCAATGAGGGCCCTGGCCCCAATACCCAGGGCATCACCATGTACTGCGGCGGCGGCACCGGCGCCATGCTCGACCACTCCGACCAGTATCGTGGCCTCGCCTATACCTTCTCGCAAAAAGCCGACGCACCCGGCGCCACTTTCTACAGCGAACCCAGTCCGGATTACTTCCAATACAACGACCTCGGCGGCCCCGGCCTCGAACCGGTCGGCTATGGCGTCCGCAGCGTTGAGTATCTCGTCAAGACCATCTACCGAGTCGACGCGGCCGGCGACGTCCCCGCCCGCCAGCAGTTACTCGCCGAAATCGACGAAAAAGGCGTCCTCGCAACCCCCGCCAACAGCCGCTACAACGAACTTGTCGTCGAGGCCGGCCGGCTCTCCATTCTGAACGGCGGACGCGAAGCGCTCATTGACTACGAACCGGAACCAAAGGTCCGGCTCGCTTGACCGAAGCAGAGATCATCGCCTATCTCGAAGATAGCGGCTTCCCGCCGCACATCGTCGCCGCGGGAAGCCAGGGTCTCCTCCGTCGTTGGAACGAGTTCGTCGCCGAGGTCGAAGCCGGTTACCGCTACGGACTCCAGGAGTACCGCCATGATCTCGATCTCCGCGGCGCCATCGCGCTCCTCGGACTCGAACCACAAGTCGCCGCCGCCGACGAGCGTTTCTCCGCCCTTCTCACCAACACCAACGTGCGAGTATGGGAAAGCGGCGGCGAGGCCCCCTGGTGGGATTTCGGCTATCCGCGCAACGCACAAGGCTATCTCCTCCGGGGTCTACGGGCGGAGGGATTGACGGAAGAGGGAGAGTAAACGGGCGAAACTAAACGGCAGCAGCGGCAGGCGCGGCGGCCTTCTTGCGCGTCGTCTTCTTCTTGCCAGCGGGCGGCGTACGGTCGCTCTTCTTCAGGCTCGCGATCACGATCGACAGCACAAACTTCTTTTCGCCGTGGTCATCGAAGTTGATCTTAACGAACTCTTCGGTGCACTCAACGACGCTCCCCAGGCCGAACTTTCCGTGCTCAACCTGAGCGCCCGGCGCGAAGGCGGGTTTTGCCATTAAAAAAATCTCCTGATACAAATGGTATCACAATTGCATAGAAAAAGCCCGTGCGCAGCTGCTGGTCATGCTGCCGCACCCGGACGAAAAGACTGACAAAATGAACGTACGCCGCCACGATGCGGCAGCGAGGTGAGCTTTGCGACTTTTGGCTTGGATTTTGATCGCGGCGCTGCCGCTGATGGCACAGACGGCAAAGCGGGAACGGCCCGACCGGCGTCCCGCCCAGGACCGCAGCCCCCTGCGCGACTCCACCGCCACCGCCGCCGACCCCCTGCCG